>CAZBXR010000018.1:0-34999 GCA_964496145.1 uncultured Chthonomonas sp. | reverse complement strand
TCGTGATGACCACTGGGCTTCCGCCTGAGATAGGGAACCGGCTGATCAGGGGTTGGTTTGCCCCGTTTCGAGCTGGCCCCATGGTGATGATTTCGTTTCCAGTTGGGCTCATGGTGATGCCACTGATCCGGGTCACCCCAGGAATCTGTGTATCCTGACCGGTGCTGACCACGTGCCTTCGCCCGACAAATCCCCCTTGAAGCTGATCGACAGACATGTAAACGGTGGACTCGCCGTCTGGCGTCCACGAGGGGAAGAAGTTTCCACTCACCGCCGGGCCGACCAGCTTCGGCACGCTGGCCCCAAGGTTGAGAATGGCGATGTACACCGGTTTGAAAGAACCTGTCGTGACGCCGTACGTGAACGTAAGCTTTGTACGATCCGGGCTCATCACCGGGTCTGTGACCAAAACGTTGGGGGGAGCCGTGTAAACCTTTTGCAAGGCTCCAGTGGGCTCGTAATACGTGTAAATGCCCTTGCCATCCTTCGCAATGAAGGTGATCGTTGAACCATCGGAAGCAAAGCTTGGAGTGTTCAACTGGACTTTTGTAATGAGCGTGGACGATCCATCATTCCGCGTGATCCTCGCGTAGGAATCTGCCGTGCGACTCACGTACTTCGTGTAATCAGGAGAGAAGGATCCGCCCCATCCGAAGTCGTCGAAACAAATCTTGAGCCCCGATCCATCGGGCCGAATCACGGCAACTTTCTTTTCAAGAGTTTGGAGTCGAATCCAGGGTCCGGAGTTGGGTGCTGGCCAATTTGGCAAAGTGCTACCCCCACCGCCTCCGCCCGTTGAGCCACCACTCGTCGTGCCGCCAACGCTGCCACCGGTAGTTGCTCCGCCGGATGTTCCACCTGTCGTCCCTCCACCAGACGTTCCGCCTGTCGTTCCGCCACCCGAGGTACCACCCGTTGTGCCTCCCCCGGACGTTCCCCCTGTCGTTCCACCGCCAGAAGTTCCGCCTGTGGTTCCGCCACCTGAAGTACCACCCGTAGTTCCACCGCCGGATGTTCCGCCAGTCGTTCCCCCGCCAGAGGTGCCTCCCCCTGTCGTGGTCCCGCCGGTTGTTGTTCCACCAGTGGTGCCGCCCGTTGAACCGCCCGCAGATGTTCCGCCGCCCGTGGAACCCACGAGCACACCCGTCAACCCGCTCAGGTCGCCACCGGCCGAACAATTCAGGATCGTAGTACAGAGCGCCTCAGTATCCGAGGTGTTGGCGGTAACCGGAGCGGATCCCCCACCACACCCGTACAAAGACAGGGCCGCGAGACTAAAAAAAGATACTGCAAACAACGAAGACTTTGACGCCAATTTCATGAGTATTAGAGACTCCAATCGTTCAGACGCACCGGTATGTTTATGGTTACGACATAAAATACACACGAAAGAATCACAAATCGAAGAGATTCGATTCCCAACCAGTTTGCCCCGATCTACCGGTACCCCAGGGCCCGAAATCTCTGATCGAGACCACCCCTGCGAGGAGACTCCTCCCGCAGTGAGGTAGGATTCTGTTACCCTTGCCGGACTCCGCCACACCGTCCAACCGCCGACCCTTCATCGAGTATCGAGATGTTTCTGTCCAATACTCAGAACTGGTCCAGGGCCTCAAGAACGTCTCGCTCACGATAGAGCAAGGCGAATTTCTCTTTTTGTGCGGTGCGACAGGATCGGGTAAGTCCACCCTCCTGAAATTGCTCACGAGGGAGGTCGAACAAACCTCCGGCGAAGTCTGGCTGAACGGTCAGTGCCTGCAACTTCTTAAGAAATCCGACATTCCGTTCCTTCGCCGGCAAATGGGCATCGTGCCTCAAGACTTTGGCCTCCTTCCCAACAAGCGGGTCTGGGAAAATGTGTCCTACGCCATGCGCGCCATTGGCAAGACCAAACGCGACGTCAGGCGCACGGTCCCGCAGGTCCTTGAATCGGTGGACATCGCTCACCGGGCCGACGCCTACCCGCGCGAACTCTCCGGGGGAGAACAGCAGCGCGTGGCGATCGGAAGAGCGCTGATCAATCATCCGCCGCTCCTTCTCGCCGATGAACCCACCGGAAACCTGGACCCCGAGCATAGCCTTGAGATCATCCGAATCCTTGAAAACTTGAATCGAAAAGGGGCGACCGTCGTGATCGCAACGCACGATCAACTCATCGTGGAGAAAGTCGCCCGAAGGGTGATCCACATGGACAAGGGGCAGATTGTGCGGGAGGTAAACCCCCGTGCTTGACCGCATCGAATTCATCCTCAGCGAGGCCTTTATTGCCCTGCGGAGAAACCGATGGATGACCTTTGCCGCCATCACCACCGCCACCATGGCGCTGTTCATCCTTGGCGGAATCACCTACATCTTCCTCAGCATTCAAAAGGAGGCCGCACGTCTCACTGAGAATTTCGAGATGAGAGTTTTCCTTCGGCTCGATGTCGAGCGCGAAAATGCCGGGAAACTGAAGGCCGCCATTGCGAAAATTCCTGGGGTCTCTGGCGTCCGGTTTATCACGAAAGAGGAGGCATGGGCCGACTACCAAAAGAAGTTTCCGAAGATCGTGGAGGGCCTAGAAAATCCTCTCCCGGACACTCTCCACGTTTCCCTTCACGATCTATCCAAGGCACCTCTCATCGGGAGCCAGATTCAAAAATTCCCCGAGGTTGAACCGGAAAATGGCGTGAGGTACCTCGACGACGCTCGCCAATTTGTCACAGATGGCATGCGTCTTCTGCGCTGGCTCGCCACATCCATCGGCATCATCATGTTGCTCACCTCGGGCATCCTGATATACAACACCATCCGCATGACGATCGTTGCCCGTCGACGCGAGATCCGAATCATGCAACTCGTGGGTGCCACCCAACGCACGATCATGACTCCCATGTTCATCGAGGGCCTCGTGCAAGGCGCCATCGGCGGTCTCCTCGCAGGCTTCCTCCTTTACGGATGCACCATGGCCGTCGCCAGCATGGGAGCGGGACTCACCATCCAGGCTTCAAAAGCCGAGTTCCCCCTCGGACAAGTCGTATTCTGGCTTGGTCTCGCGGGGGCCGCGTACGGCCTCCTGTGTTCCATTTTCGCGATGCGCGACCCGAGGAAGATTCGATGAAGAGAGTGTCCTTGGCGGTCGCAATCTTCCTCCTGGGAGCATTCTTGCTGACTCCCGGGCTCACTCAATCGAAAAAGAAAATCTCGACGCTCAAGACCCAAGCAAAGAATCTTGAAAACAAGAAAAAGAGCCTGAGAAGCGAGTTGAGGCAAGTCAAGCGGACGGTGGCAGACATCATGTCCAATATCGAGTCGGTCGATGCAGAGCTTGAGTCTTTGGAGAACAAATTGGACGCCAACGAAAGACGGCTCACTCGCGGCAAATCCGAGCAGATAAGGCTCCAGAAATCACTGGAAAAGGCAACCACCGCCGTAGCCAATAAGAAGAAGCAGGCCGCTGTTCGCATCCGGGAGATGTACATGTCCGAACAGGAGAGCGGAATTCTGAGCCTCCTTGCATCGAAAAACGTGGGGGAGTTGGCCGCCCGAAAGCGCGTCATGGAGCTCTTGGCCCGCAAAGATCGGGACATTTTTGATGGGCTCAAGGTCGCCCAAAAGCAGGTGGAACTCGACAAAGTGGAGCAAGATCGAGTGGTAAAAGACATCGGCGCCGCCATTGCAGAGCTCAAGGTCGATAAGGCTGAGGTTCAGAAAAAGCGAACTCTTAAGGCCCAGCTTCTTGCCGAAATTCAGCAAGAGAAAGCGGGACTGGAATCCGAATACGCGAAGCTCGATCGTGAAAGCGATGCCATCGAGAGCCTTCTTCGGTCTTACCAGCAAAGGGCAGGCGGGGGCGGCGTGGTTTTTCGAGGGAAGTTTATCCGGCCCGTGAATGGTCCGGTCACCTCGGGGTACGGATACCGTCATCACCCCATCCTCAAACGATCGAAACTCCACACTGGAATTGACTTCGGCGCGCGCACAGGAACTCCCATCGTGGCCTCCGCCGCCGGAACGGTCATTTCGGCCGGGTATCGCGGCGGATACGGGTACACCGTCCTGATTGATCACGGAAGCGGATTGTCGACTCTGTACGGACACTGTTCAAGAATCTTTGTCAAATCGGGGGCAAGGGTGAGCCAAGGGCAAAGAATTGCCGCAGTTGGATCGACCGGTTTGAGCACGGGGCCCCACCTTCACTTCGAGATTCGGGTGAACGGAAAACCAGTAAACCCGTCCAGTCGGATGTAACGTGCCAGAATAGGGGTAATGCCCGTAGGACGTTTTCTTCTTTGCCTCCACTCCCACATGCCGTACGTGATCTCGCACGGCAAGTCGCCGCACGGGACTGACTGGCTGAACGAGGCTGCCGCAGAGTGCTACCTTCCGATTTTGGATGCATTGGATCGCCTCCGCAACCAGGGCATTTCGCCTCGCTGGACAATCAATATCTCTCCGATCCTCGCCGACCAACTCGATGACCCCACCTTCAAGGCTGGGTTCGAGGAGTATTGCCAAGAGAAGATTGACTGGGCCCTCAGCGACCAAAAGAAATTCCGCGCCGAAGGGCCGATGTGGATGGAGGGAGTCGCCGCCTTCTGGCAGCGCTTCTACACCCGAGCCCTCGTCCAGTTCAAACACAAATGGGGCCGGAGCATCTGCGAGGCATTCAAGTTCTTTCAAGACGAAGGCTTGATCGAGATCATCACCTGCGGAGCCACCCACGGCTACTTCCCGCTCACAGGTACGGACGAGAGCATCCAGGCTCAAGTGAAGCTGGGCGTCGAAACGTATAAAACCAGATTTGGCCGCCAACCTCGGGGCATTTGGCTTCCCGAGTGTGCGTATCGACCCACTTATGACTGGAAATCACCCGTCGATGAGGACCAAAAGCAGTGGCCGCGCAAAGGCGTCGAGCACTTCCTCAAAGAGAACGGCCTCGAATACTTTTTCGTCGACAGCCACATGATTCGGGGAGGCGAGCCTCTCGGAACCTACGCGGCGAATTTCCCCCAACTCGCCGAGCTCTTTGCGCGAGGAAAGTCGATGTTTACGCCGCCCGAAGAGTTTCGGTCCGAATACGAGCACTACGCGCTCGAAAATGGCGTAGTGTGTATGGCGCGAGACCCGGAAACAACCGTCAAAGTCTGGTCCGGCGAAGTTGGATACCCCGGCGATCCGCAATACTTGGAGTTCCACAAGCAACTCTATCCGGGCCGATTGCGATACTGGCGCATCAGCGAAGATAAGGCGGATCTCGGAGCCAAGGGTCCCTACAGCCCTTGGGACGCCTACGAGAACATTCCGGGCCATGCCAAGGACTTTGTGAACACGCTCAAGGCGACTCTCGCCGACTACAAGGGCAAAGCGGATCGAACCGGAACGATCGTCGCCATGTACGATACCGAGCTCTTTGGCCACTGGTGGTTCGAGGGGCCAGAGTTTCTCTATGAAGTCGCTCTCGCCATGCACCACGAGCCGGACTTGCAGCCTGTTTCTGGGGGAGACCTTCTTGATATCGATCCTCCCCGGCATACCATCCACCTTCCCGAAGGATCGTGGGGCGAAGGGGGATATCACTACATTTGGCTCAATGCGGACAACGCGTGGACCTGGGTCAAGCTCCATGGAGCGCAGAAGAAAATGGTCGGAATGGCTCGGGAATACGCAGGTGGACCCGCGAATCGAGTCGTCGTGCAAGCCGCGAGAGAACTTCTGCTCGCCGAGGCCTCAGACTGGCAATTCCTTATCAGCACCTGGTCGGCCCGCGATTACGCCGAGATTCGATTCGACGATCACCTCGACCGGTTCTTCAAACTGGCCGAAATCGCGGATCGCGCCCATTTGGGAGTGGTCCCGAGCAGCACAGACATTGAGTTTCTCGAGGACTGTGAACGAAAGGATGCTTGCTTCCCAGAGATCGACCTCTCGTATTGGGCAAAACTCGACAAACCGATCATGCCTGTCGAAGCGTAATATGAACGTGCGTTACGCTCCTGCTCTTTTTCTCGTCGCGGGCCTCGCCCTCATCGGGTGTAGTTCGAAATCCGATGCCCCGATGAAGATGCCCGATTCTGCCTCGGCGGATGGCAACAAGGGGGACTCCACAACACCCCGTCCCGAGGTCCAACCAGACCCGACAAAGCCACCCCCCGACATGGTGGTGAAAGATATCAAGATTCCTCGGCCGGGCACCGAAAGCTGGAAAAAACCACCCACACAAGATTGGAAGCTGCTTGCCACAAAGGCCGATGCCGCGCTCCGAACGGTAAAGGACGTCGTCATGGACTCACTCCTTGCGGTCAAGGGGCCCGAGGAAGAGGGCCAGATGGCCGCGCTCGGGCACATCCAAGATCCGAAGCACTTCCGCATCGAATATCAGGACCCCGCACGGCCTACCGAAACAAAGGTGATCTTCGCCAACGGCGGCGCCCCGTGGACCTTTGGGAAAGAGGGTCTCGTACGACTCACGCCCAGCCCCATCAACATTGAAAGCACTCTCACCGCCTGGAGGCAAAACTTCGGAGGCTGGATTGTCCAATCCATTCCGACCGGGCGACCCTTGTTCACTCCGCTTTTCGAGGTTTTGTTTAACCCAAATGGACTCTTTCGGTCTCAATACGAAGTAAAAACCGTCCAAGTGAACGGACAGCCAAGGGATCTCTATCGGGTGGTCTCGACCCTCAAGAGTGACCCCGAAACACTCTGGGAGTTCCGATTTGATAGTGTGCGAAGCCTTCCGCTCACGATCAAGTACGTCGGAAAGCCCAAAGGGACAGAGTCAAACGAAATCGTCTGGAACGCGAGGTGGCAATTCAGCGCGCCCGTCGATAAATCCACGTTTGCCGACGTAAAACCTTAACCCGAATCCTAAACGTTTCGGCCGGCGTAGGCTTGCTTGCGCACCAACGCAGCTTCTACCAAGCCCGAGAACAGCGGGTGCGGGCGGTTGGGGCGGCTCTTAAACTCTGGGTGGGCTTGCGTGCCCACGAAGAACGGGTGGTCTGAAATCTCGATCATCTCCACCAATCGGTAGTCCGGAGAGACCCCCGAGATCACCATCCCGTGCTCAATGAGCTTCTCCCGAAAATCGTTGTTCACCTCGTAGCGGTGGCGGTGACGCTCGGTGATTCGAGTGTCCCCATAAAGCTCTTGAGACAAGCTTCCCATCGTCAGATTGCACGGACAACTACCGAGGCGCATCGTCGCGCCCTTGTCGGTGACGCCCTTTTGATCGGGAAGAAGGTGGACCACCGGGTAAGGAGTGTCCGCATCGACTTCCTGTGAATTTGCACCCTCCAAACCACACACGTTGCGCGCAAACTCAACGACCGCCATCTGCATTCCGTAGCAGATGCCCAGAAACGGCAAGCCGTTTTCGCGGCAGTGCCGCACGGCCTCCACCTTTCCTTCGATCCCGCGACCGCCAAATCCCGGGGCGACAACCATGGCGTCGACACCGTCAAGATGTTCCGTCGCGGGGGCTCCGTTCTCCAGTTGGTCACTCTCGATCCATCGGATGTTGATCTTCGCCCGGTGAGGAATGCCTCCATGCACGAGAGCCTCGCTGATGGATTTGTAGGCGTCGCCATTCGACGTATATTTGCCTACCACCGCAACGGTGACTTCGCGTTCGGGATGGATGAGCGCCTCCACGATGCCTTCCCATGCGCTCAAGTCGGGTTCTGTTTGGTCAAGGCCAAGGCGCTCGACAACGAGATTGCCCAATCCTGCCTTTTCATAGCGCAGAGGAACCTCATAAATCGTTTGAACTGTTTGCGATTCGATCACCGCCTGAGCGGGGACATCGCAGAAAAGACTGATCTTTTCCTTCACGTCGTCCTCGATCGTGACTTCGCTTCGGCAAATCAGAACATCCGGGGAGATACCGATCTCGCGCAAGGCCATGACGCTGTGCTGAGTCGGCTTCGTCTTGATCTCGCCCCACGGACCCACCTGAGGAATCAGAGTCACGTGGAAAAACATCGTGTTTTCTGCCCCCACATCCTTGCGCATTTGTCGAATCGCTTCGAGGAAGGGGAGCGATTCGATGTCGCCGACCGTACCCCCAATCTCAGCAATCACCACATCGGCTTCGTGCTCACGACCGACCGCGACGATGCTTCTCTTAATCTCGTTGGTGACATGCGGAATGACCTGAACGGTGCCACCCAGATAGTCGCCGCGCCGCTCGGCCTCGATCACATTCTGGTACACGCGCCCGGTGGTCACGCTGCTCCCGCGAGTACAGGCCACGTCCATGAACCGTTCGTAGTGACCCAGGTCAAGATCGGCCTCGGCTCCATCTTCTGTCACGAACACTTCGCCATGCTGAAATGGATTCATGGTGCCCGCATCTACATTGATGTAAGGATCGAGTTTGAGAGGAGCCACCGTGAATCCACGATTCCGGAGTAATCGGCCAAGACTCGCCGTCGCGATACCTTTACCAATCGAGCTCACCACACCGCCAGTCACAAAAATGTATTTTGTTGCCATGATTGCCGTTCCGCGCATTCAATTCATCGGAGTCCCGATGAGGTCATCATGACCTGCGCCAGAAACTTAGCGTAGAAGTGGGGCACCAAATCCCGGGTGAGGTCTTTCCGATTGTACCAGTCCCCGCCGGTGATCCACCCAAAAATTTTGCATCGACATATTCTCGAAATATGTTCACAGAATTACTTTTTATCGACATATTGTGTCAACATGTCGATGTCGTGAACAATTACGATCCTGCAACTCCTTACAACTCGCTCCCTCACCTTCCGCCGGCGGTGGAACTGGAGACCAAGGCCGTTTTGAAGGCCGCGATCGAGGCCAGAACTCGGGTGGCAGAGCTGGAAATGGCGTGCCACAGGATTCCAAATCCGGCCGTGTTGATCCGCTCCATTGCCCTTCAAGAAGCGAAGAGTAGCAGCGAAATCGAGAACATTTTTACGACCAACGACGAGCTTTACCAAGCCGCGAGCAAGCAACAGGCGACAGCCATCGACCCTCACACCAAAGAGGTCTTGCGCTACCAAGAAGCCCTTTGGGATGGGTTCCACCGAGTGTCAGCCGGCGACCCTTTTGATCTTGGCTTGATCCTCGGGATCGGCAAACACCTCATTCCCGCCGGAACCTCGATTCGTCAAAGCGGCGGCACCCACATCCGCAATGCGGCCACGAAAGAAGTGGTGTACACCCCACCCACCGGGGCAGAACGGATCGAGGGCTTGCTCCAGGATCTGTGCGAGTTCCTCAACAGCGACACGGACCACGATCCGCTGGTGCGCATGGCGGTTGGACACTACCAATTTGAAGCGATTCACCCTTTTCACGATGGCAACGGCCGCACGGGAAGGGTCCTCAATGTCCTATTGCTGGTCCGCCAGCGGCTGCTTTCGTATCCTGTCTTGTATCTCAGCCGGTTCCTCATCAACAATCGACCTGAGTACTACGCGGGCCTCAGGAGAGTCACCGAGAACCAAGATTGGGAAGCGTGGATTTTGCTCCTCCTGCGAGGCGTTGCCGAAACGAGCATTCAGACAAGCCACAAGATTCAGTCGATCATCCACGAGATTCAGGATGCGACCGAAAAGACGCGAACACTCGCGCCAAAAATATACTCTCGGGAGCTTGTAGAAACCATTTTCCTGCAGCCGTACACCCGAATCGGGCATCTCGTAGAACGCGAGGTAGCGCAACGCCAAACGGCGTCGGTCTACCTTCAAAAACTCGAAGAGATCGGCATTCTCCAATCCCAAAAGGTAGGACGAGATACGTTGTATCTCAACCCAGCGCTGCTCGATATCCTCCGCGCGTAGCGCTTACTTTTTGAGCGGCAACTTCAGGTCGACGTAGACCGGGAGGTGATCGCTCGACAGAGTTTGAGCTTTCGAATCATCGCTTCCCCGAAGCGCATCCACTCCAGAGTAAATCGTGGGGCCAGCTTTCACCTGAGAGGCGAGGGATGGCGAGAACAGGATGTGGTCAAACAAGGTTTGAGTCACCTTCACATCGTCTGGGAACTTGTAATCCTGGCCTTTCAGTCGCTCGTTGTCGGCGAAGGCACCTTCCACCCGCGGTTCGATAGCCTTTCCACTAAACTTTCGAGCGAGGTCAATCGTGACGTAATCCTTTCGGTAGAGAGGTTCCATCAGGTTCACCATGAGCGGGCTTCCCGTACTCTTTCCATCTGCAGAACCCGTTTCAAGGATTTCGCAGGTCATATCGTCAGACCCGTCGTTCAGGTCGCCCAGAATGATCACGTTCTTCCAACCTTCTTGCTTGATCTTTTGGGTCAATTTGAAGGCTGCTTGATGCCGCTGAGGATCGGTGGTAAGCCGTCCACCCCGGCGACTCTTGAGGTGCAAGACAATGACGTCGAGTCGGTCCTTGCCCGGAGTCTCGATGACGGCGTGGAAAGCATCTCGCTTTCCTGGGAACGCAAAATCATCACTGGCCGAAGGGAAAAGCATCGCGTAGCTTTTCAGCACATAAGGCTTGCGCACGACAATACCGGTGTTTTGCCGTTCCGCCTTGTCGTCAATCAATCCGATGGTGTAGTTCTTATCGAAGACCTTTGCCAGAGAGATGCGGTCTTCCACCTCTTGCACCCCAATGATGTCCCCGTTGATGTTGTGGAGCACGCTTCGGACGTTCGTCAGGCGTTCTTTCAGCACCTTGGAGTTCCACCATTCCAGGTTATAAGTCACCACACGCACGCGGCTTAAATCCTGGCTTGGCCCCACCCCTCGAAACTGGGAGAGAATGCCCGCGACCGCCAATCCGCTGATGGCGAGTCCACATGCGAATACAAGAGACCTCTTCATGATGTTCAGTTTGTTACTTGACCGACGATGCTTCGGATCGGCGCTCGGAAACCCGCCGCTCGCTGTGATCCAAAAGCTTCTTTCTAAATCGTAGCATCTTTGGCGTCACCTCAAGAAGCTCATCGTCTCGGAGCCAAGCCAAGGCTTGCTCCAATGAGAAGCTGCGGTGAGAATCGAGGACCGTAGTGGCGTCGGCGCTAGCGCTGCGCATATTATTCGCGGCCTTCTGTAAGGTGATGTTAACGATCATGTCTTCATCCCTCGCATTCGCCCCAACCACCATTCCAGCGTACACATCCACCCCTACTGGGTGGAAGATCACTCCGCGCTCCTGCACGTTTTCGTACGCGTAGCGCGTGATCTTGCCCGTGTCCTTCGAGATCAAAGATCCTTGGGTTCGGCTTTGCACTTCGCCCTTGTAAGGGCCATAGCCTTCGAAAATCGTTCCGATGATCCCAAGACCCCGTGTGAGAGTCAAGAAATTCGTTCTGAATCCGATCAAACCTCGAGTCGGGATTCGGTATTCCAAACGGACGGACGTGTTTTCAAGGAGCATGTCGAGCATCTCGCCCTTTCGGCGCGCAAGCTCTTCCATGACATCCCCCATCGACTCACTCGGGAGCTCCAGGGTCGCAAGCTCGTAGGGCTCTTCAAGCTCCCCGGCGGCGTTTCTCTTCAAGATAACTTGCGGTCGCGAGATCGCCATTTCGTAGCCCTCGCGCCGCATGGTTTCAATTAAGATCGCGAGTTGAAGCTCGCCACGAGCATTGACCTTACAGGCGTCTGCGGTCGAGTCTGAATCGAGCTTGATCGAAACGCTGACGTGCTCTTCGCGCTCGAGGCGCTCCTTGATCTTGTGGATCGTGAGGAATTTCCCGCCATCCTTGCCTGCCAGCGGAGACTGGTTGGCATAAAAGTTCATGCTTAGTGTGCTCGGCTCGATTTCAACCGCAGGAATGGGCTCCGTGGTATCCGGAGCGGCAATGGTGTCAAACAGTCCCACCGCATCCACGCCCGCCAGCATCACGATTTCGCCCGCAGAGGCAGATTCGACTTCCTTCAGCTCGATGCCTTCGTAGACCCAGAGCTTCGTTACGTTGAAGCCGCTTGGCTTCTCTCCGGTTGGCTTTAGGTGCTGAAGGCGATCTCCGATCTTCACGTCGCCTCGAAGAATCTTTCCGCCGAACATACGACCCAAGTAGTCGTTGTAGTCAAGATTATTGATTTGGAGAAGGAATGGCCCTTCCATCTCTACCTGCGGCGGTGGAACGGCATTGATGACCGTCTCGAACAGCTCTCGCATGTCCGTGTCGGTCCCGTCCGGCTCGCTCCGAGCAAATCCGGCGGCTCCACTGGTGTAGAGGTGAGGGAAGAACAGATCGTCCTCTTCGGCCCCTAAATCGATAAATAGGTCAATGGTTTTGTCGTACGCATACTTCGGACGAGCCCCTTGCCGATCAATTTTGTTCACACACACGATGGGGCGAAGCTTGTTCTGAAATGCTTTCTTCAGCACAAACCGGGTCTGCGGCATCGGCCCTTCAAAAGCGTCGACGACGAGCAAAACGCCATCGACCATGCTGAGAACACGCTCCACCTCGCCACCAAAGTCAGCGTGGCCCGGAGTGTCAACAATATTGATCTTGTAGTCTTTGTATCGAACGCTGGCGACCTTGGAGAGAATGGTGATTCCTTTCTCCTTTTCAAGATCGTTGCTATCCATGACTCGGATATCAATGTTCTGGTTTGCGCGGAATGTGCCCGCCTGCTTAAAAATGGCGTCGACCAACGTGGTTTTCCCGTGGTCAACGTGGGCAATAATGCCTATATTACGAATTTTAGGATCTGGCATGACGGGGCCACGATTGTACCCCGTCGGGCCAATTTTGAACCTATGATTTACTGCACGAAGGTGTACAATAGGGCTCGTGCAGGCCCAAACCCCCATGCTTCGGCAGTACTTTGAGCACAAGGCAGAAAGGCCCGATGCTCTACTGGCGATGCGCGTTGGCGACTTTTACGAGTTTTACGGCGAAGATGCCGAGACTGCGGCCGCCACGCTAGAAATCACGCTCACAGCCCGCGAAGACGGGAAAAACGGGCGCATTTCCATGGCAGGTGTGCCCTTCCATTCGGTGGAAAAGTACCTTGCGAGGCTGATTCAGGCCGGGCATAAGGTCGCGCTTTGCGACCAAGTCGAAGACCCCAAGCAGGCCAAGGGATTGGTGAAGCGTGCGGTCACAAGAGTCCTCACGCCCGGCACTCTCCTCGACGACCGCATGTTGAGCTCCGGCCAAAACAACTTCCTCGCCGCCGTGTGCGTTATTGATGGGGTGGCCGGAATCGCGACTCTCGATCCTAGCACCGGCGAGTTTCTCGTGACGGAACTGAAGTGCGAAGAATCGTCGGACGGCATCCTCATGGAAATCGCTCGAATTCAGCCGAGCGAAATGCTCATTCCGCCGACGGAAGAAGCCATCCTGGCCGCCGTCCGCCAAATCCAGTCCATCCCTGTCACCGAGATTGGCCCGCAAAAGCCGGACCGCGCGACCCGGACACTCCTGGAGCAACTCCAGGTGAATAGCCTCCATGGCTTTGGTTGCGAGGAAAAACAAGGCGCCATCGTCGCTGCCGCCATGGTCTTGGACTATGCAAAGCAAAATCGACTCGACCTGGCTCATGTCGATTCGATCACAACGTACTCCGTCGATGGATTCCTAGCCATGGATCCGAGCACCCGTCGATCTCTCGAGCTCACTCAAAACTTAAGCTCGGGATCAAAAAAGTACACTTTGCTTTCCGCCCTCGATAAAACCGTCACCGCCATGGGAAGCCGGATGATGCGTCGATGGGTGGAGCAGCCCCTTCTTGATCTCGGGGCGATCCATGCGAGACAATTTGCCGTCCAGCAGTTTCATCAAGACGCCCTCGTTCGGGCCGACTTCCGAGAGGCGATCCGAGGCGTTGGCGACCTGGAGCGCATGATCTCGCGCTGCGCAACGAGCTTGGCATCTCCCAGAGACCTTGCTCAACTCGGGCAATCCCTCGACAAAACACCCCAATGGCTGAGCACCTTGGAATCCATCGGGTTCGGAAGAATCGCTGAGCTCATCGGCAGCGTTCCAGACCTCCGCGCCCTGTCCATGAGCCTGAACCAAGCGCTGGTCCCCGAGCCACCCCTCACCACCCGAGAGGGAGGAATCTTCCGAGAAGGCTTCAGTGCAGACCTCGACGCCCTCCGCACGCTCAGCAAGGAAGGAAAACAATATATCGCCACTTTAGAGGCCGAAGAAAAAGCGAAAACCGGAATTTCCAGCCTCAAAATTGGCTACAACTCCGTTTTTGGCTACTACCTTGAAGTCAGCAAGCGTGACATCGACAAGGTCCCAGAGCACTTCATCCGCAAGCAGACCACGGCCAATGCCGAGCGCTACATCACGGCGGACTTAAAGGAGCAAGAAAGTGCGGTTCTAAGCGCCTCCGACAAGGCGATTCAGCTCGAAAACGACCTCTTCCAGAGCCTTCGAGCCCGCATCACGAACCACAGCGCAGAAGTCCTCAAGACCGCGCGAGCCGTCGCCGAACTCGACGTCCTTTCCACCTTTGCCGAAGTCGCCGCCCACAAGGGGTACGTCAAGCCGGAGGTGGTCGAAGAAGACGTTCTCGACATTCGGGCCGGACGACACCCGGTAGTGGAAGACTTCAGTACCCACTTCGTCAGCAACGACATTCGTCTCACTACCCACGATTCCGACCTGAGTGAGGCGCGCCGAGAACGCCTCATGATTCTCACGGGCCCGAACATGAGCGGAAAGTCGACCTATCTAAGACAGGTCGCACTCATCGTCCTCATGGCGCAAATCGGAGCCTATATTCCCGCCGATGCGGCAAAAATCGGCCTCTGTGACGCCATTTTCGCCCGGATAGGGGCAAAGGACGAGCTTGCTCTCGGCCAAAGCACCTTCATGGTGGAAATGCTCGAGAGCGCCTACATCCTCAACCACGCCACTCCTCGCAGTTTGGTAGTTCTCGACGAAGTCGGGCGGGGAACCAGCACCTACGATGGCCTCGCCATCGCCTGGGCGATGACGGAGCATCTCGCCGATATCGGCGCAAAAACTCTGTTTGCCACCCACTACCACCAACTCAACGTACTCGAGGGGCAAGTTCCGGGGATCGTCAATTACCGAGTGAGCGTGCAGGAGATCGGCGATAGCATCATCTGGACCCACAAAGTGCTGGCGGGAGGCACCGATCGCAGCTACGGTATCCACGTGGCAAGGGCGGCGGGAGTGCCGCCACGAGTGTTGGGCCGAGCTTCAGAAATCCTTGCCGAACTCGAGCAGAAGGAACCTGCCCCGAAGCCCGTCTCCATGCGCACAGAAAAAGTTCAGCTCACCCTCTTCGAGGCCGATCCCGGACCCATCGTCCGAGAACTTGAAAAACTGGATGTAAACGAGCTCTCTCCTCTTCAGGCCCTCCAGCTTCTCGACCACTGGAAGAAGACTCTCCAGTAGCCCCTTAGGATTACCTGGAGAGTGCTTTTTGCATCTTTCCCGCCGTAGAATAGAAGACACTTATGAAGTTTGCTACCGTCCCCGAAGCCATCGACGCCCTCCGACGAGGAGAAATGATCGTTGTCGTCGATGATCCAGATCGGGAGAACGAAGGCGACCTGATCGTTGCCGCAGAAAAAACCACCCCCGAAATCATGAACTTCATGATCACCCACGGGCGCGGGGTTCCGTTCATTTCCACCACGGAGCAAAGATTTGAAGAGCTTGGAATCCCGATGATGACCAAGCAGAACACCGCTCGTTTGAGCACGCCCATGGGCGAGACGGTCGATGCCTTGCGCGGCACCACAACCGGTGTCAGCGCGGCGGACCGAGCCAAAACCGTGGAGGTGTTTGTCGATGACAACGCCATCCCCACCGATCTCGGTCGTCCCGGCCACATGCTCACTCTCCGGGCTCAAAAAGGTGGGGTGCTCATGAGAGCAGGGCATACAGAGGCAAGTGTGGACCTCATGGTCCTGGCGGGCTTCAAGCCTGTCGCGGCGGGATGCGAGATCCTGAACGCAGACGGGACGATGATGCGACTGCCCGACCTCGTCAAGTTTTCTGAGGAGCACAATTTCCTCATCCTCACCATTGCCGACCTGATTGCTTATCGACGTCATACCGAGAAGCTGATCAAGCTCGTGGCCGGGCCCATCGACTTCCCCACCAAACATGGCCAGTTCACCATCCAGGCCTATGAGGGCACCATCGACGCCACCCCGTATTTGGCGATCATCAAGGGCGAGGTCGCGGGCGAAGAGCCGGTCCTGGTTCGCATGCACAGTTCTTGCCTTACGGGCGATATTCTAGGCTCCTTGCGATGCGACTGCGGCGATCAACTTGCTCTCGCCCTCCAACGGATTGAGGAGGAAGGAAAGGGAGTTGTCGTGTACATCGCCCAGGAGGGTCGCGGTATCGGAATCCTCAACAAGCTCCGCGCTTACAAACTCCAAGACGAGGGCCTCGACACGGTGGAGGCAAACCTCGCCCTCGGATTTAAAGCTGACCTTCGGGATTACGGGCAAGGGGCCCAACTGCTCGCCGACCTCGGCATTCAGCGAATCCGGCTCATGACCAACAATCCGAAGAAGGTAAGCGGGTTGCAAGGATTCGGGCTAGAGATCGTGGATCAGGTTCCAATTGTCACTCCAGTCAACGAGCATAGCGCAAAGTATCTGGAAACGAAGCGTGAAAAACTCGGGCACCGACTGCCCGAGTAACGAGGTACGATTCTTAGGTACGGGGTGCTCTTGTTGAGACACGTTCGTAAACCGGATTCGCATGTCTGAACAAGGAACTAGCTATCGTAACGCGGGAGTCGATATTGACCTCTCGCAAAGAACCCTTCGCGACATCACGTCGGCCATTGAGTCCACGTACTCCGAACGAGTGGTCAGCGGAGTGGGAGGGTTTGGAAGCTTATTCCAAGGCAGTTTTCCCGACCTTGAGCGACCTCTCCTCGCCTGCACGATTGATGGAGTAGGCACAAAAACGAAGGTCGCGGCCATGGTGGGAGACTATTCAAACATCGGGGCCGATATCGTCAACCACTGCGCAAACGATATTTTGTGCCAGGGTGCCAGACCCCTCTTTTTTGTCGACTACTTTGGATGTAGTCAGCTCTCGCCGCTCCAGTTTAATCAAGTGGTCGGGAGCGCGGCCGACGCATGCGCGGCCCTTGGCTGTGCACTCATCGGGGGCGAAACTGCCGAGATGCCCGGGGTCTACCACGACGAAGAGATCGACGTGGTCGGGTGCATGACGGGCATCGTCGATGCGTCGCAAAAGCTACCCCGAGGCAAAATGTCTGCCGGAGACCTCGTCATCGGAATTTCTAGTAACGGCCTGCACACAAACGGGTACACGCTGGCCCGACGGGCGCTGTTCGAAACAGGTCACTACTCGGTCGGCGATGAGGTGCCTGGGCTCGGAACCACCATTGGCGAAGAGCTCCTCCGGCCCCACCGATGCTACACCGCGTCTGTTCTTCCGCTTCTGCAAGAGGTCCCCGAGATCTATGCCGTCGCGCACATCACGGGAGGCGGGCTGTTTGACAACCCCCCACGCGTCATGCCTTCGGATGTCCGGCTTGTGATTGATCGCCGAAGCTGGACGCCACCCCCCATTTTCTCGATGATCCAAAACGCTGGGGACGTGGACACGCAAGAAATGTTCCGCGTGTTCAATATGGGCATTGGCATGATCTTGTTCGTCGGCCGCGAAGTCGCTTCGGCAGTCGTCCACCGACTGAACCAGTCCGGAGAGAGTTCGGCGGTGATCGGTGAGGTTCAATCAGGGCCTACCGACGTACAAATCGCCTGACCATTGAAGAAAACCTCGTAAGTTTCTGATTAAGGATCGCCTGCGATTCGACCATTCTTCCTCACTAGGAGTGGAAATGAAGAACCAAACTCGAATTCGCCTGCGTCGCGGGGCCAGCCTTGTTGAAGTCCTTGTGGCAACAGGCCTCGTGACGACACTATCTCTCGGGGTGCTCGCGGCCTCGGGACAGTCCATGAGGGTGTCTAATCAGGCCGACGCCCGAACGGTCGCCACCTTGATTGCCAAGGAGCAGCTTGAATCTCTCACCTCGATTTCGAACGGGGGAAGACCCAACGCGACCAATCAATCCTTCGCGATTCCTGAAGCATCGCTCTTGAGCTTTCCTAACTCGAAGAAGACCAAGGTTTCAGGCACCTACACGATCCGGGATGTCGCTGGAAAGGATGGACTCCAAGAAGTCGTCGTGCGCGTATCGTGGAAAGATGCCGCGGCTGTGGTCACCAGTTCTCGCAGTTCAAGCGTCGAACTAATCGGTCGGATTGAAAGCCGTTGGGTGAGCCTTCGAGCAGGTTCGACGACCTCCGATGAGCTCGACACTCTCTTTGTGCCGCCCCCTCCCCCACCGCCACCACCCGCACCGGTTGTGGCCCAAACTCCAGGGAAGCCCGGCACACCAGGGACTCCGGGCACGCCAGTGAAGCCTGGAACACCGACGCCGCCGGCTCCGACCACGCCGCCAAAGCCTGCACCGGTGGTTCCGTCGCCGCCGCAGCCGCCTTCAACGCCGAGCACTCCTCCTTCCACTCCGGCGACTCCGGCAACTCCGGCAACACCTTCGAAGCCACCTCAGCAAAAAGAGATTGACTACGGAGGGATGTGGGGCTAAATATGAAAAGACATACCTATCGATTCAATAGAGGGTCCACCACGGCACTCGTTGTGGTGAGCCTTGCCGGAATGATCTCCGTCGTCGGGGTCTCGCTTACACTCGCCACTACCGCCAACAAAGGCGCGGTGAGAGGAGGCGAACGATTTCAGGCCCAGCTCCTCGCAGAAAGTGGGGCCCGGGACATGTACGCGCAGATTCGACGCCAGATGAATGCATCCGGCGAATACTCCATGTCGCTGAGCTCCACGGAGTTGAAGAACTCCGACGGACAAAGCGTGGGGACCTACGAGGGAAAAGTCGTCGAAGTCCTTGAGTCGACTCAAGACATCGACAAGAATGGAGCTCGGGTCCGTCAGACAAACTATACGTTCGTTCTCGAAGGCACGGGACTCACAAGCAAGGGAATGACAAGTACCGTCCGGACGCAGTTCACGGCGATCACCGAACACGGGCTCAAAAAGATCGAGACGAGAACGAAAACGACGGACGTTCCCACCCAAATCTACTATCCGATCGCGGCGATGTCGTCCAATCAACGAATCAATTTTCTTACGAGTAAGAAGTTGACCGTGAGTACGAAAGACAACAAGTCGGCACACATTCTCGCGAACGACGGCATTGTGTGGGACCCCAAGGATGACCGCGAAGATTACTCGGACCTGCTGAACTTCAGCGGACAAGTCGTGGTCCACAAGAGCGCCTATGAGTTCACGGGCAGCACCAACGGGCTCGGCATCGGGAAAGATAAGTACGTTTTTACCTCTCCTGCCGCAGAGGCAAAATCCGACCCAAATCAGCTTTGGTTCACGGAAAAGAGGATCAACTTTGCCGATGAAAAAGCGGTCGCGGCATGGGACGCACGGTGGCGAAAAGTCACCACCGCCGCAGACGCCACGATTTACGACAAATCGGTCTCTTCGGCCACTCTGCCTGGGGCAAGCGGTGTAAAAACTCTCTCTGCCCCCATGTACATCGAGGGCGATCTCACGGTTGCCGCCGGTGAAACCTTGAAGCTCATGCCAACGAGCAGCAACCCCGCAAAGAACTTCATCTACGTCTCTGGAGACGTGAAGAACTTGGGGGCGCTCCAAAATCTTGGCGTCAAGATTGTCGTGGTCGGTAAATACGACGAGGACAAGAAGGCAAGCTACCAAGTAACAGAGACCGGAAGCCCGTTCTCGACGAAACAACGGGTCCTCCAAAACAGCGCGCTCCTGAGCATGGCAAAGTCTCCTGACGCAATCCAATTCAAGGGCGAAAAGGATGCGACGACGGGCCTCGTGTACAGTCTTCTCGGCGGAATCAAGATTGATGCGCCAAACGGAAGAACCATGAGCGGAGCCTACGTCGCGGGCGGATCTGGCAACGATGGAGGCATCACGGTCACGGCGAAGTCAAGCTCGGTGAAGTTCAATTTCGAAGCCGACGCGACAAAGCCCGCCGAACTCGATCTCTCGAGCTTGGACAAGATCGATATCACCTACGAGAAAGGATCGACGGTGACGGCCTTTACGCCACAGCGACCTACCAACTGGTACGTGAGCTCGGTGAAAATGGCCGAGAAAAAGTCTTAGTCTCGCTCTCTCCTGGCGTCGAATCCCTGGAATAATACTTGGGGTGTTCGTTCCCTTCACATGGAATGAACACCCTGAGGTTTTTCTAGGGATATGGGAAAGGGTTTTCGATGGGGCATCACCGGAATCGCATGGGGCGCGATTTCCACCGCGAGTTTGGCAGGGCCAAGCGCGCTCAACACGATTCCGACAAGCGATGTTTTGGGACACCGCGAAGCGGTCGCTGGGTACACGATCAGCGGCACTGAACGCAAGATCGACAAGAAGTACACCCATGCACATTCATTGCAAGTGGGGCTCTTCAATTTCATGGAGGCAGGGTACGACTCCGACTTTCAAGGCGCCACGGTCCTGAACCTCAAAGTCAATTTCCTGCAAGAGGGAGCTTGGAAGAAGGTCGACAAGCTCAGCTTTGCCGCCGGCTGGCAGAACTTTGACGGCACGGCATCGGAGCCCTACGCCGTGGCGGCGTACTCCGTCGGTCAAGGTCGGCTGCATGGCGGTTATCTTCGCTCAGGAGATCGGCACCGGCTCATGCTGGGCGTAGACGACGCGTGGAACGAGAACCTCGTTCTGATGGCGGACCACATCTCCAGCGTCAACGGATATACGTGGGTTGGATTCTCGTACAACATTCCTGGAATCCCCGGCCTCGCGACCGGCTTTACGTTTGGGGTTCCGAACACGAAGGCAGATGGTCAGGTCCACTTTGCCACGCTCACGTACGGATTTAGATTTTAACCACGGCCTGTAAAACAAAAAAGCCTTCGCTCTGGACAACGTCGTCCGGAACGAGGGCTTCTTTGTTGATTTGGCTCGTTTGTCAGGAGACGACTTTTACGTCTGAAATGGAAACATCGAGGTGGTCGATTCCTGTTCGGAGTCCCTTCACCTCAACGGTTTGGCCCGATTCGAAGGCATGCTGACCGCTGTTGCGAGTGTGATAGGGCGACACGTGGATGGTGACCTCGCTCCCACCGGAGAGAACCTTTAGCGTCTGTTCGACCCTCATGCCCAGCCGACCGGCGAAGTGAGTCGTGGTCTTGACTTCCACAACCTTTGCCGGCGAGGACGACGATCCAAGAAGAAGGCTCAAGAGGATTGCATTCATAGTTCTGTTCTTTGCAGTATAAGTGCCAATTTCACAAGTTGGAGCCGATTTTTGCAAAAAACCGCAAGAAAAGCTAGGAATCAACAAAATGACTCCCCCGAGGCAACCTCGTGGGAGTCATTTTTCGCTCGGGCCAGGCTTACCAGCCGCGTGGCGCGAGAAGCTCTCGGTCTGGGATGCTGGAGACATTGATCCCCACCATCGCCTCGCCAAGATTCTTGCTGATTTCAGCCAGCTTCTTCGGCTCGTTGTAAAACAGCACGGATTCCACGATGGCCTTGGCTCGTCGCTCAGGATTCCCGCTCTTGAAGATTCCAGAGCCGACAAACACGGTCTCCGCTCCAAGCTGCATCATGAGCGAGGCATCGGCCGGAGTGGCGATGCCACCAGCGCTAAAGTTCGGCACCGGAAGCTTTCCTTTCTCGGCGACCTCGCGAATGAGTTCGAGCGGGGCTTGATACTCCTTCGCCAAGACATACAGTTCGTCTTCACGAGCGTTCGCAACTCGGCGAATCTCCGCCAAGATGGTGCGCATGTGGCGAACCGCCTCAATGACGTCACCGGTACCCGCTTCGCCCTTCGTTCGAATCATGGCTGCACCTTCGGCGCATCGGCGCAGGGCCTCGCCAAGGTTTCGGGCGCCGCATACGAACGGCACGGCGAACCCATGCTTATCCACGTGGTTCTCGTGGTCGGCCGGGGTCAAAACCTCACTCTCGTCGATAAAATCGATTTCGAGTGCTTCAAGAATTTGTGCCTCTGCAAAGTGCCCAATCCGACACTTCGCCATGACGGGGATGTCCACCGTCTCTTTGATGCCCAAGATCATTTCTGGGTCGCTCATCCGGGCGACTCCCCCGTGGGCTCGGATGTCAGCCGGGACTCGTTCCAGAGCCATCACGGCGACCGCACCGGCATCCTCTGCAATGCGTGCCTGCTCGGGGTTAATGACGTCCATGATGACACCCCCCTTGAGCATTTCCGCGAGACCTACCTTTTCCCGCCATGTCTTGCGCACTGGCGGCGTGCCATTCATTGATTCCATAGTTAATTGGGGTCCAAAAGAGCCTACGATGGATACGGCAATGTGAGGGATTTGTGCCGAACGTGGCCCTACCCTATAGTATACCGACCCAACACCCCGAAAGTAGGCAAATTAGGTTCAAATTCACTCTTCGAAGAGTGGATCGTTCGCTGGCCGCTTGGGTTTTGGAGGCGAAATGCCTAGGTGCTGATAGGCGAGAGCCGTGACCATCCGGCCTCGCGGTGTTCTCTGCATCATGCCGATTTGGAGCAAGTAAGGCTCGTAAACGTCCTCGATTGTCCCCGCGTCTTCTCCCGTACTTGCAGCCAACGTGTCAAGCCCCACGGGCCCTCCGTCGTACTTTCGAATCATCGATTCGAGAATGACGCGGTCCACACGGTCAAGCCCCTTTGCATCGACCTCAAGCCTGAGGAGCGCATCCTCTGCGCCTGCCTTCGTAATCGTGGCGGCTCCGCCCACCTGCACGAAATCGCGCACCCGACGCAACAGCCTATTGGCGATTCGGGGCGTGCCTCGACTTCGCCGCGCAAGTTCCCGGGCGCCGTCCTGATCGATCTCATATCCAAGGATCGTCGCCGAACGGTGGATGATCTCGTACAGAGCATCATCGTCGTAAAACGCAAAGTGAGAGACGATGCCGAATCGGTCTCTGAGGGGTCCTGTGAGGAGCCCTTGCCGCGTCGTGGCCCCCACGACCGTAAACGAGGGCAAGTCGAGGCGGATCGATCGAGCCGCCGGGCCTTGGCCGATCATGATGTCCACCATCCGATCCTCCATCGCCGGATACAAAATCTCTTCCACCGTCCTCGTCAATCGATGGATCTCATCAATAAACAGCACGGCCCCTGGCTCCAGGTTCGTCAAAATTCCCACGAGGTCGCCGGGCCGGACGATGGCCGGACCGCTGGTGGTGTGAATGGGCACTCCCATCTCCGTCGCAATGATGTTTGCGAGGGTGGTCTTTCCCAGCCCGGGAGGGCCGAAAAGCAAAACATGGTCCAACGACTCCTCTCGGAGCTTAGAAGCCTGGAGAAACACCGACAAGTTGTCTTTGAGCTTCTCTTGGCCGATAAACTCGGCAAGCCGCTTCGGCCGAATGGAAAGCTCGACGGGCACCTCTTCGAGGCGCTCGTCCGGCATGAAAATCTCATTCTCTCGGCTCATTTACGAAGGTGCCTCAGTGCCTCGCGAAGTTGCTCCTCAATAGGCAAGTCCGCCTCTGCGATCAACTCGATCGCGCGCTCGGCCTCCTGCCGTCGATAGCCCAAGGCTTGCAGGGCGTCGAGG
The DNA here is from genome assembly GCA_964496145.1 of uncultured Chthonomonas sp. Classification (GTDB taxonomy): domain Bacteria; phylum Armatimonadota; class Fimbriimonadia; order Fimbriimonadales; family Fimbriimonadaceae; genus UBA2391. The sequence continues at coordinate 11,452 of CAZBXR010000018.1, read as the reverse complement.
AGTTCCGAAGAATCAGACGACTCCACCACCCCTCCGGTCGCGAGTGAAACGGCGGCCTTGTCAATTCTGGCCATGAATTGCTCATCCGCGATCTTGGTCTTGAGTTCGAGCAGGATTCGCTCGGCAAGGCGAGGTCCCACCCCGTTGGCCCTCGCGAGCAGTTTTGCGTCTTGGGTGGCGATGGCCGTCGCCGCGCCATCTGCGCCGAGAATGCTCAAAATGGCGAGCGCCGTTTTTGGCCCGCAGCCCTTTACTTCGGTCAATAAGTCGAACAGGCGACGCTCAAACTTCTCGGTGAAACCGTACAAGTACGTCCCGTCTTCTCGGAAAATCTGCCGAATGAGAACGATCGCTTCATGTCCTGGGTCGGGCAATCGAGCCAACGTGGATTCAGGCGCAAAAACTTCGTAACCAACCCCTGCTACCTCGAGCAAAACTTGGCCGTTTCCTTTCTCCAAAACGAGTCCGCGGAGCCTCGCAATCACGCCAAGATGCTACCCGACAACCGCATTTCCTAGGACTAAGGCAGAAGCATTGCTAATGCAATTGTATTTCAGTAAGTGCTCACCCATTGTCTTTTAGAGTCACAACATGATTTAATAGGGAAGTAAACCTTTCTAGAAAGGATTTGAACTTATGAAAAAACTGTTTATTGCCCTGTGCGTCGGCCTCGTAGCGCTCACATCCATGAGCATCGCTACGGCTAACGCAGACAAAAAGACCGAGTGTAAGTGCTCGACTAAGGTTGCGGGAAAGCAAGCCAACGCTACCTCCGCTTGCAGCACCAAGGCCATGAAGCCATGCGCCAAGTGTGCGAAGGCCGGTGCGAAGGCCGCTTGCAAAAACTGCCAAGCGAAACCTACCGTCACTATGATCGCCTGCGACAAGTGCGTCAAGGCCGGAGCAAAAGCCGCATGTGCATGTAACCCATGCAAGTGCAACCCATGTAAGTGTGCAGACAAGGCCGTGAAAGCCTGCGACAAGTGCGCAAAGGCTGGAGCAAAGGCCGCATGTGCATGCAACCCATGCACGTGCAACCCATGCAAGTGCGCGGACAAGGCTATGAAGCCATGCGAAAAGTGTGCAAAGGCCGGAGCCAAGGTCGCTTGCAAGGAGTGCCAAGCCAAGGCTGGTTGCTCAGGTTGTGCAGCGTGCAGCGCTCACAAGGGCCATGATCACGCGAACAACCTTCACAATGGTTGCCAAGAGTGTGCGAAAGCCTGCAAGACTTGCGCCGGTTAACTAAACTCGATTCAAGCCCATCTAAAACGAGGAAGCTTCTCAGGAAGCTTCCTCGTTTTATTGTGGACTGTACTGAGGCCGCTGATGCCGCAGGAGCCAGGCGGCAAGGCCTGCCTCTCGATACGCAAAATCCCACGAGTTGTGGCCGACTCCTTCCAGCAAGGTGATCTCGGGGCTTTCTCCCGCGCCTTTCAAGGCAGAAATCGCATCGATTGACCCCGCCGCAGGGACGGTCTCGTCGGCAAGACCATGAATCGCCCACGTGGGAACTCCACGGAGAGATTCCACGGCCTCCGCCGGGTCCACCCAACCACAAACAGGCGCCGCGGCCGCAAACTTCCACGGGAGACGACCCGCAAGGCGAAACGTGCCACGCCCTCCCTGACTCAGGCCGGTGATATATCTGCGTGAGGTATCCACCGGGTAGGTCTCTTCGGTCTGCCGAAGCACCTCGGAGAGCCACCCCTGCTGGTCAAACCATTCCTCGTCTTGGTGCGCTTTCTGCGGGCAAATCACGAGAAAAGGCCAATCCTCGGCACGATTGACGATGGCCGCAGGAAGCCCGATCAACAACTGGCGAAGCCCGTCGGTCCCGCTCTCTCCGCGCCCGTGCAGATACAAAATCGTCGGGAGGAAGGCGACACCATCCCAGAAGGGTGGAACGTACAGGCACCACTTTCGAGAGGCACCCTCAAGAAAATCTGTGTGCGCAAGAAAACCGCGAGGGGACTTCAAAAGGCAACCTCGGACGCTAACAAGGTGAACCCGATTCGCACCTCGTAGGCCCGGGGCCAGGGCAGTTCGACCTTCACATCTCTCATTTCGCTAAAGCGATATTGTCGCGGCCCGGCAAAGAAAGTCCGACCCTGAAACTGGGTTCGGAACGTGTCATTGATCCGCAGAGACATGTCTTGGCGGACAAAGTCATTGATCGCATCGAAAGCCGTCCCGTAGGTCTCTTCCTTTTCTGCGCCAAGGCGTTGTTGGAGATCATACGCGAGGGGTCTCGTGTACCGGTGATAGGAAAAATCGTTGACCAACCGGTGGAGCAAGAACGCTCGCTGGGCCAGTTCCCGCTCAAAATCGTTGCCTGCCACCCGCCGAGCGGCCAGATAGATGTTTGCGGCGGGGATCGCCGTTCCCATGGTGTTGCCCGCGGTGTTCCATCCCGCGTAAGAGAGCAGCCGCATCGACCGTCCGGATTCCTGCAGTGAATCAAACAATCGAACGTCCCCTGTCCCATTCGTTCCCAAATTAATATCGGCAACAGCCACTGGGAAACCCTGATCGACATCGCTCGTGAGTTTCTCCACAAACGTCTTGAAGTGATCTGGCCGAGGATCAGGAGTGTTGACGTACAAGGTGTAGTCCGCCTGGGCGGGATCGGGCTCAATTCTCGCCCCGCTCGCCCTCACTTGATCCAGCAAGCTCTCCTCCACATGAGTGCTTTCGTAGGGAGCCACCTTGCCCTTGCCGATTTCATCGGCAAACTCGACATGCACGGCCGGAGTCCAGTTTTGGCGACCGAGAATCGACCGGCTCAACAGGACATTCGAGTGCTGATCGATGCCCTCGCAGAAAAAGACTTTGTTGACAATCTGGAGATTCTTGGCCATCTCCGCCAGTCGGCGGTTTTCCACCACATGGGGCCCCTCTTGCTGAGCATCGTCTTGACCCAACACAAGATAGTCAAAGGCTCTGGCTGCAGTCATCCGAAGCAACTCCTGCTGGACCGCGTGATTGCGAGAGCGCGCCTCGTAATAGGCCTCCACCTCGCCGTACGGAACTTTGCTCCGGAGGTCCTTCGCTCGCTTCACTTGCGCCTCGGTGGGCTTGCCCACGATCTTGCTCTTCAGCAAAACGAGTTGGGTGAGGGCATCGCGCCAAGGTCGCGTCGTTCGCAGGGCCGTAGGCGCAATTCGTTGCACCGCCCCGAACCCGTAAAACCGGACCCCAGGGTTCGCCTTCCGCACCTTCCAAAGTCGGCGCAACCTCTGGATGGCCACGTCTTTTGAAGTTTCATTGGTGCGCGAGGAGATCAACCCCCCGTAGCACACCATCTCGATGTTGACCAGAACGGAGTCGTATTGGTGGACCGGAACACGCTCCAGCCAATCGAGAATGGCGTCAGATTGTCCGGGGGTCGTAAAACGCCCCAGCATCGAAGCAGGGGGAGTCTCCACCGAAAGCTGGGCGATTGAACCCATCATCTGGGCGAACTGCGTCGTCGCCGGGCGATCATCGAGCGGAATGAGCAAGACTCGGTGCCGGGCGCCGGGGGCAAACGGCGTTTCGGCCGGGTCGGTGATTTGAGCGTGGCTCGCGCGTACGCCAAGGCTAGCCACAAAAAGCGCAAAAAAGACCCTAATCCAGACCGTAGAACTGCCTCGCATTCTTAGTTGTGATTGTAGCCGATTCGGCAGGAGAAACCCCCCAAATTTCCGCGACCTTTTCGTTGACAAACCGAACATTGGAGGGAGAGTTCGGCTTCCCTCGGAGCGGAACCGGGGATAAGTAGGGCGCATCGGTCTCGATGAGCACCCGATCGCGCGGACATTTCGCCAAAACCTCTCGTGTCTCCACAGATTTCGGGTAGGTGATAGGGCCGTCAAACCCCAGCCACATCCCCATCGAGAGAGCTCTTTCCGCCTGGGCAAGGGTGCCCCCAAAGCAGTGGAGAACCATGCGCGGAGGATTGGTGAGTTGGGCGACCACATCGAGCAAATCTTCAGACGATTCTCGGCTGTGGAACACCACCGGTTTTTGGACTTCGCAAGCCCACGCTAACTGGGCCTCGAGGCAGGCGTATTGCTGCTCTTTGGTCGCGAAATTCCAGTGATAATCCAACCCCATTTCGCCAAGACCCACGACTTTTGGATGTCGAGCGAGTTCTCGCAACTCGGCAAGGATCTGGGGAGTAAAGTCCGCCGCCTGATTCGGATGCTGGCCCACCGTCGCGTACACCCCGTCGTATTTCTCTGCAAGCTGGATCGACCGGGTGCTGGTTTCAACATCGATTCCGATGCAAACGAGTGTTCGGACCCCATGCTCACGAGCCTCCGACAACACCGATTCCACGTCTGAAAACTCGGGTTCGGTGTAGAGATGACAATGGGTGTCGAACAAATCCATAGGTAGAAAGACATTGTCGCATAGGCGAACAAGGTACAACACCCCCTAATGCTGGATCGTAAGTTGCTTCGTGATCACCCCGACGCCGTTATCGCCGGGGCTGCCCGAAAGGGGCTCAAGGTGCCCATGGCCGAATGGCAAGCCAAGTATGAAACATGGCGCCATCTGAAACACGACCTTGATGCCAAAAACCAAGAGTCGAACCAAGTGAGCAAGTCCATCGGGGCGCTTCTCGCCCAAGGAAAGAAGGACGAGGCCGAAGCCGCGAAGGCAACGACCAAGGTTTTGAAAGAGACAATCAAGGTGCTCGAGGAACAAGAGCGACTCTTGGATAGCGAACTTCAGCATGTCGAATTGAGCTTCCCGAACCTGCCGCACGAGAGCGTTCCCGATGGGAAAACGGAAGCCGAGAATGTCACCGTGCGAACGTGGGGCGAGATGCCTACTCTTGGGTTCGAACCGAAGGCGCACTGGGATATCGCCGATGAATGCAAGTTGTTCGACCTGCCGCGAGGGGCCAAAATCTCCGGGAGCGGGTTTGTCGTGTACACCGGCTGGGGTGCCCGATTGCAAAGGGCCCTCGTCAGCTTCATGCTCGATGTCCAGACGCTGAAGAACGGCTACTTCGAAATCTACCCGCCGTATTTGGTGAATTCTGCCAGCCTCATCGGGACCGGCCAACTGCCGAAATTTGGCGAGGAATTGTATAAGGCGGCAGAAGACGACCTGTACCTTATTCCTACGGCAGAGGTGCCCGTGACCAACCTCTATCGCGACGAGATTCTCGATGCGAGTCAGTTGCCGATGCGTTTCGCCGCATTCAGCGGTTGTTTCCGACGCGAGGCCGGGGCCGCCGGAAAAGACACTCGCGGGATTCAACGAGTTCACCAGTTCGACAAAGTCGAATTGGTTCAATACTGCCTTCCGGAAAACAGCTACCAAGACCTCGAATCCCTCGTGGGTCATGCTGAATCCGTTCTCCAAGCTCTTGGTCTGCACTACCGAGTGCAACTCTTGTGCGGATACGAGATGAGCGCGAGCAACGCGAAGTGCTACGACATCGAAGTGTGGTCCCCGGGGATGAACAAGTATCTGGAGATCTCTAGCTGCTCCAACTTTGAGTCCTTCCAGGCCCGGCGAGCGAACATCCGGTTCCGCCGCGAGGCTGGAGGGCCGGTGGAGTTCGTTCACGTGCTCAACGGCAGCGGATTGGCCACGCCGAGGCTCTTCTCTACCGTCGTGGAGACGAACTATGTTCCGGGCGAGGGAGTTCGGGTCCCCGAGGCCCTTCGACCCTACGTCGGAACCGATCTCATCCCCATCGCCTGACGCAACTTTGCCCGGGGATTTCCCCGGGCAAAGTTGATTAGAGTCCTAAGCCGCTCAGGAACCCGCCGCCGCCGTAATCGCTTTGGATTTCGAACCACGGGCGGACATCGTACTCGTTGCAAATGCCGCGAACTTCGCCATTTGAATCTCGCGAAGCGCTATCGATGTTCTTGCTCGTGCCCTTCATTCGCTCCAGAGTCGCGACCGCGGCCTGAGGGTCTTGTTGAGCCCCCGCGAGCAGTGCCATCACGTCAGAAATGCTCGCCCCTGTCTCGGTGAGCGCCACGTCGTACCGATCCCTGAGCGTGAAGCATCTTCGTGGAGGGGGCACCGATTGGAAAAACGTCGCGAGCCGGTCCCAATCCTTTCGCATTTCGCCCGCCTCGGCGGCGAGTTCTGCAGCGGGAGTCTCTACGTCGCCGCCTTCACCCTCGCCCCCCTCGCCAAGCCAGTGCTTGAGGGCATTCATCCCTCCGGCCGCTCCGAGTTGGGCCATCTTCACTTTCAAATCTGCAAGGTTTTGGGTTGCGAGTTCAAACCGCCGGCGCTCGGTTTCGCGCACGTGTTCCAGATACGCCCGAATGTCATCAGGCATCTTTTTCGCCTCGGGCGGGGGAGGCGTTTCCAGCCGGGAAACTCCTGCTGCGGGTTCGGCAACTTGACGAGTCAAACCCGAATCCGTCTCGGCGACTTGCTGCGTGAGGCCAGTATTGTCCTGAGCCGTCGTTTTCGTAAGCCCCGAGCCATCCTTTGCGGTGGTCCGCGAGAGCCCTGCGCCATCTTGGGCCAGACTGCGGAGGAGGCCATTCGCTCCAAATCCGAGGGCTAACACAATCGCTACCGCCGCCACGCCCCAAAGCCACTTGGTCTGCTTGGTTCCGTATTGGGCTGGGCCTGCCGCAACGGGCGCCGCTACCTGCTGAACCGCAGGCCGTGGGGCTGGTTGCGGGGCGGGGCGCACCGGGGTGGCCGCCGTTGCCGGACCCACCGCTGCCCCAAAGGAGTGGCCGCAGTGGCTACAAAACTTTGCGGCGACTTCTTGAAAGGTCTGGCAACTCGGACAACGCTTCATATCCTTATTTTAGGTCAAGGACGGGAATTCCGTTCCCTAGATTCGCTTTCCTCGGGTAGAAATGGAACTTTCCTCTCCCCAATGCCATCTTGACGTATGGAATAAGGGAGTAAGACCCAAAAATTTGAGGCAAAAATGCAGAACGAATCCACCGGACCACATCCGCTGTACGAGTTCTTCTACGAAAACGTAGAATGGGCGATCCGAACCCATGTCTCCTCACAAAATCAGGACGACGTGGCGCACTACCTTGCGAACCTGATGGTGACCTTTTCGCACCAAGATCGAATCTTCTCAATTCGAGATCGAGAAGGGAACTCGGTCATGGCTATCACGGACATGCTTCAGGAAGGGGACATTCGGATTGCCGCCGACTCCTTCGAACGAGAAAAGACCGTGCACAAGCACATCGGAGACTTCCTGACGTTTTGGTACGGGCTGTACCCAAGGTTTCTCACGCAGCTCAAACTGCGCCACGGGCAAGACATCATCTGCGACTATCCCCTGCAGGCGAGACTCAGCTACGACGTGGTCCGCAGCTTTGAAGAGCTGAAAGACGAAACCACGGCCAAGACCTTTGAGAAGTTAAGCACCGGTTTTGAAGACTACACATTCTGTCTTCGGGCCGTGGGAGACCGACTCGGGATCCAACATCCGGGCCGAGCCTAAGACTTCTTGCGCGCCACCACGTGAAAGATGTGCCAATGCTTTGGCACACCGAAGATGTCTTTTCCGTCGCGGTTGACTTCTTCCAGGTGGAGAATTTCAAAGTCCGCAAACAGGCTATTCTCCACCTGTTCGCGGGTGTGCACGGCGTATTCGAGCCGAGCCCAATCATCATGAACCCCTAGGATTTGGCCTGCGAAAACCCCGCCGGGTTTCAGGCTGTACAAAACCTCTTTCCAGAGTCGGGGAAAGCCCTCTGGCCCGAGGAAAAAGAGACTAAACATGGCCACGATGACATCGGCGGCAATGAGTTCGACGTCTTCAAGCCGTGCCTCCACCAGGCGCACATCGGCTCCCTCTTCGAGCCTATCCTGGAGAATTTTGATTGCTTCTCGGTCATGATCCACCGCAATGACGTGGAAACCTCGGTCGGATAGAAAGAGAGTGCCATTCCCGGTTCCCGATCCAAGATCGTACGCGATCCCTCGGGGAGGCAGATGGGGCTCCAAGGTCCGAAACAGCGGGTGGAGCGGCTTTTTAAGGCTCTCGGCGTAATACTCAGGTCCAGTCATAGTCGAATGTACGGGCGAAGATTTTCGAGCGTCTTGGGCCCGATTCCAGGGACGTTGAGGAGCTGGTCGAGGTTCCGGAAGCCCCCAAGTTGCACCCGAAACTTAACGATTTCTTCGGCTCTCTTGGGACCAATCCCAGGCAGGCTTGCAATCTCGTCCACCCCGGCGTCGTTGAGGTTTACACGGTAGGACGCCGCCCTCGGCGGCTCCGCCTGCTGCTTGACCTCCTCAATGAATCCTTGCCGTTGAGGTCGAAACTTCACTTGGTAAACGTAAAGCCCGCCTAACGTGAGCAGGAACACTGCGCCAAATAAATGTAAATTTTTTGATGAAAACATATATCTTGCGCAATCCTCCTTGTTCCAGCTGCACCCTAGCGCAGTTCGTCCTTCTTCAGGAACACTACCAGAATATGGTTTACGCTGCGTTCCTCGCCCTTTCGCTCGCCCACGGTGGACACGAGGGCCATTTTGGTTGTCTCCACGAATGGGCCATGGGAGAGTATGACGTTTTGGCGGCTACCGAGCTTCTCAAAGCTCCCGAGCCCTACGCGCCTGCCGCTCTCACCGCCGAAGAATCCGTGTTCATGACGAACGTGAAACAACTCACCTTCGGAGGCCAGAACGCCGAGGCGTACTGGGACCGGACAGGCAAGCACATCGTCTACCAAACTCGCCAGCCGGAGTTTCCCGATGAGCAGATCATGACGATGCGCGCCGACGGCTCGCGCAAGAAGCTGATCAGCACCGGTCTCGGCCGATGCACCTGTAGCTATTTCACTCCCGACAATCGCTCGATCTACTTCAGCAGCACGCACGAGAAGAACGTAGGCGCCCAGAAACCGCTGGACATGAGCAAGGGCTATCTATGGATGGTCAATCCAGACTTTGCCCTGTACCGCACCAAAGTGGATGGCACAGGGATTACCCCCGTGTTGAAGCTCCCGGGTTACATCGCGGAGACCACGATTGATCCGAACGGAAAGTACATGACCTTTACGAGCAACTACGAGGGAGATCTGGAAATCTACCGGGCGAACCTCGATGGCTCCAATATCCAGCGTTTGACCAACGAGCCAGGATACGACGGAGGGCCGTTCGTGAGCTGGGATGGCAAGAAGATTGTGTATCGACGCGATCGAATCGACAACCCCGAAGAACTCGCGGATTACAAGAAACTGCTGTCGGAGAACCTGGTTCGACCCGGAAAGCTTGAAATTTGGATCATGGACGCTGACGGCAAGAACAAGAAGCAGGTGACGAACCTAGGGTGCGCCAGCTTCGCGCCGTTCTTGCACCCGAACGGGAAAACCATCATCTTTGCGTCGAACTACGGCGATCCAAAGGGTCGAGAATTCGATCTGTTTGTGGTCAATGTAGACGGAACAGGGCTGCGACGGGTGACAAACACCCCCGAGTTTGATGGCTTTCCGATGTGGAGCCGAGACGGCAAAAAGCTCATTTGGGGGAGCAACCGAAACGGCAAGGTTCGCGGTGAAACCAACATACTCGTGGCCGATTGGAAGGGGTAAAGGAGCCCCAAACGGGTATCATTTGATCCTGTAATGACCGAAACGACACTAGTTTTAATCAAGCCAGGCGGGGTAGATCGAAACCTCATTGGCGCAATCACCACCCGCATCGAGGCCCGCAACCTGAAGGTCGTCGGCATGAAGCTGATCAAGGCCGACCGAAGCATTGTCGAAGAGCACTACGGCGAGCACAAGGAACGACCGTTCTTCAAGGATGTCTGCGACTATCTGACCAGCGGCCCAGTCGTGGCCATGGCCGTGCGCGGCACCAACGCCGTCAAGGCGATTCGAGCCATGATGGGCGCGACGAACCCGCTCGAAGCCACTCCCGGCACCGTGCGCGGCGATTTCGCCCTCACGATCGATGACAACCTCACGCACAGCAGCAGTGACCCCGAAGCTGCCGAAAAAGAGCTGAAGCTCTGGTTTAGCGAAGGCCTTCCTTTCTAAAGGAGTCTTCAGAAACACAATTTGGGCGCATCTGTCGAGACAGATGCGCCCAAATTGTTTGTGCGATCAGCGGCGAACGGGCAAGAGCCTCACGGTGAGCTGACTGAAGCCATCGAGCTCAAAGTGCCTGACCCGAATCGAGTGCTTCCCGCCCAGCTTGACCTCCCGCCGATACGTCGTCGGGCCTTGGTACTTCCATTCGTCGATGAGGCGAACCCCATCGAGTTCCACGCGGCAGCCATCATCCGAGATGACCTCCAGCACATAGGTTCCCGCTTGCACCTCGAACTCGGATTTCGCCTCCGTCGCAAAAAAGTCTTTTTGCATGCCCTTCACCGGCTCGTTCCACATCATCAGGTTCAGATTTTTTGTCTGCCGCTCGGCGTCTGGCTTCAACGCAAACACTTCGTCAAAGTTCGTCTCGGGCTTGCGCGGATCACGCTGTTTTACGTCGTAGTTCCAATGCTTAATCGCCCAGGAGAGAGCCAGGTTGAACCGATCGACGTAGAACGCGACGGGAACTCCCATAGACCGCCTGATGCCTCGAAAGTCGGTCGTTTCGTCGCCGACAAACTCAAGTTCGATTTGCAGATCGTGAGGCACGTTTCCGCTCACGGTAAATCGGTCGCCCACAAGCCCACTCGATGGCTTCACCACGACGCCAGCCGGCGCTTTTTTCACCTTCCAACGCCCCGTGGGCCCGACGACTTTGTAGGCCTCCGGATCGCTGTTTCGGACCGGCCACGCCACCGGGAACCGGTAGTCCAGTGGCCCCCATTCATCCACTCGAATGGACTCTCGCCCGGGTCGGTCTGAGTCGCCCAACCCATATCCTGAGGGCATAAACGCTCCGGGCACTCGTTGCGGCGCCCTCCGGCGCTCCGGATATCGCGGAGACCAAGCGAACTGCCACATGCTCATGGCCGGGTCCTCCCATTTCTGATTGTTCTTCCTTTGGTCCTCAGGAAGATCGTTCAGATCGGCGACTTGGTTCGAGATAAATTTTGCAAGCTTGTTTTCATGCTCTAGCAACACCCGGCCCGTAATCTCATTCTCACGCAACTCCAAAGAATCGCTCCGAACGAGCCGTAACGATGTCGGAGATTGAATCAGATTTCCTTCGACCACGGTGCCAAAGTTCGCCGTGTACCGCACCTTTGGGTAAACCCAGTTGGGGTCTTGCGAGCCCCAGTGAAAAGAAGAAAAGAGCCAGGGAGTATATTGAAAGTTTAATCCAGCCCCTGCTTTTTGAAGCTCTTGGAATAAGAGTGTTCACCAGATCGGGATTGCCGAAAAGCTCTATTCTTTTCCTCCTGCCTCTTCTCATAACAGCGTATGCTATAAAAAGTAGAGGAATTGTCAAAATAAGCAGTAAAAACTGCGGTTGTGCAAATTGTAACATAATCCTAAGCTATTCTTCTTGTTATGAAAAGTCTTGCGAGTATTTCAAAAGCAATT
>CAZBXR010000017.1:0-36049 GCA_964496145.1 uncultured Chthonomonas sp. | reverse complement strand
GGAGCACTTTACGCCTCGCGAGGTCATCCATCTGATGGTCAATCTCCTTCTCAATGGCGAAACTGACTCTGCCAAGTCCAACGTAGTGAAGACGATCTATGACCCAGCCTGCGGGACAGGCGGAATGCTATCTGCGGCACAGGAACACCTCAAGTCACAGAATGCGGATGTCATCCCGAAGCTTTATGGCCAAGACTATAACGATGAAGCTTGGGCGATTTGCCGGTCAGATATGCTGATCAAAGGCGAGGATGCAGACCAAATTGCGTTAGGCGACACGTTTACGAAAGACGCCTTTCAGTACGATTCTCAAAATCAGAAGATCACCTTCGACTACATGCTCGCGAACCCCCCATTTGGGGTTGAGTGGAAGAAACAGAAGGATTTCATCGAGCGAGAGGCCGAACAACTTGGTTACAAAGGCCGATTCGGAGCCGGAACGCCAAGAATCAATGATGGCGCGCTCCTTTTCCTGCAACACATGATCGATAAGATGCGTCCACCCGCCCAAGGCGGAAGCAGAATCGCGATCATCTTCAACGGTTCACCGCTGTTCACCGGCGATGCAGGATCAGGGGAAAGCGAGATACGACGCTGGATCATTGAAGAGCTCGACCTATTGGAGGCGATCGTGGCCCTCCCAGAGCAACTTTTCTACAATACGGGCATCTCAACCTACATCTGGATTCTATCGAATCGGAAAGCGACATGGCGAAAGGGAAAGGTGCAACTTATCGACGGACGCAACTATTGGGAGCCGATGGACAAGAGCCTGGGGAACAAGCGACGAAGAATAGGTGATCCTAGCGCCGGGGTCAAACAAAGAGACGATATTGGCGATTTGTCTCAAATTCACGATCAACCAGTCCACGATGAGGCTCGTTATTTTACATTCCGCAAAGATGGGCGGCCACTCACCATCAAGCGCCCGAATGGAATCACAGAGGGTATTGACGAGCAGGGTAACCGAACACGACGGCTCGTCGTCAGCAAGATCTACGACAACAAGGATTTCGGATACCAGAAGATCACGGTCGAGCGTCCTCTACGGCTCAACTTCCAAGCGACAGATGAGCGAATCGCAAGGATCGAGGGTGAATCGGTTTTTCAGAACTTAGCGAAGAGCCAAAAGAAGAACGAAGCCGAGAGGTTAAAGGACAAGGACACAGGACAGCAGCGTCAGCAGCAGATCCGAGACCTTCTCGCTGCTTTCAAGCTTGCACACGGCGAAAAGCTTTACATGGACCGACCGGCCTTCTTGAAAGACCTTCGCGACCTCGACCGATCGCTTGGGATCCGACTTACTGCGGCGGAAGTGAAGGCCGTCTTCGTAGCCCTGGGAGAGCGAGACGAGACTGCCGAGATCTGCCGCGACGCAAAGGGGAACCCGGAGCCAGATTCCGAGCTCCGCGACACCGAGAGCGTTCCGCTCAAGGAAGATATCGAGGAGTACTTCGCTCGCGAGGTTCTACCGCACGTCCCGGATGCGTGGATTGATCACAGCAAAACCAAGATTGGCTACGAGCTCCCGTTCAACCGAGAGTTTTACATCTACGATCCTCCTCGGCCACTAGAAGAAATCGAGGGGGATATCAAGGGCCTGGAAGAAGAAATCATCCGACTCCTTCGTGAGGTGGCGAGTTGACCTCTTTACTGGAACATTGTCTTTCAAAGGAGGTGCGATGAGCCGACGCGTTTATGCTTTCTACAAGCCCTCGGGTGTGGAATGGATTGGTGATGTTCCAGAAGGTTGGTCAATATTGGTGCTAAAGCGGCGATCACTTGTGGTCATGGGGCAATCGCCGCCATCAGATGAGTATTCGGTCGATTTGGACCAATGTCCGTTTCTTCAGGGTAATGCTGAGTTTGGGGCCGTATCTCCGACAGCAAAGTGGTTTTGTGATTCAGCCCCGAAGTCAGCACCTGCTGGCTCCATTCTACTATCGGTGCGGGCCCCGGTAGGTGCGATGAATTGGGCTGATCGCCCATACGGAATCGGACGAGGCCTTTGTGCGGTCTTACCAAGGTCGCACGAGACGAACCGGTCATTTCTCTGGTATGCGCTTACCGCGGCCAGACCACTTCTCGAGTCTGAAGCGACGGGAAGTACCTTCACGGCTATCAGTGCGAACGAAGTCGGCAATTTTCGTCTCGTCTTTCCACCAGCGCCCGAACAAGCTCAGATCGCGGAGTACCTCGACCGGGAGACGGCGAAGATAGACGAGCTGATATCCAAAAGCCAGGAGCTGATTCAGCGTTTGAAAGAGAAGCGGTCCGCCCTAATTACTGCCGCCGTCACCGGAAAGATAGACGTCAGGGAGGAGGAAACGGCATGAAGGATCGCCGAGAGGGGCTACAGTTCGTGCGCCTAATGATGGTTTTGGGAAGTCTGTCGCCGCTGTTCATGCTCTGGGCTGTAGCTGGAGTGAAAGGCATACCAGACAAACACCTGGTCGCGATGTGCTTCGTATTTGCGATTCTTCCAAGTATCGTTGTGCGCGTTCGAGAGCGGGTTGCTAGCAAAGATAATGACATAAAGATTATCGTGGTTCAAACGGCTTCCGATGACAGCGCTAATGTTTTGGTCTACCTTTTCACCATAGCCGTCCCACTTTTTTCAGTAAACCTCGATACGGTGCGGGCGAAATTTGCGATGCTTGGACTAGTCTTCTTTGTTACGTACATGTACCTGCATCTCCGGCTCTTTTTCATGAATCCACTATACGCGCTCCGGGGCTACCGCGTTTTCACGGTCGCCCCCCCTGACGATGAAGATGGGATCGGAACACGGGAGACGTTCGTCGTCCTGAGCCGACGCCGCACCATCGCCAAGAACGCGAAGCTCAGGGCCCTCAGGCTGAGCGACACGGTATATCTCGAACTTAATCAGGAATCCCAATGAATCAAAACATTGACGACGTTGAATTTTGTTGCGCAGTTAAGGACGGTAGTGAGCTAGCTCATTACCAGGTTCCCGTTAATGCTCAGGTTCAAGAAATGCTGAAGGAGATGCTGCAAGCAACCCTCCAGCGGCTCGGAGACCAGGACGCCCTCAATGACTACCAACCCTCGGAAAAGTACGCCGTAGGAGAGTTTGCGAAGATCGGTTTTGACGACGAGCTTTCTTCCCATTCACGAAGGCTCTTCGAGGCACATCACATTACACCTAACAGCGGAGTTCTGGACTCCATTGAGGACCTAGAATATTACTATACTCGGTTCTTTTTTAACAAGAAGGTTCATGCCGTAGGTGTTAAGAGGGGGGGGCAATTTAAGGTCCTTCAGGGAAAAAAACTCGTGATCTTCAGTGATTCCCTTAAGCCGCTCGAAGATAACGTCTTCAAACTTGACGACACGTTCGACTACATCATCGCGAAGCCAAACATTCTCGTCGCAAACGTCTCTGGGTTCGTACATGCTGCAGAGATTGACGAAGCGATCAGAAGTGAGGCACTTCGGACCGTCGCAACCGCATTCGGCGACGTGCCGTTTCTTGACATAGTCCCCATTGTAAATGCAGTAATCTCCAAGAAGACAGCTGCAGGGTATGTACTATCGATACAGCGAAGAGAGACGCTAAAAGACCTAAAGCAAGACCTTTTGGTATCAAGTTGCGCTAAGTATAGAATCAAGTTGGTCGAAACGGAGGGCAAACTTGCTCCCGCACCAGGGTCTGAGTTAAAGTTCCTTAAACTTCTCGATTATCGATATCTCGAGACAAACCTGACTGGCGAGGACTTGCTATTCGAAGCATCAAGTCGGTTCCAGATCGCACCGAAGTAGCTACCCGACTCACCCATTAGAGTAAATGAAACAGACGACTGAACGAGCCTTCGAAACCTTTCTAGAGCAGACCCTGACAGATAAGGGGTGGCTGAAAGGTGATGTCTCTGAGTGGAGAGTAGACCTCGGGTTGTTCCCTGCTCGGGTGCTTGACTTTCTCCAAGAATCCCAGGTGGAACAGTGGAACGAAATGGCGTCACAACTCGGTGCCGACTTGCCCAAAAAGCTCCTTGCTGCACTCGTAAAGGAACTAGACGCTAAGGGTTCCCTTACCGTGCTTCGGCACGGTTTTAAGTTCTACGGAAAGACATTCAGGCTCTGCTACTTTAAGCCTGCCCACGGGTTGAATGAAGAAACCATCGCCCTCTATGGCAAGAATCAACTCACGCTGACTCGGCAAGTCCCTTGCCACGTCGGCGAGACAAAGACCATCGACATGGTTTTCTCCGTCAACGGAATTCCTGTGGCGACCTGTGAGCTCAAGAATCCGGGGACCGGTCAGACCTGGAAAAGCGCAATCAAGCAGTACAAAACCCTGCGTGATCCCCGAGCGCCACTCTTTCAGTTTAAAAAGCGGGCTCTTGTTCACTTCGCCGCCGATACAGACGAGGTTTACATGACCACAAAACTGGCATGGGACAAAACCTACTTCCTGCCTTTCAATCGAGGCAGTGACCCAGGAGATGTAAAGTGCGGTTCGGGAAATCCCGTGCACCCGTCTGGCTACCGAACGGGGTACCTGTGGCAAGAAGTCCTTGCTCGTGACTCGTTCTTGGAGATCCTTGGAAGCTTCATTTTCTTGGAGAAACGAGAGGAGAAGGTCGAAGACGGACACGGCGGCCACAAGTTGGTCACCCGCGAGACCATGGTTTTTCCCCGCTACCACCAGCTTGATGCCGTGAGGAAGCTATTGCATGTCTCCGCTTTAGCTGGTCCCGGAAGTAACTACCTCATTCAGCACTCCGCTGGAAGTGGCAAGACGAACAGCATTTCATGGCTTGCGCACCGACTTGCGAACTTACACAGTGCTGAGGACAAGAAGGTCTATGATTGTGTCGTTGTCATCACAGACCGCCAAGTTTTAGACCGCCAACTCCAGGATGCTGTCTACCAGATCGAGCATGCGCAAGGGGTGATTCAGAAAGTTGACGAGAATACGAAGCAACTTGCTTCAGCGCTAATCGATGGAACCAAGATTGTCATCACGACGATCCAAAAGTTTCCTTTCATCATGCAGAGTCTTCTGAAGCTTGCTGGAGCCGATTCTATTGATACTGCAACGGTCCACGAGAAGAGGCGCGCCTACGAGTTCCAAAAAGAGATCAAAGACAGAACATACGCAATCATCGTAGATGAAGCTCACTCCAGCCAGTCCGGAGAGTCTGCCCGCGAAATGAAGCGAATCCTCGGGGAGAAGCCGGAGGCCTACGACCCGGAAGATGAGGAGCAATCCGCTGAAGACGCCGTAAACGCGTTCGCCCAATCTCGCGGCAACCAACCGAATCTCTCCTTTTACGCCTTCACGGCTACCCCAAAGGGAAAGACACTAGAACTCTTTGGTACCAAGGAGAAGCAAGCATTTCATATCTACAGCATGCGGCAAGCGATCGAAGAAGGGTTCATCTTGGACGTCCTGAAAAACTACACGACGTACGGGACTTGGACCAAGCTTGCGAAGCAAATCAAAGATGATCCCAACGTGCCGCAGCGTAAAGCCATCAAGAAGCTTCGACAGTTTGTCAACCTCCATCCAACGAACATTCGACAGAAGACCCAAATCATGGTGGAGCATTTCAGGGCTCACGTTCGAGAGCAGTTAGGGGGTCAGGCGAAGGCGATGGTTGTCACCCAATCGCGTCTTCAAGCGGTCCGCTACATGGAGGCATTCGTCGAATACATCGACGAGCAAGGTTATGATGATGTCAGACCACTCGTGGCGTTTTCTGGCCGCGTAAAAGACCCTGATACCGGAAGCGAGCATACCGAAGCCGGAATGAACATTGACATCGTGACGGGACACTCAATAAGCGAGAAACAACTGCCGATCAGGTTTAATTCGCCAGACTACCAAGTCCTTCTCGTTGCAAACAAGTATCAGACTGGGTTTGACCAACCGCTTCTTTTAGCCATGTACGTAGACAAGCGGCTGGATGGAGTGCAGGCCGTGCAAACTTTATCCCGACTCAACCGGAAAATACCAGGTAAAGAGGCTCCCCTCGTTCTCGACTTTGTGAATAAGTCTGAGGACATTTATAGAGCCTTTAAGCCATATTTTGACGCAACTAGCCTGCAGGAAGAGTCGGACCCTCAGACACTAGAGCGACTTAAACACGAACTTGATGCGATGCAAGTTTATCACTGGGCCGACGTAAGAGGCTTTGCTGAAGTCTTTTACAAGCAACAGCTAAAGCAACACTCTTCGGATCACGCAGCAATGCAAAGGCACCTTAATCCAGCTGTTGACCGATTTAAAGCGCTTGCATCAGAGGACAAGCGGACAGAGTTTCGCGATAAATTGAAGGCATACGTAAACATCTATTCCTTCCTCAGCCAGATTCTCCCGTACAGTGACGCCGAATTGGAAATGCTTTATGGATTTGGGAGGGCTCTGGCGCCACTCTTACCGCGAGAGGGTGATCCGCTCGCTAACTTTACTGATGAGATCGCTCTCGAGTTCTATCGACTTCGCAGGACCCAAGCTGGCTCGATTGACCTGACGGATGGTGAGGCTGATGGCGTCAAGAGTCCTATAGCTGTTGGTACTTCCCTCCCGAAAGAAAAGGAAGCACCTCTCTCAGAGATCATCGTCGCGCTCAATCAAAAGTTTGCTACAGACTTTACTGAGGAAGACAGGCTCTTCTTTGAACAAGTACAGGAGCGGGCGAAGGCCAACGAACAGATTCGCCAAACGGCACTTGCAAACCCACTTGACAAGTTCCAGATCGGTATCCGAAAACTGATTGAAGAAATGATGGTGGAGCGAATGTCAAAGAACGACAAGATCGTCACTAGGTACATGGACGACCAAGAGTTCCAGGACAGTGCCTATCCGCACTTATCAAAATCAATTTTCGAGGCAATACACGCTACCGAAGACAGGCACGAGAACGAGTAGTTAGCCTTACACACTGACCGCTTCCGGCTTTCGGTACCGGACATCCAGATTCTTCACCGCTGCCGCTTCGTCCAACCGACCCACGATCTGGGTCGTCGGAGCCGCCTTCAGCCGTTCCGGTTCCGAGGCAGCCTCACCACAAATAGCGATCAGGGCATCGCAGAACTCGTCGAGCGTATCCTTCGTCTCCGTCTCGGTCGGTTCGATCATGATGGCTTCGGGCACGATGAGCGGGAAATAGTTCGTGGGCGGGTGAAATCCGTAGTCGATGAGTCGCTTGCTGATATCCAGCGCGCGCACTCCGTGTTCCTTCTTATACTTCTCTGCTGTCAGCACGCATTCGTGCATACAATGCTCATCATAGGCGGCGGGGAGAACATCCTTCAGCCGCGCTTTCACATAGTTCGCATTGAGCACCGCATGACGCGAGATATCGGCCATTTTCTCCTTACCAAAGGCAAGCAGATAGGTGAGGGCGCGGACCTCCATGAGAAACTGTCCAAAGAACCCGCTGACGCGGCCGATGGAATGGGGCCGGGTGCTATCGAACACCACCTTCCCTGTCGCCGTTTCGCGGCGCACCACCGGCACGGGCAAAAACGGCTCCAGGTGACCCATGAGGCCGATGGCTCCGCAGCCAGGGCCGCCGCCGCCGTGGGGCGTGCTAAAGGTTTTATGCAGGTTCAGGTGCATACAATCGAAACCGTGGTCGCCGGGGCGCGTGGTGCCCACCATGGCGTTCATGTTGGCGCCATCGCAGAAAACCTGGCCGCCCACACCGTGGACCAACTGACAAATCTCGGCGATATTGCGCTCGAAGAGGCCCAGCGTGGAGGGGTTGGTGACCATAAAGGCCGCGACTTCGTCGTTCAACAGCGCCTTCAGCGCTTCGACATCGCAGCCGCCCTTGGCGTCGGTCGGCACGCTCTTCACTTCGTATCCGCACAGCGCGGCGCTGGCGGGGTTGGTGCCGTGGGCGCTATCGGGCACCAAAACATAGCGTCGGCGCTCGCCTTCGCCCCGGCTCTCGTGATAGGCGCGAATGAGCATGAGACACGTGAATTCGCCATGGGCGCCGGCCACGGGTTGGAGACAGATGTGGTCGAACCCGGTGACCTCGACGAGAATATCTTGCACTTGGGCCAACACTTCTAGCGCGCCGGGCACGGTGGCCTCGGGCTGCATGGGGTGGATGGCGGCAAAACCAGGGACCTGAGCGGTGCGCTCGTTGATCCTCGGGTTGTATTTCATGGTGCACGACCCCAGCGGGTAGAAGCCGGTGTCGATGCCGTAGTTGATCTGGCTGAGATTGGTGAAGTGCCGAATGACCTCGAGTTCGCCGAGTTCGGGCAGATCAAGTTCGGTTCTTACCGAGCCCAAAACGGATTTGAGATCGACCTCGGGGGTATCGGCCACGGGCATGTTGGCGCCGATGCGTCCTTTCGAGCCCTTTTCAAAAACAAGGCTCGGAACCGTGACTGTTCGATTGACTCTTTTACTCTTGCTCATCAGCGTGTCACCTCGGCTACGGCGGCGGCAAATCGGTCGATCTGCGCGGCGGAGCGCGTTTCGGTCACCGCGACCAGGAGAGTGTTCTCCATGCCCGCGTAATAGTTGCCCAGCGGGAGACCCGCCATGATCTTGTGTTCAAGCAGTTTATCGACCACCGTGGCCGCTGGCACCGGCAGTTCGAGAGCGAATTCTCCGAATACCTTCGAGTTCGGGAATTTGAGATTGCATCCGACCTCTTTCAGCTTTTGGATCGCGTATTGAGTGTTGCGGACGCTGCTGGTGGCGACTTGGGTGAGGCCGTTTTTGCCCAATGCACACAGATAGACGGTGTTGGCGAGCGCCATGAGCGCTTCGTTGGTGCAGATGTTCGAGGTGGCCTTTTCGCGGCGGATGTCTTGTTCGCGGGTGCGCAGGGTCATAGTGAAGCCGGGTCGCCCCTCGGCGTCTTGGGTCCGGCCGACGATTCGGCCCGGAATGCGGCGAACAAATTCCTTTTTGCAGGCAAAAAGCCCGACCACGGGTCCGCCGTAGCCCATGGCGACTCCGAGCTGTTGGCCTTCGCCCACCACGATGTCGGCATCGAATTCTCCGGGAGGAGGCAGGATGGCGCAGGCGACGGGGTCGGCGACGACGATGAAAAGGGCTCCCGCGCTGCGCGCGGCGTCTCGGGCGACGTTCAAGTCTTCGATACAGCCCAAGAAGTTGGGATATTGCACGATGACAGCGGCGGTTTCGCTATCGACTTGGTGATAGTCGGTGGTCACGCCTTCGGTGAGCGAGGCGGTTTGCACCTCGACGGTGTTTGCCCAGCAATAGGTATCGAGGACTTGGCGGTAGTGGGGGTGCACTCCGGCGCTAACCACGACCTTGTTCTTGCCCGTGACTCCAGCGGCCATGAAGGCGGCTTCGGCCATGCTTGTCGCGGCGTCGTACATCGAGGCGTTTGCGAGATCCATGCCGTAGATCTCGGCGATCATGGTTTGGAATTCGTAGATGGTCTGCAGATAGCCTTGGCTGAATTCGGGCTGATAGGGCGTGTACGCAGTGAGGAATTCGCCTCGGGAAATGATGGCTCCCACAGTGGCGGGGATAAAGCGGTCGTAGATTCCCGCGCCCAAGAACCAATCGTATTCGGTGGCGTTCACGTTTTGGCGCGCGAGGCCCACCAAGTGAGCGTAAAGCTCGGGCTCACTCTTCGCTGAGGGGATATTCAGCGGCTTTTTGAGTTTGAGGTCTTGGGGGATGCTCGAAAAGAGTTCGTCTATCGACTGGACTCCGATCGTGTCGAGCATAGCCTTTCGATCGAGTTCCGTGTGGGGTACGTACGGCATTGGAGACGGAATCTATTTTGGCATATTCTCATGCTTGAAGGCAAGGAAATCTTGCGGTTCGGCGCGCATGCAAACCTGGTATTCTCCAGCGCTAGATATGGCTGTTTTGATAGACAAAAACACGCGGGTCCTCGTGGCGGGCATGACCGGAAAGGAAGGGACCTTCCACACACAACAGATGATTGAGTACGGGACAAACGTCGTGGGCGGCGTGACTCCTGGCAAGGGTGGAACCACTCACCTCGACCTTCCCGTTTTCGATACTTTCCGCGAAGCGGTGGAAACGACGGGCGCGAACGCGGCGATTGTTTTTGTTCCTGCTCCTTTTGCGGCCGACTCTGTTCTTGAGGCCGAAGCAGCCGGAATTCCATTTGTCACCCTCATCACCGAAGGCATCCCCATCAACGATATGCTTCGGGTAACGAACATTGTCAACAGCAATGGCACCACTCGACTTTTGGGCGGCAACTGCGCCGGAATCATCACTCCGGGCGAATGCAAGATGGGCATCATGCCAGGGCACATTTTCTCGGCCGGGCCCATCGGCATGGTCAGCCGCTCGGGAACCCTTACTTATGAGATTGCTTGGGAGCTGACCCGTGCCGGCTTGGGCCAAACGACATGTGTCGGTATCGGCGGTGACCCTCTTCCTGGCACTCGCTTTGTTGAAGTTTTAGAGATGTTTGAAAACGACCCTGCCACGAAGGCGGTGGTCATGGTCGGCGAAATCGGCGGCTCGGATGAGGAGAAGGGCGCGGAGTTCATCCACAAGATGACAAAGCCCGTGGTTGCCTTTATCTCGGGACGAACCGCGCCTCCTGGAAAGCGCATGGGTCACGCGGGTGCCATCATCTCCGGTAAGACCGGAACGGCCCAATCGAAGGTCGATGCTCTGGTGGGAGCGGGCGCCGCTTTGGCTGACAAAACCAGCGATGTTCCACGTCTGATTCAAGAAGCCCTGCAAAAAGTCCTATCACATTCGTGAAAAGTGTCGTACACTAGAATCTGGTGTTGTAGCGCCAATCTATCCATCCCGGGTATTTTGCTGTATCTGCAACAATTTAGGATGAAAATACGTAGGAAACCGAACGGAGCCAAGATTCGACGCGTCGAATCTCTTTGGCACGGTTCTTGTAGAACGACGTAAGTTCATTCATTTTTGCGTCACATGAGCCACGACAGGCGTCTAGAATCACGAGGGTCATCCCTCGATTCGCATAAAGGTCGCTGTTAGGAAGGCAGCGAGACATTTCGTCTCGATTGAGTACGTGCTGCAAGATGCAGGAGTATGTAGAGATGGGATTGTTGTATACGGAGATTGCAGGAACAAATATGCCAGTGGAAAACGGATTACAAACTTCAGCCCGGCGCGGTAAGCCGATCACAGTACGAAGCACCTCGCGTGCTGCGTATTCTAGTGTTGCCGCCGCGCACGCTCTAGTAGATGACCTCACAGAGCCGGGTGAAGACGATCTTTTGGATCTCACCGAGGAGGACGAGGCCGATGAGCCCGAAGCTCCCGCCGCAGGGCATGATGATTCCGAAGAACTTGAGATGTGGATGCGCCAAACTCGGCGTGCTCACCTGCTCACGCCTGCTCAAGAAGAAGATTTAGCCAAGCGTGTTCAAGCTCGCGACCTGGTAGAAGCTGGAAAGCTGAAGGAACTAGGACGCCTTTTGAACAAGGAAGGCGAGTTCACTCCAGAAGATCTGAAGTGGATCGTGAAATCGGGTATCCAAGCGAAACAGCACTTGATCGAATCGAACCTTCGACTCGTGGTTTCGATTGCGAAGAAGTACAACGCTCGAGGCATTCCTCTCGCTGATCTTATCCAAGAGGGCAACCTCGGATTGATCCGCGCCGTTGAAAAGTTTGACTGGCGAAAGGGTTTCCGATTCTCGACCTATGCCACGTGGTGGATTCGCCGGGCGATCGCTCGGGCCATCATCAACCAAGGTCGTACGATCCGAATCCCGGTCTATGTCGCTGAATTGATCAACAAGGTCATGAAGACGGCTAACCAACTTCAACAGGAGCTTCGGCGCGAGCCCACTCCAGAAGAAGTGGCGGCCAAGGTGCAGATGAGCCCCGACCGTGTGCAAGAAATGATGCGCGTGGCGGTGGAACCTCTCTCGCTGGAAACGCCGGTGGGTGAAAAGGACAACAGCTCTATCGGAGACTTTGTCCCGAGCACGAACATGCCGACTCCCGGCGATGTGACCTGGCACCTGATTCGACGAGAAGAAATCGACGGTATCCTCGGTCGCCTCACCAGCCGTGAGCGCGACGTGGTTCGCCTCCGATTTGGCCTGGATGATGGTCGAAGCCGAACTCTGGAAGAGGTAGGGAGCGCCCTGAACGTCACGCGTGAGCGTGTTCGACAGATCGAGCTCCGAGCGATGAAGAAGCTGCGCCACATCGGCTCAGAACTGACTTCGCAAGGATTCCAAGTCACGCAATTGCCAACCTAATCCCTGGCGAACGTCATAAACAATTCGAGGTCCCTCTGAAGCATTTCAGAGGGACCTCGGCTTTTGATCTCTGGTGAGATCGTTAGTCTTTCTTTGTCATGCCCACGTTGATCACTTGTTGCATGGTGATCGTGGCTGGAGCCTTCTTTTTGTCCATGCTCGGGATGCCATAGGACATGTTTTGCTTGGTCGTGCCCACGCTCGAGACCACAAGACCGGTGTTCACTTGGATCTTCACAATCGTCTTCCCATCCATCTCTACATTCATCTTGAATGAGGGCATCGGGCTGCTGCCGCCGCTTCCGGGGAGTGTGATGTTCGGCTTCCCTTTCATCACCACCTCAAGCACAGCGATCGGATCGGATTCATCGCCTTCCACGCGGACAAACTTCATCACCGCGTTGAGGGGATCCATCTTCATACCGGGCAAGGTACCCATGCCAGACATCAGCTTCGAAAACTCGACCTTGGATGTCCAGGTGTCTCCTACCTTCACTGGTTTATTCGGAAAAACGATCCCTTGCAATCCCACAACTTGCGTGAATCCTTGGAGGGCCATGGCCGCGCCATCGTCGACTGACTTTCCGGTCTCTACCAGCTTTCCGTCTGCTCCGACGGCCAGTTTGACCGTTTTGCCCTTCATTTGCCGCGCACCATCGGCCACGGCGGCCTCAATTCCTGGAGGACCACCCTTTTCCGCTTCCTTCTCCTTCACCACCACATCATCGATAGTGTAGGTGAGCGGAACTTTCTTCCCGTCGCTCTTGGCGAACTTGTACGTCGTGTCCATCTTCCACTCGGTGGAGATGTTCGGCGCCGCGCCCATGCTCTGCTTCAGTTCCTCCGGCACCTTGGTGCTGGAATCCATCTTCATCACGGTTTCATAGCTCACGCTACTCTCAGCCTCGGGCTTGAACTTGAGGGTGTAGGTTTTCGCCTGAAGCTCAGGGGCGATTTCTCCCACTGGCTTTGAAGATTCGGCGACAGTGGGGATGCTCGGGACTGCGGGAGTCGTTCCTTCGGCCTGACCAGGTTGGGCCGTGGCACCAGGGCCGGCTGTGCCGGGTTGCGATTTTGTAAGCCCGTTACTGTTGTTTCCTGGGGCAGTGCCTGTCGCGGCATCGGGCGGAGCGTTCATCGCGGCGCTCTTTTTCTCCGAGCAACCACTCGAGGCCAGGATGCTGGCGGTGAGAGCCAGAATCCCCAATGCGGAAATCCATGATGGACGTTTCATCTACCCGTGATTATAGCGGAGAACGCTTGCCTTCTTACTTAGACAGACTGGTCGAGAGGCCTGCTTGGTCCAGCCAAGCCGCATGGAATGCTTCCGCGTAACCTTCTTCATCGAGTTCGATCCAGTTGGTTCGACTCGGCAGGTGAAACACCTCGGCAGGATTCACTAGGGGGGCCGCCGTGGGAATGCTGCACTGAGCAAGGGCCCCAAATTCCGTGAGGCGAAGAGCGCACCCGCAGATTTTTTGACCCGTCGTGCGCGAAACGACATCGTTTGCCGAAATGTGAGCGAAACAATCGGCACTGCGCGGGTTCTGACTTCCCTGCCGCAGCTCTTCGCCGAGACAGGCGTCGATGCCTACCGCCTGAAAGGCGTGGATAACGGGGAGGATGACGGCTCTGTAAGCCTTTTTGACATTCCGTAGGTCGGCGACCCCGTTCTCTGAGATGGAGTCCCACGGAAAGGAGAACCCTAGGGTGAGATCATGCCCATGGAGCACGGCTCTTCCGCCCGTGGGGCGCGGAATGCTTGGGATAGGGCAATTCGGCCTGAGATCGCGCTCAGGGGTCTGAAACATCCCGAGCGTGACGCAAGGCTCGCTCCATTTATAAACACGGACTCCTGCCCGGTGGAGCAGCTCGGCGTCGAGCCGCATGTTCGTTTGACCGTCAAGGGTGACAATCGCCATCGTAAGGAATCTACCTCCAAAAGAAAAATGGAGCTAGGCATAAGCCTAGCTCCATGAACGCTTCCAGACTGGAGGATTACCTCATCCCGCCCGGGTCCATTCGATCCGGCTGACCCTGAGGTGCCGTACCTGCACCAGGCGAGGCAGGCGCAGGAGCCGGTGCTGCAGAACCATCTGCAGGGGGAGCGCCAGGGCCTCCGCGACCCTTGAGGTCGTTCTCATACCCCACCGAGTTGACCTTCTCGGTCTCAGGTGGAGCTCCTCCACCAGACAAGAAGTAACTCGCGCCGCCCAGGAGGGCGATTGCTCCTACAATAACAAGGCCGATAACCTTTGGATCTAGTTCTTTCTTCAAATTTTATTCTCCTGGCAGCTTGCAGTGGCCGTCTGTTGCAGCCCGGCCAGATGCCGTACAGCTCGAACCTGTATCCCAGTATGCATCAGGAGTTCCAACCCACCAGTCTGCCTTCTCTTCGTAGCCAGGGAAGATCGTACCAATCAATTGGTTGTCGCTTCGTCGGCGACCGTTCATCTTCACATAGCGAGCAGAGCTGTCCGCCATGCCATAGTTGGAACCCTCACTGTAGCTGTTGTTGATTTGGCCTGGATCCCATGAAGTTGGATTTCCAAAGAATTTTCCAGCATCAGATCGGCGAAGGTTGTATGCGTCGGAGCACCAGAACCATTGGTTTCCTGTCCAAGGATTGGTCGACGATGGGCACATTCTTCGCTCAAGGAAGGCAATCGTGTCGGAAGGCTGCGGAACCGCGCCGGCTCCAATCGGAGCCTTCGGATTCGAAACGTTCTCAATAGAGTTGCCTGGTCGAATCTGGAGACCTCGGAAAAGGTTCTCTGCAACTGCGTAGCTTCGTCGCCAGTTGGTGCCGATGGAAGTGTCGTACCTCCGGTTCGGATCCATTGGCGATTGGAGAATTCCCGTGCTCTTCACGTAGTTGTAAACGAGGATATCCCATGACATACCACCCGTTGGGTCATCTCCGAATGGCGCGTTGTACCCTACTCGCCGTCGAGGAACGTACATATCGTCATTGTCAGTCAAGTACAGATTGTTCGCAATGCCAAGTTGCTTCAGGTTACTAATGGTCTGGACCTTCTTTGCAGCAGTTTTCGCCTGAGCGAACACCGGGAAGAGGATTGCTGCAAGAATCGCGATAATCGCGATTACGACGAGCAGTTCGATGAGCGTAAAGCCCTTCTTAGAATTGATCATTGATTTATCTCCGAGAATGTATTGCTATAGGATACAAATTGTTTAGGCACTTGGCTCTGGGGTACGGCAATGACGGCGGAACGGGGCGCCAGTTTCACTTGCAGTTCGCCGGCCGGACTCTTGATGTCCTGCTTTGCGAGGATGTCTTGCCAAGAGAGCTTCTCTCTGGTGAGCGGGCCAAGAGGGACCGAGACGGTCTGTGCAGCAGTGGATCGGTTGACCATCACGATGGCCATTTCGTTATTCCATTTTCTACCAAAAACTGCCACTTCCTGACTATCGGACGATTTCAAAGGAATCGGGGTTCCCTTGCGGAGCACAGGCAGGCTCTTCCGAATCTGGATGAGCCGCTTGTAATGAGAGAGCATTGAATTTTGAGCGTTGGCTCGATCCCATTCCATGCCTCGACGGTTTTGAGGATCAGGTCCGCCCTGCATTCCGAGCTCCTCGCCGTAATAGATGCTGGGTGCGCCCACCCATGTCATTTGCACCGTGGCGGCCAACTTTTGAAGGGATTCGTCGTTTCCGGCATCGTGCAAGAAGCGAGCAGTATCGTGGCTACTCAAGAGGTTCATTTGGTTACGAGCGACTTGAGGGGCGTACCACCGATAGGCTTCCATCAGGCGGTTCGTAAACTGGGTCGGCGTGATCGTTCCCTTGGCGATGTAATCTACACAAGCATAGCGGAACGGGTAGTTCATGCTCGCATCCCACATATCGCCCTGGAGCCAATGACGGGCATCGGACCACACTTCTCCCACGATCCAAGCATCGGGCTTGATTCTCTTCAGATAGGGCCGAAACTCGCGCCAGAAAGCATCGGGCACTTCGTTCGCCACATCGAGCCTCCACCCGTCGAGGTGGGCGTTTTTGTGCCAAAAATCGAGCGATCCAAGCAAGTACTTCTTTAGGTCAGGGTTCGCCAGATTCACCTTCGGCATACTCTCGAACCCGTACCAGGCTTGATAGGGTGGAGGATTCTTGACCGAAACGGGCCATGAATTCACGAAGAAATAGTCTTTGTACTTCGAGTTCTGCTGGTTCTTGAGCAAATCGACGAAAGGTGGGAAGGTGACTCCCACGTGATCGAAAATTTGATCCAGGACGACCTTGATTCCGGCCTTGTTTAATTGCCGAGTGAGATCGCCGAACTCTTTGTTTGTCCCAAACTCGTTATCCACGAGGTAGAAATCTGCAGGATCGTATCGGTGGTTTGCCGGAGCCTCCATGATCGGGTTGAAATAGACCCCATTCACCCCGAGATTCGTGAGGTGGCTCATCCGCTTACTCACCCCGATGGCATCCCCGCCAAATCGGTTGAAGTACTTGGGTTCTGCGTTCCAAGGCTCTACCTCAGCCGGGTCATTGGCCTTCGAGCCGTTCTCAAAGCGGTCTGGGAAAATTTGGTAAAAGATCGTGTCTTCGACCCAGCCTGGAACCTGAGGAGAGTTTTTGAGAATCGCTCCGAGATCGAACCCTTGCTTGCTTGTAGTTTCCAGACCCGCTGGGGTCAGGTATCGAGTGGTATTCCCATCGGCCAAGGCAAACCGGTACCTTCGTTTCGCCTTGCCATCCCATCGGAATGTGGCCTCTCTTATCTCGAAGATTTCATCTTGCAGGATGGTGCGAGTCGGCACCCGAGTGATGCGTCCCTGCATATCCTCGAGCTCGAGCGTCGCGGACTGAATATCTTTAGGGCGCAACCGGATGCGGATCGTCACTTCACCGCGATCGTGGTTCGCATAATCGGGGCCCTTGCCGTGGTGAATCCCCGACTCGGTCATCTTCCCGTCTCCGAGTTGAGCGGCAATTTGGTAGCCAGGAGGGGTGAGAATGAACTGTGAATTCGTATTCCCATTGCCATCGGCAACGTCTTTCGCGAGCGGATCTGTGACCCACTCCGAGCCGTTCAGAACAAACTTATATTGATAAACCCCAGGCTTGAGGGAGGTAGTCGCAGTCCAGGTCCGCTTGTCGGCCGCTGGAGTCATAGGCAACGCAGTGTTGTTCCACGCATTGAAGGTTCCCGCGACGCTCACCGATTTGACATCCGCCCGATCCGTGGTGAACCGGAATGTGTGGGTGAAGGATTCTGCACCCAGAGATGTCACGATCAAGGCGGCGAGGGAAAGTGTCATCGTATCGCCTGTTCGTTACTCCCTACCGAGGAACCGCGCGCCTTGAGCAGCGTGGGGACGACAATTCGCCGAGATTCGCCAGCGTCTGTTCCTTCGATCAGCCTCAGGAGCTTCCCGCACGCCACACGAACGATCTCGGCAATGCTAAGTGAGACACTGGTGAGGCCGCCCGGAACAAGGGAGCAAAGGTTTGAATCGTTGAAACTCGCGATTCCAAGCTTCTTGGGCACGTCTATGGAAAGGTCACGAGCCGCATCGACCACACCCATCGCCATGAAGTCATCCAGGACGACGAGAGCTTCGGGCCGGTCATCGCGGCGAAGAATTCGATGCGCGAGCCCGCGCGCGGCGGTAAATCCGAAATCAGTGTAAAACGCTTGGGCAGGCAAACCAGCTTTTTGCATCGCTAGTCTGTAACCTTCCACCCGGTCGCCAACCACGGTCACGCTCTCCGGGCCTGCCAAGAATTCGATCTTCCGGAATCCTTGCTCTAGAAGGTGCTCTGTGATCTTGAACCCAGCCTCGACGTTGTCGTTGTCGACGCTGTGGATCGTGTCGCTGGTCAGCGGGTTTCCGATGAGAACGAAGGGGAAACCTTCGTTCTGAAGCTTCTTGATTCGCTCATCGCGAGGCTCGGATTCCACCAGAATGAGCCCATCCACCCGGCGGGTTCTCAGCATTTCGTCGTAGATGTATTCCTGCCGCAGTGCGCCTGTCGCGATGTCTACGCACAGGTGATAAGGGGTCGCGCTGAGATAACCCAAGACCTCAGACACGAGCATGGAGAAAAATGGATCGCCTTGGAGGTCACTCGCGTCTCGCTTGAGGACTAAACCGATCAAGTAGGTTTTTTGCTGACGCAAGGAGCGGGCCCGAATGTCGGGCTTGTAGTTGGTCTCTTTCATGGCCGAAAGGACCTTTTGGCGGATGTGCTCTTCGACGCGAGCGTCTTCAGCCAGCACTCTAGACACGGTGGCCTGGCTGACTCCAGCAATCTTTGCTAAATCTTGTTGCGTAACCCTCACTGGTTCTTGCCTCGCGTTGCGTGCTGCTTTGCACGCAGAGAATACGTATTCCCGACTTTCATTTTAACACACTTTTTCTCGGGTGAAGAATATTCTTTCAAGAAATTGGCCAATTTCCTCTTTCTCTAAGGTTTTTGCCAAATCGGAGCGTGGAACGGAGTCTCAAAAAGCAAATTTGGCCAGCAAGGAAATCCTTGCTGGCCAGAATTCTAGATTCAACCCTGTCGGTTTACAGATCGTAGCGCTTGGGTCCACCGGCAGCAGAGTCGCCGCCGCTCGATGCAATTCGCTTGACGAATGTCACGAGCTCGATGGGGTTAAAAGGCTTGGTGAGGTACATGTCGGCTCCGTAGTGATAGCCTTCAAATACGTCTTTGTCCTGCGCCTTTGCGG
Source organism: uncultured Chthonomonas sp. (assembly GCA_964496145.1). Classification (GTDB taxonomy): domain Bacteria; phylum Armatimonadota; class Fimbriimonadia; order Fimbriimonadales; family Fimbriimonadaceae; genus UBA2391. The sequence goes on along the minus strand of CAZBXR010000017.1, from coordinate 17,127 downwards.
TAAGCATGATTACAGGAAGGGATTCGGTTTCAGGATCGCGCCGAAGGTTCTTCAGAACCTCAAAGCCGTCCATGTACGGCATCATCACGTCTAGAACAACCAAATCTGGCTTTTCGGCACGGATCTTCTCCAAGCCTTCCTTGCCATCATAGGCGGTGATGACGGTGTAACCTTGCTTCTCCAGGTTTACCTGGATCAAGCGGACAATCAATCGTTCGTCGTCGCAGACCAATACTCTAAGGGCCATAGGGTTGATTCAATAACTCCTTTAAATCTGTGGCTATGCTACCCGAACCCCTGCAGTTCTTGACGCGGGGTCAGGCATTCGCCACGGCATATGCAAGCTCTTTTGGCTCAAAAGGTTTAGACAGATAGGCCGATGCGCCGAGTTCGATCCCGACTCGGATGTCCTCATCTTGGACGAGAGAGCTGAGGAAGATCACGGGTGTGCTCGCCAGGATATGATCCTCTTTGAGCCGCTGAATCATCTCAAATCCGCTCAAAATCGGCAACGAGACTTCGCTCACCACGACATCGGGACGCGATCTTACGATCAAATCGAGGGCTTCATCGCCATTCTTTGCCAAAAGAGTGAGGTAACCCCAGTTTTCCAAATTTGTTTGGATCAAGAGCGCAATATGAGCATCACTTTCGGCAATGAGGACGGTTTTTTTCATGCGGATGACTTCCCTCTTTTCATGGGTACTGGGCTCACGTAGGAATTTGTTACCGTCCCGCTCGCGAATCTGTACATTTATTGGACGAGATCGGCGCGAACAAGTTCGGACAAGTCACGAAAAAGTCGGTCAGGGAGATCCCTGACCGACTTTTTGCGCCTTCTCTTCGCGATGGCTTACGGCTTCACTTGAGCTTGCTTGAAGGTCTCAAACTCGGCAAGAGTCGAAGGAACCTTGATCTCTCCAGCGATGATTTTTTGCTTGATCGGCTCGAGCGCAGCAATTTTGTCCGCGCCAATCTTGTCCTTTGTGTGGACCATGTCCGAAAGGCCCACGCCGTTCTGCGCCAGGGTGTATTTCACTTCGCCCGGTGCGTACTTTCCTTCGACGAGGTCCTTAATCGTTGCATAGACCGCTTCATCGACTCGCTTCAACATCGAAGTCAGAACATTGCCTGGCGCGATGTCATCTTGGTTCGAGTCCACCCCGATCGCATACTTGTTGGCTTCTTTGGCGGCAGTGATCACGCCTTGACCGGCACGTCCGGCGGCGTGGTAGACAATGTCTGCTCCACTGCTGAAGAGAATGTTCGCAGAGGCCTTGCCCTTTTGGCTGTCATCCCAGTTGCCTGTAAACTTCGCAGGCAAAATCTCGATCTTTGGATTCGCGAGCATCGCTCCGGCCATGTATCCGTACTGGAACTTCGCGATGAGAGGAATGTCCATGCCGCCCACAAAGCCGATCTTGTTTGTCGTGGTCACGAGGCCAGCAAGATATCCTGCCAAGAAGCTTCCCTCCTCCTCGTTAAACTTCAGCATTCGGACGTTTTTCGCGTCCACGCTGCCATCGACGATGGCAAACTTCGAATTTGGAAATGCGGCCGAAACCTTCTTGAGGGCTGTTTCTTGGTTGAGACCGACAGCGATGATGAGATCTGCCCCGGACTCGGCAAGCGTGGACTGATTTGTCTCGTAGTCCTTCTCGGTCTTGCTTTCAATGGGGAGAGCCTCGATACCAAATTCCTTCTGGGCCCGCTCGATACCGGCCCAGGCGCTGTCATTAAACGACTTATCGCCGCGACCGCCCGAATCGAAGACCACACCGATCTTCAGTTTCTTCCCAGTCGAGGGAGTTCCTGGAGTTGGCTTAGGGGCAGAACCGCCCGAATCTGCAGTCTCCTTGGAACTTGATCCACAACCTGCCAATCCGATCGCCATGGCTCCGGCGAGAATGATGCTGAAATACTTGTTCATGATTCAAAACTTCCGCTCCCGGGCGTTGCCGGGTAAACTAGTACGAATTATGGACCCTTTTTGGGTCCTGCGACTGACACAGACCGTCCGGATTGGACGGAAGTCTCCATCTGTGAATGTACGGAGCCACCGGATTTGATTACCTGCAACCTCACGAAGCCAGAAACAACCCTTGATCACGTCAAGAAAGCCCTTCCCAAACTTCCGCAAACAGATGCGGCACTCGTTGCGACTGCCATCGTCCTGAGCGGCCGTCATGCAAAAGCAGTGTACGAAGATAAAGAGTACACCTGGTCTACTGAAGGCTACAACTCACTTACCAAGGCCATGCTCGGCCACCTTCACTCCATTCAGGTTTCTCTCGAACCAGCAAAGAAGACCAAGGCGATCCTCCTTGCGATGGAAGAAGAAGTCGTCGAAGTGAAAATCGGATTGGTCGCCAACATCGAAGAAGGCGAAAAGATTTTGGCCGGTCGCGAAGACCTGAAGACAATTTTCAGCGATCTTGTCCACAAGGGAGTCGAGTATCAGTACAGCCCGCTTGAGATTGGCTGGCAATGGGCTCTCGACCGAGCCAACTGGCATACTCTCAGCGATGGCGAGCTCACTCGAAGAATCAAGCACAAGGCGACGTTCCAAGGCGATGCCATCGGCACGGAAATGGGACTTTCTGGACCCAAGAAGCGTGCCTCGAAGAAGGCCGCCGCCATTGCAGAAGCCGCCGAAGCAGACGTCGAAGTCGAAGTCGAGACTCCAATCGTCGAAGATTCTGCAGAATAGTTCGTTCGATGCGAACAACAGTTCAACGAAGAGGGCCGGACACCGTGCACACCCCAACAGCACAGCTCCGGCCCCTTCTCTATTTTCTGATGGCTAAAAATCGGTTTTATGCAGCGTCGTCAATCGAGACGCCTTTGGCAGGCTCCGCACTGGAGTAGTCCCAGTTATCGCAGTCGAGCCTCTTGCAGTAGATCATTTCTTGCGTCGATCCATCCTGCAATTCCACCTGAGCTCGATGTCCAAAGCGGCATTCGAGGCAGATTTCTGGTTCAATTAGTCGAACGACTCTTAGTTGTCTCTTGCCCATCGAATTTCCCCCTGAACACATCTTTCATTCCTGATTCAGACGGCCTCTTGGCAAGTAGAAATACGAGCTTCCTGTCAATTTAACGATCGGTAGGGTTATCTGGCCCCTCATCGGGCCGACTCATCGAGCTTCGTGTCTGTGTCATCCTCTTATGAGAATGCCAGTGACCCCGTTTCCCATTTCAAACTTCCAGGTCGGCGATGGTTCCTTCACGCTCATTGCGGGTCCCTGCCTGGCCGAATCGTACGATCTTTGCATGCAGGTGGGAAGCACGCTCGCTCCGCTCGCCGAGCGTCTTGGGTTCCAGTACATCTTCAAAGCGAGCTTTGACAAAGCAAACCGAACATCGGGCGCGAGCCAAAGAGGATATGAGCTTGGAGAGGGCGTCGAGCTGCTGGGGCGAATCAAGTCTTCGCTAGGCACGCCTCTTACCACCGACATCCATCTGCCTGACCAGGCGGCTCCGGTAGCTGAGGTCGCCGATGTTCTGCAGATTCCAGCCTTTCTCTGCCGGCAGAGCGATTTGTTAGAGGCCGCCGCCAAGACAGGGAAACCCGTCAACGTGAAAAAGGGGCAGTTTTTGGCTCCGCACGATACGAGAAACATCGTGGAAAAGCTGCGCGATTACCAGGCGAACGGGATCATGCTCACCGAGCGCGGCACCACCTTTGGTTACAACACTTTGATTGTCGACATGCCCGGCCTCGAGATCATGCGCGGGTTTGGAGTGCCTGTTTGCTTCGATGCCACGCATAGTGCCCAACGCCCCGGGGGCCAAGGTTCGAGCACCGGCGGCAACCGTGATTCGATCCCCGCGATGGTTCGCGCGGCGGTATCGGTAGGTATCGACGCCCTGTTCTTGGAGATTCACCCCGACCCTGCAAACGCTCTGAGCGACGCCGCTACCCAGTGGCCACTAGCCCGGGCCGAGGAACTCCTCACGACGGTTCGGCGGCTGCTCGACGCAACGCGCTAGACAACAGTTCAAAGGCCCTGATCAGGCTTCGGGAGTTTTGCGATAAGTTGGCAACACCTGGTCTGGCGTGCCTTCCATCTTGATGAGACCTTCCTCGATCCAGATCACGCGGTCGGCCACCCGGGCAACCGCATCGAGGTCGTGCGACACGAAAAAGATCGTGCCTGTTTTCCGAAAAGTCTCGATCCGGTCGTAGCACTTCGCCTCGAACTCTTGGTCACCCACGGCGAGGACCTCGTCCACGAGAAGAACTTCGGCATCCACATGGACGGCAATCGAAAAGCCAAGACGAGCCAGCATTCCCGAGCTGTAGGTTCGCACCGGAGCGTGGATATGCTCTCGTACCCCAGCAAACTCGATGATCGAATCCATCCGTTCGCGGAGTTGCTTGCGGCTCATCCCCAGGATGACCCCGTTGAACAAGATGTTCTCTTCACCCGAGAGGTCCGGATGAAATCCTGCGCCAAGCTCGAGCAGCGGAGCAATGCGGCCTTCCACTTCTACCGTCCCGGAAGTGGGTTTGTAGACCCGAGCCAGAAGCGAGAGCAACGTGCTCTTCCCCGCCCCGTTTCGGCCAATCACGGCTACGCACTCCTGCTTATGCACCGTGATGGAGACCCCGCGAAGGACTTGGAGCGTCTTGCGCGAACGTTTGCTCCGCCACAAGAACATCGTTTTGAACGAGTTGGCCCCACTCTGTGAGATCACAAACTCTTTTTTCACGTCATGCAGGCGGATTGCGACGGGTTGGCTCATGGACGCTCTACAAACCTCCATTTCACCTTGTTAAAGTAAGCGTAGCCCCCCACGAGCATCAAGACTGAAACCGCGATGGCGACGCTCAATAGCCCCCAATCGAGAGGAATGTATTCGAGGGTTTTGCCTCCCACCTTTGGGTTCACGGGAGCCACGAGCACTTTACGATACGCCGTGCAGAGCATGGCAACAGGGTTGAGGTGATAAAGCGTGTAACCCCAAGCGGGAAGCCCCTTTGCCGCCGCCACCTGTTCGCTAAAGTACATCACGGGCGTGAAGAAGAGCATGAGGTACAGAACGACCCCGACCATGTACTTCACGTCTTCGTAAAAGGTATTCAGTGCCGATACGAACAAGGCGACCCCAGTCGTGAGCGCCAAGTGCGTGAGCAGGAGGAGCGGAAGCCAAAGAATCGAGACCTGGAACGGGGAATTCTGAGGGTGCCGAAGCCAGATCACCCCAAGGAAAACGAAAAACACCCCGAGCGAGAGCAAGAAATGGATGAAATTGCTGAGTACGCTCGCGAGAGGGAGGATCTCGCGCGGGAAATACACCTTCCGTATGACAGGCAGCGCGGCAAGAATCGATTGCGCGCTATCCAGAATGGCGAGTTGGAAAAACATGTACGGCAGATAGGCCGCAAACACATAGGCCGAAAAACTGGGCGTCTCGTTCTGTAGAAAGAACTTGAAGACGAAGAACATCGCCGACATCGTGACGATGGGGTTGAGGAGCGACCAAAAGAATCCGATAACGCTGTTTTTGTAGCGGATTCTCAGCTCCCGTTCCACGAGGGTCCAGAGCAACTCTCGGTACTTGTAAAGCTCTTTCGCCTCCTTCAACATCAGGCCGAATATACCTACACTCGCTCCGGAATCGTTACGCACCGGATTTCCACGAAAGAGTTTTTCCGGGAACCGCATCCAAAAGTGTGCGGGTGTATTCCGTCTGCGGATTTGCGAAGAGTTCCTTGGTCGTGTTCATCTCGACGATCTTGCCCGCCTGCATGACTGCCACACGATCGGCCACGGCGCGCACTGTCAACAAATCGTGGGAGATGTAAAGATACGAAACGCCCAGGCGCGCTCGCATGTCGGAAAGTAGATTCAATATCTGGGCTTGCACGCTCAAATCGAGGGCCGCTGTGGGTTCATCGCAGATGACGAGAGGGGGTCGCAATGCAATAGCCCGGCCAATGGCGACTCTTTGTCGCTGGCCTCCGCTCAATTCATGAGGGTATCGCGTCGCGAGGATGGGATCAAGGCCAATCTCCTCCATCAGCGTGGGGACCTCCGGCTTGGCTCCAACAAGTTGATAGGGCTCGGAAAGGGTCCGTTCGATGGTCCACCGGGGGTCAAGGCTTGCATTGGGGTCTTGCCATATCATGCCGAGGCGTTCTGCCTGCCGAGGCTCCACGCCCTTCACCGCCTTGCCGTTGAGTGTAATCGTCCCAGAATCGAGGCGCTGAAGCCCGAGAACAGATCGCGCCATGGTGGTCTTTCCACAACCCGATTCTCCCACGAGAGCGAGACATTCGCCCAGGGCGAGTTCAAAGCTCACATCATCGAGGGCTTGAACGACCCTAGGGCCAGAGCGAAATGCCACCCGAGCATTCTCCACATTGAGCAGACTCATTAGTCCCCCACCGGCGGATCGCGCCGCGTCCAAAAGAGTCGATCAGTGAGTTTGTGTAAGAAATCTTGATCATCGACGGTGACCAGTCGAGTCACCCGTTGCGACTTCGTGATTCGCACCGAATCTCCGCTTAGCATTTCCAATCGGCTCTGCCCATCACAAGAAAGAATCGCATCGCCTCGGGTGTCAATCTTCAAATCGATCACCGAATCCGATCCAAGGACGAGAGGGCGGTAGGAGAGCGTGTGGGGCGTAATAGCGGTCAAGACGAGGCAGTCAGCCCCAGGATCGACGATAGGGCCCCCTGCCGAGAGGTTGTAGCCGGTGGACCCGGTAGGAGTCGCCACCAACACACCATCTGCGGGATAAGAGTTCAGATGATGGCCATCAATCGTGACCTCGAAATGGAGCATCCGCGTGGTCGCGGCCCGCTGCAACACGGCCTCGTTGAGCGAGTGAAGCGTGGCGACCAGCCGTCCATGCCTGAAAAGCTCTGTCTGGAGCATGAGCCTCTCCTGGACCTTGGCGGCGCCATCAAAGAAGATGCTCAGGGCGGCCCCAAGCTCGTTCGGATCGACTTGAGTAACAAACCCAAACCGACCGAAGAAAACGCCAAGGATGGGCGTTCCATGCGCTGAGCACAGGTGAGCCCCTCGAATGAGGGTGCCATCGCCCCCAAACGTGATCACGAGGTCTGCCTTGCCGATCTTGTCGGAACCGATCGGTTCCGCTCCTATCAGACTGGCAGACTCACGTTCAGAACCCACAAGAGCACGGCGCTCCTTTAAAAAGGTCGCCGTGCTCTTGGCCGCCTCGATGGCGTCGATGCGATGCGTATTGACGAGTAGATTGATTTGCAAACTTTGCGGGTTATCCCTTCATTCGCGCAAGATTTTTCTTGGCGTCTGCAAAGTTTGGATCAATTGCCAGTGCTTTTTCCAGGGTCTGAACCGCGAGGGTCATTTTATTTTGTCGTTCGTACGTCACGGCGAGGTTGTTGTAAGCCGGAAGATACTTCGGATTCAGCTCGAGGACTCGCAGGAAAGTCTTGACCGCATCGGCCAACTTATCCATTTGGTACTGGTAAAGACCTATTCCATTGAGGGCGCGCACATTGTTCGGTTCGGCCTTGAGAGCCTCTGCGAAATGGAATCGAGCCGATTCAAAATCGCTTCGTTGCCAGTACGCTGCCGCGAGGTCGAGACGAACATCAGTTCGCTTTGGATTGGCTCGGACCACCGACTTCCAAACTTCCATGGCCTCTGTCAGCTTTCCGGCGCGAGCCAAGCTGCCTGCCACGTTGAGCTTCGCCGCGACGTCGTTCGGTCGAGCGTTTGAATACGCTTGGAAGAGAGGGATTGCCTTGTCGTAGTTGCCCTTCTTGTAGTGGAGCAAGGACAGGTTGTTCACCACGTCCATGTTGTCTCGCTTCAGATCAAGCGACTTCTCGTACGCCTCGATAGCTCCATCGGTGTTCCCCTGCTTTTCGCGCAGAACACCCATGTTGTACCAATAGGTAGCGTTGTCTGACATCTCCGATTCGATGGTCTTGAGATACTTCTCGGCATCCTTCATCTGGCCCGCTCGGGCGTAGATTTCAGAGATGGCAAGAGCCGTTGGGACATCTGGATCGGCGGCCTGAGCCTTCTTCAGGTGCTCAAGGGCAGTCGCGTCTTCTGCGAGTCGAAGATAGCTGAAACCTGCATTTCGGTTGAACAAGACGTTGTCTGGGCGCATGCTTACGGCTTTCGCGAAGCAATTTGCGGCCTCCGCCTCGTCCCCAGCACCCTCATAAGCAAGTCCGAGGTTGTTGAAAACGAATGGATCGGTGCTGTTGAGAGCGACGGCCTTCTTGTAAGCTTCGATGGCTCCCTTGTAGTCGGCCTTGCGCAGCTTGATGCCCCCGATGTTGTAGTGGGGCTCATACATGTTCGGGCTGGACTTTGCGATCGCTTCGTACTCAGCGAGGGCAAGTTCATCTCGGCCCGTAGCAATGTAGGCGTTTCCGAGGTTGTTTCGAATCTCCAGGTCATTGGGTCGGGATTTGAGGGCCTTCTCCAGGACTGGGACAGCCTTCTCGTGCATATCCTTTTGGATATAGAGGAACCCGAGCCAGCTCAGGACATCTGCATTGTCCGGATTGGCCTTCTCCAATTCTTCAAACAAGGCGATGGAGGCATCGATCTTGCCATCCTTGTAGAGTTGACTCCCCTCGATGACCTTCTTCGCAACTTCCCCAGTACTCTGGGCAAAGCTACCCGCGCAAGTCATCACAAGCGCTGCAATCAATAACAAATTCAGTTTACGCATCTTTTTCACCAGTAGGGATTATTGGACGAACGAGTCCTCAAGCCTTACTTATTCGTTCTGCTCTCCATATTTTGCGGGAACGTTCCCTCATATGCCAATTGCAATTCTGACAGGTTCGCACAGATTGATCCCACGGAGAATGTCTTTTCCTCTGCAAGAACCGTGCCAAGTCGGCAAAACCGTAGACAATGGGTTTCGGCCAAGCTTTGGACGGAGCTTACGGCTTCAGGAAGAACTCCAAGGATCACTCGACCCGGGACTTCCCCAAACGCCAGGCTATCTGACCGCTCGAACCCAGGGAAATGTTCCCTCAGGTCCCCGATTTGTATACCCACATCACCACAAATGCACATTTCGGCCAGTGCCACCACCAACCCGCCTTCACTCGAGTCATGGGCTGACTTCCAAAGGCCTTTGGCCGCCCCGGCGACAAGGAAATCATGGAGCCGTGCTTCGCCTTCCAGGTCTGGCGCGACAGGAATCCCATTCTCGATTCCGTGGACTTCGGCCAGATACTCAGAGGCGCCAAGGCCTTGTTGCACGGTGTCCAAGCCAGGGACCTCTACCACGCACACTTCGCAGCCGGGTTGAAGGGCCATCCCCACGCGATCCTTCGCGTTCTGGAGGACTCCGAGCATCCCGATAAGCGGCGTCGGGAAGACCTCTCCCAAGTCACTCTCGTTGTAGAAGCTCACGTTTCCGCTCACGACGGGAGTCTTGAGCGTCTCACACGCGTCCGCAATTCCCTTTACTGACCTTTCGAACTGCCAGTACACGTGGGGCAGTTGAGGGTTTCCAAAATTCAGGCCGTCGGTGGCGGCCACAGGCTTTGCCCCTGTGCAGGCGACGTTTCGCGCGGCCTCTGCCACCACGAGGGTTCCGCCCGTATAGGGGTCTAGATACACCTGTCGGGCATTCCCGTCTATCTTCACGGCGATGCCGCGCTCCGTGTCACGCAAGTCCAAGACAGCCGCGTCTGCGGCACCAGGGATGAGTGCGGTCTGTGTCTGGACCTGATAATCGTATTGTTCGTACACCCAGCGTTTGCTGGCGATATTGGGGGCGGCAAGGAGCTTGAGCAGAGATTCGCGGTTTCCGAGATCCGGAACGGCCTCCAATGAGAAAGCTCTTGCCTCGCGGTGATAGGCTGGCTCTTCGATCGGCGTGGAGTATGCCGGACAATGGTCGGTCAAGAATGTTGCGTCAAGCTCCGCTTCTACGACTCCATTTCGAGTCACCCGAACGACCTTCCCTTCCGTGACATAGCCGATGACGACAGCATGGGTGCCCCACTTCTCAAAAACATCGATGACTTCTTGCTCACGCCCTTTCGCAGCCACGCAGAGCATGCGCTCCTGGCTCTCGCTCAGCATGAGTTCATAACCGGTCATACCGGCTTCACGGGCGGGCACGAGATCGAGATTGATCTCCATGCCGACGCCACCCTTGCTCGACATTTCAATGGTGCTGCACGTGAGGCCCGCCGCGCCCATGTCTTGAATGGCAACCACGGCTCCCGTTTTCAGCGCCTCCAAAGTGGCTTCGATGAGAAGTTTTTCCGCAAATGGATCGCCGATCTGGACATTCGGCCTTTTGTCCTCGTTATCCTCGCCGAGAGAATCGCTGGCGAAGGTCGCGCCATGGATTCCGTCTTTGCCGGTGGCCGAGCCAAGATAGATGACGGGATTCCCTACTCCCGCTGCGGCGGCCGTGGTCACCTGATCGAGCGGCACGACGCCCACGCACATGGCATTGACGAGCGGATTCCCGCTGTACCTGGGGTGAAAATTGACTTCTCCCGCGACGGTGGGCACGCCTACGCAGTTACCGTACCCACCGATGCCAGCAACGACCCGGCGGAAGAGGTGCCGATTTCGGTCCACTACAGCCTCAGGTTCTTTTCCAGGTGAAATCGTTCCAAACCGAAGGGAGTTGAGTGCCGCGATAGGGCGAGCGCCCATCGTGAAAATGTCTCGGATAATGCCCCCGACTCCGGTGGCGGCACCCTGGTAAGGCTCTACGGCGCTGGGGTGGTTGTGCGACTCCACCTTCATGGTGATTCCCAGGTTATCGCCGATATCGATGATCCCCGCATTTTCGTGGCCATCACCCTCCATGGCTTCTTTGTACTTTTTGAAGTACGCGAGCACATTTCGGCTGTACTTATAGCCGCAGTGTTCGCTCCACATCACCGCGAACATGCCCACCTCGGTGCGAGTCGGTGTGCGTTGAAGTAATTCGCAAATCCGGTCATACTCAAACCGGTTCAATCCCATGCTCAAAAACTCTTCATTCGCGACCGTGCTCACGATAAGCATTATAGCTGGAATAGCCCTTCTTTCAGGCTGCGCAAAGAGCGTGAACTACCTTGGGTCTTGGCAGGGCAACCGCGATCTTGAGAACGCGAAAACAAGCCCCGAACACATCCGAGGGACCATCAATCGAGTGAAACTCACGCTGGATGGCCAAGGGCGATTTGAGTACACCGAGTTTGGGCTAGTGTACGAGGGCCGAGTGGAAGAAACGGCGGACGAGTTTCTCCTTCACCGCGAGACTTTCCTGGGTCAAAAGCTTGACGACAATGATCCTCGCGTGTTGAACCCGGTGGTGGTGAAGAAAGACGAAAAAGGTGAACAGCTTTCCATTGCGGAAGACCCCCACATGCGGGGTTCAGCTGTCCACCTCAAACGAGTCGTGAGCGATCCTAAGTAAGGGCTTAGGCCGCTTTTTCTGTGGTAGCGCCACCATCGACAACCTTGAGGAATTTGCCTCCTGGCACCCATGTTAGGTGCGGAGTCGCCTCGCTTGATTGCAACGGATGGGTCGCTTCGACCTCAGAGAATTGATGAGCCGTCTTTGACATGGCAACGTAGAATCCACCTGCACAGAGTAAGTAAAGAGCCATCATCATTTGTTTCCTCGCCGATGAGACCGTTTCCCTCATCGTGAAAGGCATGTTCCCGAAATCTGTGACCAAGCCTTCCGGCATGGTTACCTGACTTTTTATTTATCGGGCAGTTTGCTGCTTAATCAGAGTGGGAGGCACTCCAAATCGCTTTGCGAAGGCTCGGCTGAAGTGCGAAGGGCTCACAAAACCGACCGCCTGGCTCACCTCGCTCACCGACATATTGAGGTCGGTGAGAAGCTGCTTCGCCTTTTCCAACCGCACGGCCACCAGGTATTTTTGGAACGGTTGCCCCGTGCTCTCTCTGAACAAGAAGCGAAAATGCGACCGGCTCAAGCCCACGGAAGTCGCCACCGTGGCGTCGTCCAATTCCTTCCCGTAATTCCGATCAATGATCTGTAGCGCACGATTCATGATCGCCGCCGTCGGGGCCTCCTGATCCTTCATACGTGGCAGAGCGATCTCCTCGGCAAGCTCAAGCGTTCGCTTCGCCACCGCGAGAGAGTCATCCAGAGTTTCGAAATCTCTTGCCGCCGCCAGCAAGAAGCTGTGCATCTCGCGTCCGGCTCCCATCTCCAGCATCCCCACGAGAATGACGCTGAGAAATGTCAGGGCCAAGCCACGAGCTTCATCGAGGTTTCCCGACAAACGCTCGATGCCGGAGCGAAATTGTTGGCACGCCATCCGAAACCGCAGCTTATCGCCCGCTCGCACGATGCCCGCCAGCTCTTCGAGAGCGATTCCTCCCGAGTGATGGTGAAACGGACAACCCGCCTCTGCTACGGCCTCGAAGAAGGTTTCGAAGACACAGAAACTTGCCTCCGAGCCCATGTCGATGAATCGAACAGAATCAGCTTTGACTGGAGTCGCAAAATCGATCGCCAACAGCCCGACTTCCGTCGGCACCTTGTCAATCACGGTCACTCCCACTGGAGTCATGGTGACCCCATCGCCAGGGGCAAGGACTTGGCCCACCTGAGAGGGGGCATCGACATAGTGGCGACCACAAATCAGATCGTGAGAAGACACGACCTGACCGTGCTTGCAGAGTTGAATTCTGGCTCCGAGGGTCCCTGGATCTTCGTGCTCCGCACTTGCATAAAGCGCGAACACCCCCAGAATCTCCACGCGAGCCAACACCGCCGGTGCCGGAAGAGATATGTCGAGGACCGACGACGTGGCAATCCGAGGGTCCATGGGCCCCGCCCCGCCCTGACTTTGCCATCCCACTTCGTTTGCGACTTCAAGGTCGCGATGTACGGCGATACAAGTCTGCCGGGGGCCCATCGACGGTCGGTCAAAGGCCCCCTTTACGACAATGGTTTTCATGGCCCAGCGGCAATTTCTACGGTTCGGTGTGGCAGGTGGCCAAACACCGATCCCCTGAGATTCTTCACCCGTGGCGAGATCAGCTCAGCATCTCGTTGGAAGTACAGCGGGAGCCAAAATGCGTCTTGCAGGAAGAGATCTTCCGCCTTTGCATACGTGGCGTTTCTCTCGGCTCCGTCCGCCATCACATCGGCGGCCGCGCAAAGGGCATCGGCCTCGGGGTTGCTAAAGCCAGACTTATTCTCGGGACCGTTTGTGGTGAGAAGCATGGTCAAGAAGTTCTCTGGGTCCAGATAGTCGGCTCCCCAACGCATGTGGAAGATTTGCATCTCGCCTCGGTCTCGCTTTTGAAGATAAGCTCCCCATTCCATGCTTCGCAGTTGGGTCTTCACACCGAGGTTCTTTTCAAGTTGCAGGGCAACATTCTCGGCCGCCAACTGAATGTCAGGGCGCGAATCGCGGAAGTTGAACTCAAGAGGCGGTAGTTTGCTCGGGTCTGGATAGCCGGCACTCGCCAAGAGTTGCTTCGCCGTCGTTGGGTTGAAATCTAACAGGGCGCCTTTCTCTCGCGCACCGGTCACCGCCGGCGGGAGGATGCCGCCCGCCAACTTATTGACGCCACCCAGCACCTCGTTGACGATTTGCTCCCGATCGATGGCCATCGCGAAGGCACGGCGCACATCTCGATTCTTGAAAGGTGCGTAAGCATTCACGCCAAAGCCGACGTACCAGGTCGCCGGGCGGTCAAAAAAGTTGAGTTGATCTTTGTACTTAGGGTCTTTTTGGAGGCTCGAAACATCTCCGCGCTCGAGCATGACGAGGTCGACTTCTCCGTTCTTAAACTTCAAGAGCCGAGTCGCTGCTTCCTTGATAACGGGTCTTTCGATTCCGGAAAGCTTCGGGGCGCCCAGATAGTAGTCTGCGTTGCCTTCAAGGACGAAAAGCTGGTCCTTATCATATCGCTTGGCCTTGAAGGGCCCGGTTCCCACCATTTGCTTCACGTCGCTGATTTCGCTATCTGCAGGCACACTCTCCTTAGGGAGAACAGCGCCTACGAGGTACGTGAGCTTCGAGGGGAAGAAGGAGATAGGGCGAGTGATGTCAAAAGCGATGGTTTGAGCATCGCGCACCTTGATCCCCGTGACTTCCGTGGCTTTGCCATCGAGCTTTTCTTTCACTCCCACGATGTCTGCGAGGTAGCTTTCCGCGACCGGAGAAGCGAGCTTCGGATTCGTGACCCGCTCATAGCTCCATTTCACGTCGTCCGCCGTAACTTCCCTTCCGTTGTGGAACTTCGCCCCCTTTCGGAGTTTGAAGACATAGGTTTTCCGGTCGTTCTCGGTGGTCCAGCTCTCTGCGAGAGCTCCCGTCACCTTGCTATTCTCATCCCAAGCCACCAAACCTTCGTAAACCTGCTGAAGCAGGTCGATGGTGTCGCCATCTTCAACCTTGTGAGGATCGAGCGTGGTGGGGCTCGTTACGATGGGGTATCGGAAGATTCCTTCCTTACCGGCGTTTGTACGCTGGGAAAATCCTCCGCCGCTCTTTCCGCCGGAGCAACCAGCGAGAGCGAGAGATACAGCAACGAGCATAAGGAACGCGAAGCGCTTCATTCCGTCATTTTACTTGTTCTCCGACGGCAACGCGAAGCGCAGGGAGCGGATCGTGACACACATGGCACAAGTAGTGGAAAAGAACCTTTAGCGCCTCATCTGCCATCCGCAGCTTGGGAGGCGGTAAGGAGAGCTCGCTTGTCTTTTGCAATCCGATCAAGACCTCGACTTTTGCGAGGTACGCGTCTCTCGTGCGTCGGCCCACCTCGAAGGTGACGGGCCCGCCCGCCGAAGGGCTGACGTAGCAGGGCGTCTCCAGAATCTCACCCTCTGTATCCACGTAGTGAAGCCAGTAAGGAGCGACGCCTTCGGTATCCAAGGCCCGGAGCAAAGCCCACACCGCCGCCGCACTCGTGTTTTCGGCAACCTCGATCGCGTGGAGACCGTTGACGAGACTATCGAACTCATCCTCGTGGGAGACTCCGCCCTGCGTGAATGCGGCGTACACTTCAGCGAGCCCCAGAGCGAGAGTCAGCCGATTGTAGTCGGCTCTCAACCCCGGAAACACATCGCGAATGGATGCTTGGAGCACATAGGCTTGTTTGGTGCCCGTCGCGACATGAAACTCGCCCAGGGTAAGCGGTTCAGAGATGGCGGCAAGCCGAGAGGCTGCTTTCCTCGCCCCTCGGGCGATCACGTTCATTCTCCCGTCTTCACGGGTTAAAAGAGTGAGGCGCCGGTCTGCCTCGCCGACATCTCGTCGGCGAAGGACCAGCGCCTCCACAGTCTTTTGCTCGGACAACTATCCCCCGAAGAGCTTTGGAAACTGCTCTACAGAGTCAATGAAGATAAAGGAGATTCGGTCGATGACGAGCGCGAAGCGGGCCATAACCGTGGAACCAAAGATGGACCCAAGACCCACCATCAGGAGCCATCGTCCGGCAGTGTTCGCATTCTTCATCACCTTACTCTTCACTTCGAAGCTGAAGAAGAAGTAGCTGAGAACACAGAGCACGGTAACGACGAAGATCAGATTGCTCAGAGCTTGGCTGCCGTAGATCGTTTGATTGACCGCAGCGGCTTGAGCCGGATCGAGCGCCGCCGTATCCGGGCGGAAGAACTCAGTGGACGTAGGGATGACTGGTCGCATGGAGTCAGCGATCTGTTTGCCCCACGTGTTGTAGAACGTTTGAATCTGCTGACCGGCCCAAAGACCGAGGATGATTCCAATCGGAATTCGGCTCATCCAGTTGTTCTTTTTGCTAAACACGGTATAGGCCATAAGCCCAAACGGAAGCAAGAACATGTAAGCCCAGTATCCGTCTGTCGCCGCGATTTGCTTCGCGGGTTCAGCGACGTTCCCGGTCATGCGGGTCCACCAGCCCGAGTAGAGAGTTTCCTTCCATAGAGCGAGGAGGGTGTATCCAGCGGCCAAGCCCAAGAACATGTGCTCGAAGAATCGATAGAACTTGTTCTCTCGGTACAAGACGCTGTACAGACCGATCGTAGCGATGACCCCAAAGAGGATCTTCCACGCGTTGAACTGTTCAAGCTGTGCTGGATTCATTACCTATCACCTCGACTAAACTTCGCCTTCAGCAAAGAGGCGTTCCCAGCGATGACGCAGAGGATGATCAGCCCCAGGGCGGTGTGGAGAGCCACGTAGTATTTCGCTCCCGTATCAAAGTTCTTTTGTCCCTTGAACGGCGGAATATCGATATCCCGGTAGGTCTCACTGACAACTCGCTTGTCTTCCTTGCCGGTGGACTTCACATCGCTGCCTCGGACACCGTACTCCATCATCCACTCGATGTCGTACATACCTTTCAGCCCGATGCTCAGACCAAAGATTTGGTTCGTTGCATAGTACTGCTGCATCTGAGGTCCGATAACTCCGGTGCACATCAGTCCCAGAGGGATCGATCCTCCGATACGGGCGATGAGGAAGTCCATCGTTCCGGAAGCGGTGATATTGATCAGCGCAGAGAAATCGCTCAGGCTCTTCGCATTCTTGAGCACCGGCGATTGGAAGATGTCTCCTTCGGAGCCATTCGGTTGCCGGTTCTTGATTCCTGCAAAGGCCTCTCGGAACTTGATCTTCATACTCGTCGCGAACGAGCCACTCGGGTCGGGGCGGTATCCGCCGTCAATCCAGTCTTCCCAGAGCTTGTACTCACGCTCAGGAGTCGGGCTCTTGGCGCGCTCGCTGTTGATCTGTTGAATCACAGCCTTCGAGACGTCGGGAGCCTGTGGGTCGCCCACGCTGATGACGAAGAACTTAATGTTCCTGCGCATCAAGATTCGAAGGAGCGCCTGGTACTGCCCCGCGCTCTCACCCTTACTGGAGTTTGTCCAGTCGGATTGAATAATGACGGGCTTCGAAGGATCAATCTGCATCAAAAACGCGTACAGATCGATTGTCTGCTTCTCTGGCTTCGTCGGCAGCTTGATTCCTGGAATCATCAACGGGACGACGCAGACCAGAATCAGCAAAAGGTAGAGCGTTTGCGAGCTAAGGCTCGAAATCATGGTTGTGAAAGATTTTTTTGCCATTGCCTTACACTCCGCTCCTTTCTAGACCGAGCCAGAGTCGAACCGCCATTGCAAATGCTCCGATGGCAATCCCAAATTCCATTGCCCGCAGCG
>CAZBXR010000016.1:0-37404 GCA_964496145.1 uncultured Chthonomonas sp. | reverse complement strand
CTGGAAAAGGGGATCACCATATTCAGAGAGTGTTCAAAAATAGAACATACATGCATGGGGCGGCCTTTTGTATGGCCGTGGCTCACCTTGCTGAGGAACTTGATCACCACCCAGAAATGACCTTGGAGTACCCGCACCTGCAGGTTCGAATGCAGACCCACGATGCAGGTGGAGTGACGATGCTGGACATCGAATTGGCCCGGCGTATCAACGCGCTCATCCATTGAGCAGACTTCTTCTAGGACCGGAGGCTTGTCCCTATTTTATGGATCATGCTTGACTTGGAATAACGATATCAGTATTCAATAGAGAAGCAAGGAGCGGTTGAGAGTTTAGGTGTACGCACTTTCGTGTACAAGTGGAACCTTCCCAAGGTTTTGGCCTCAAACATCACCGTGGATGCTGTTATTGAGATGCGGAAGTCTGTGAAGCTTGGTTCAGAGCCTTGGGAAAAGTTGGCAAGTTTTGGCAAGCCTCTCTCGGATCGAGAGATGGAGGTCATCTTGCTTTCGTCCGAAGGTTTGACCGACAAGGAGATCGCAGCACGGCTGGAAGTCTCCCTCGGAACCGTTCATACCTACTGGACTCGAATTCGTCAAAAGTCGAAGGGTAAAACCCGAACCGAGATGGTTTCTCGGTTCCTCCAGGCACGTGCCTCGGTAAACGCCCGAAGTGAATCGCAAGAGTTGGAGGGCAAGGTTGCGTTGTTCGACCTTCTGCCGCTCGGAGTGCTCCGTATGGACAAGCGCGGAGTGATTCAAGAGGGCAACCGGGCTGGGGCCATCTTGCTTGGGTTGCCTGAAGGTGGCATCAAAGGATTTTCCCTCTTGGGCTCGAACTTGCCCGCCTCCGTGAAGGACTTGTTTGCCCGTGTTCTCTCGTCTGAAGTCGGAGACAAGAATGCCCAGTCTCTCACGATGGACAATGGCCTCGTGATGGAGTGGTGGGTGTATCAGGGAGCAGACGATGAGCCAAGGTTCATCGTCAAGCTTCTCCCCCCGCCTGGGGCCGTGCAAAAGCTTTGGGCCGGTCTATCCGATCAGGCATTGGCATATCGCGCGACGAGCTGAGGCCAGGTGCCCTCCTCGATTGCGGTCCGGATTTCCTGCATCAACCTTGCGTAGAACGCGAGGTTGTGCAGACTCGCGATCCGGGCTCCTAAACTCTCTTTTGCCTTGAAAAGGTGGCGCACATAGGCCGCCGTGTACCTTTCGGTACTAGGGAACACGCTGTCTGGGTCGTAGGGGCCGTTGTGCTTTTCCCAGCGAGCCGCCATGCAGTTGATCCGCCCTTGGAGAGTGTAGAGACAGTGATGGCGCGCCATGCGAGTGGGAAGCACGCAGTCGAACATATCGATCCCGCTGGCGACGCCATGCAAGATGTCCTTGGGGTGTCCGACCCCCATGAGATAGCGTGGCTTGTCCGCAGGTAGCAAAGGAGCCGTGAACTGGACCACAGGGTATTGGAGTTCGGTGGGTTCACCGACGCTCACGCCCCCCACTGCGTATCCGGCAAAGTCGAGTTCGGAAAGCACTTGAGCGGATTCTGTCCGCAAATTTTCATGGATGCCGCCCTGAACAATCCCAAAGATCGACTGGCCAGCACGGGCCGCCGCGAGGTTTCTCGGCGCCCAGAGGTGGGTGAGGCGCATGGCCTCTGCCGCCTCATCGTACGCACAGGGATAGGGCGCACAGACGTCGAGGGCCATAGAGATGTCCACCCCCAGCCGACCTTGGATTTGAATGGACCGCTCAGGAGACAAAAACATCTTGCTTCCATCGAGGTGGCTAGCGAATTCGACTCCCTCCTCCGTGATGGTGCGCATTTTGCTCAGCGACATCACCTGATATCCCCCAGAATCGGTAAGAATGGCTCCACCCCGCCAACCCATGAAGGTATGCAGGCCGCCTAGCTCTTCGACGAGTGGGCTTGTGGGTCTTAGCTCCAGGTGGTAGGTATTCGAGAGGATGAGCTCATATCCCATCGCCTCGATGTCCTCAGAGCCAAGGGTTTTGACCGTTCCTTGGGTGCCGACCGGCATGAAACAAGGCGTCTCCACCGTGCCGTGGGGGGTATGCAATCGTCCTCGGCGTGCCCCTGTGTGAGGGCAAATCGAGAGAAGCTCGTAGCGTACGGAGTGAGGACTCAAAGTGAGAAACCGAGCATGATCCAGAGTTGATTCTGACCCTTGTTTCGACCCACGCTTCCTGCATTTGAAATGTGCATGAGGCGTGCGGTGAGGGTGATGGGCCTCTTTTCGAGCCATTTGATCCCGACCCCGACGGTCGGGGATGAATTGATCACCGAATCCAGATCGTAGGTGCCCTCGTCGGAGAGATGGAGACCCCAACCCGCCTCCCAGAAGCCCTTGGTGCTTTTATCGCGAAGCGGAAACTCGTATCGGCCCGAGACAAGAACTCCGGTATCGAAATTTGCGTCTCCCGGAACCCACGGTTTGTAATCTGTGTAGGTACGTAGCAGATACCCCTCGATCATGAGTTTTCCTTCGTTTTTCCCGATGGAGAGTCGCTTTTCCGGGCGGAGGGTTTGATAGCTCACCCCGAAGCCGTACCGCCGATCCTGGGAGCCAAGAACGATCAGACTCCGTTCGCCGAGGACGTTCAGGTAGCGCTCGGATTTTGCCGAGGCAGCCACGGCAGTAGCGATGAAGAACGAGGCGAATAGAATCCGTACGGTCATGATTTGAGCCGAAAGGGTACCTTGATAGTCCCCGCTATGCCCCAAAAGCTTCCTACTATCGTAATCGTTGGCCGTCCAAACGTCGGCAAATCAACGTTGTTTAACCGCATCGTGGGGCGGCGCATTGCCGTCGTCGAGGACGATCCTGGCATCACTCGCGACCGATTGTACGCCGAAGGGAAGCATTATCTACACAAATTTCAAGTTGTCGATACGGGCGGAATCTTGTTTGGTGATGAAGATCCACTCGTTGAGCAGATTCGGCTCCAGGCCGAGGTTGCACTTGCCGAAGCCGATGTGGTTCTCTTCGTCGTCGATGTCCTTCAAGGGGTGACGGGCGGAGATATCGACCTTGCCAACCGTCTGCGCGGGAGCAAAATTCCTCTTTACGTGGTCGCCACGAAATCAGATAACAACAAACGGGGCGAAATGTCCTCCGAGTTCTATGAACTGGGGCTGGGTGAAGTCCTTCCCGTTTCGGGACTCAATGGTCACGGGTTGAGCGATCTTCTCGATGAGGTCTGTAAGCATTTCCCCACCCAAGACGAACTAGAAGAGGAAAAAGAAGAGCTGAAGTTGGCCATCGTGGGCCGACCCAATGTAGGGAAGAGCTCGATTCTCAATGCCTTCACGGGCGAGCGTCGATCGATCGTGAGCAACATCCCGGGCACGACGCGCGATGCCATCGACATGCTGGTGGAGTACAAGGGGGAGCCGGTTCGACTCATCGACACGGCGGGCCTTCGCCGCAGAGGCAAGATCCAGGGCTCGGTGGAGTATTACATGGCTCTGCGATCGACTCAGGCCGTAGAACGCGCTGAGGCTGTACTCGTGCTTGTCGATGGGGCAGAGGGGCTCACGGACGGCGACAAAAGGACCATGAAACTTGCTCACGATGAGGGCCGAGCTCTCGTGGTGGCCGTCAACAAATGGGATACAAAGGAGCCGCCCAACGGGGAATGTGGAAAGATGACCCCGCTCAAGAAGGACTTTGTCAAGATCATTCGAGACCAAATCCCGGAGATCAGCTATGCCCCCATCAGCTTTACAAGCGCCAAAGAGTCTGCGGGGCTAGAGAGAGTGTTGGACAATGTCCTTCTCGCCGTAGACTCATGGAGCTTCAGGATTCCCACCGGGCCGCTGAACCGACTGTTTCAAGACGCGCTTTTCGAAAGGCCCTACACGAGCAAAGGCAAAATCCTTAAGATTTACTACGTGACGCAAGTGGCGGTTCGGCCCCCGACCTTCGTCCTCTTTTGCAACGACCCCGAACTTTTGCACTTTAGCTATAAGCGTTATCTGGAGAATCGGCTTCGAAAGGAATATCCCATGCTCGGGACGAGCATTCGGATCGAGGCGCGCGCCCGCAAGCAAAAAGAAAAGGACTAGTCACGATGATGAACCAAGATATTGCTCCTGCTCCCGGCTACCCTGAACCGTACGGACTCCTCGTGAGCATGCTTCAGGACACGACATCGGAGTGGAGGGGCGAGATGCCAGACGAGATCTCGGCCGAGGCCATGATGTGGCAGCCCTTTCCTGGGGGGCACAGCATGGGCGCGGTCTTTCTTCACATCATCGATGTCGAGATCGGGTGGCTCGAGGGATTTGTGCTCGGCCAGAAGATGGACCCAGAAGAGGAAGCGCTGTACATGACGAACGACATTGATGTCGATGCGGTGAAGTGGCCCACACCACCCCCACAGCCGCTCAGTTGGTATGTAGCGGAACACAACAAGATTCGAACCCGCATCTTGGAGTCCATCAAGAGATTTCCTCCTGCCGACGAGCCGAAGGCCGGGAAAACCCGGACGATCACCCCACGTTGGGTTTTGAACCATGTGATCCAGCACGAAGCCTATCATGGTGGGCAAATCGTACTTTTGTACGAGATGTGGCTCCGGTCGTCGAAGACTGGGGAATAAGTTGCTCAGGGCCTGGCTATAGGCTAGATTATTGATCCTTGACTTGCCTGTACAAAAAAGTCTAGATTTTTCAGATCGGGCGAGATGGTTGGGCGAACGAGCACGTATAAATCCTGGAGAACATCCAGGGCAATCAGGACATGTGGGAGGCCGGAAGCATTCCGGCCGAATCATGATCCTGAAAGCTGTTCAAGTCGAAATCGAGAATGGATATCGATCTCTCGACCTCATGGAAAATTGGTAGCACCAACTAGGAAATTTCAAATGATCATGAAAAAGACTCACGTAAGAATTCCGTTTCTGCTTCTTTCCGTTTTCGCAGTCGCGGCGGCAAACGCCCAAACCGGCTCTGCATTTGGCCAAGCCGTAACCAACACGAACATCACCGCGGTCGAAGTGGAGGCCGCGCAAAAGGCATGGGGGGCAGCCCTGGTTCAGATTTCGAAGGATTACAAGTCTGGTGGGTTCAAAGCCGCCAAGGCAACTGCAGAATCTGTGCTGGATCAGGCCTACGGCTACAACTTCGGTCCTGTGCTCTTTAAGCCAACCCTCACGACTGGCGATCAAGTTTTTCGAACAACCCGCGATGGGGCGCTCGCTTATTTTGTGGGCGGAGACAAGAACTTTCCAAGCGACACGGGCTTTGCCTTGAAGGGTTGGGAGAAGTACGAGTTTAAGAATGCGGCGGTATTCATCAGTGGCGACGTAGCCATGACGATGGGGAACGTCTTCCTGACAGATGCCTCTGGCAAGGTCACGAAGGTCGATAAGACCTGGGGATTCAAGAAGGATGACAAGGGACAATTGAGAATCGTCCTTCACCACTCCTCTTTGCCGTATATTCCCTAAGATTTCCTCTTGGATATCTGATCCCCGCCCCTCGATTCGTTGGAGTCGGGGGGCGATTGCTTTTTTGGGGCGTCTGGGACGCATCGCCTCCTTCGGGACAAAATTGGTGGCCTTACTAAGCAGTAAGGTGGCGACAGTTGCCTCTGATTATTCTGACTTGATTGCGGTTCATGGTGAGTAAACTGAGGGCATGCTCAAGATGCGATTCCCCATGCTCGCGGTTCTTATCGGCATGACCCTGTTTGGCTGCCAAAGCCCAAAGCCGACGACTTCAAGTGTCAGCGGGGCAGATGTGCCGAAAACGACGGCCGAGTCGGCTCCCAAGGATCCCCTCCAAGATGCCCGACCCATTCTTGAGAAGGCTTACGTTGTGGATCCGCTCCACGGCACTCTCATGAAGGTCACCTTGTTTGACTCTGCCGGAGCGGAGCCATGGGGTGGAGGTGAACCGGCCAACGATATGGGGCTGGAACCAAAGACTATGCGCGCGCTGGATCTGATTATCGAGGCGTCGAAAAAGACAGAGTTTTCCAGCGGCAGGGACAGGAAATCTGTGGATCGTCCCGAATCCGTAGATCCGATGCTGAGGTATCTGAAAGAGGGAGCTGGGTTACTTAGCTACCGCGGGAAGAGCTACGCCAAGAAGGGAAACACTGACGCTGCTCTCGTTGATTTTCGAGCTGCCTTGAATCTAGTGAGATTCACTCTCAAGCAA
This sequence comes from uncultured Chthonomonas sp., assembly GCA_964496145.1. Taxonomy (GTDB): domain Bacteria; phylum Armatimonadota; class Fimbriimonadia; order Fimbriimonadales; family Fimbriimonadaceae; genus UBA2391. The sequence continues at coordinate 31,215 of CAZBXR010000016.1, read as the reverse complement.
CCGTTGGCCCCAAGCCCGGAGAATGCGACCAAACTACACGGGAAGATTGCTGAAGACCTCCATGAGGCTCTCGGTTACTTTAAACGCGACAAAGAGTCTCTTGCGAAATTTCGGGCCATGCTCAAGGAAGTCACAGAGGAGTAAATCAACCCCTAAAATTTGCCCTCCATTCCCTAGGTTTTCGGCCTCTGCAGGACACCTCGCCTCATTCGTAACAGATTTGGTGGCCCTTCTAAGCAGGAAGGTGGCGATCTTTGCCCCTGCATCCAATACTCATCAATTCTGACTCGCTTGCGGTTCATGATGAGTAAACTGAGAGCATGCTTAAGATGCGATTCCCCATGCTCGCGGTTCTTATCGGCATGACCTTGTTTGGCTGCCAAAGCACGAAGCCGAAGACTTCAAGTGTCACCGTGACAACGGTGCCCTCATCCTTGCCGAAAACGATGGCTGAGTTGGCACCTCCGGCACCCAAAGATCCCCTCCAGGATGCCCGTCCCATTCTTGAGAAGGCCTACGCTCTTTCTCCTCTCCAAAGCGTTCTATCAAACATCAAGCTGTTGGAACTCCTCAGGGCAGAGGGTGGACAACCACAAGAATTTAGCCTAGAACCAAATGTCTTGCGTGCGCTTGATCTCCTCGTAGAAGCGTCGATAAAACCTGTGCTCTCCAGCCGAAGGAACTGGAAATCGAATGACCCTTCCGGATCAGTCGATCCGATACTGAGCTACGTGGGAGATGGAGCGGGAGTCCTTTGTTACCGTGGAATGAACTATGCCAAGAAGGACAACACCGAGGCGGCTCTCGTTGATTTTCGAGCGGCCCTAAATCTAGTTCGATTCACTCTCGAAGAACCGTTCGCCCACTCCCCGGCGATTGCCGCAAAACTGTACGGGGCGATTCTTGAAGACCTCGAGGTGGCTCTCGTTCCCTTCGGGCGCGACAAAGACTCTCTCGCGAAAGTTCGGGCGATGCTGGACGAAGTTACGCCGAAGACCATCGATCCTTCGAAGTTTCTTAGAGGAGAGGTTCTGTACTCATTTGCAAATGAGAACTTCTCTCTTGAACTGAGCAAGAGGCGCGACGAACGTGAACGCGCGCGAAACTGGAACGGTAAATCGAAGAATTCACTGTACTACTTTCAGCCATCCTCAAAAGATGATGAGTATTTGGGAGTGCCTTATCCTTTTGCGCAGGGGAATCAGCGAACCCGCACGATCCAGTTTTGGGAGAAAGCGATGCAGGCAGCGGCTGAAGTGAAACATCTCTCCCAACTTGACCAGATCCTCGATGAGGAGGCCGATCGATTGCCGAAACCGGAAGTAGTCAATGGGATCGCTCGTGGCGGAGTCGGGAAGCTTGCCTTCGAGGTGGGAGCAAACGTCGCAAGGTGCATGCGACCGTTCTACACAACTCGGGCGTTGGTGACGGCGTTGGAGTTTCGGCTCAAGTCTGGGCGCTGGCCCACCAGTCTTGAAGAACTTCCGCCTATCCCCAGCGATCCGTACACCGGCTACGACTGTACGATGCTTGAGGACAAAGGCAAGTTCTACATCTCTTATCCTGACATCACAATCAAGGATCATTCGTCCATTGGATCGGGAACCTTGAAGGAACCGGGAAGCCACAGCGTGTTTCCTCGTGACAAAAATAAGAAGTAAGCGTGCGCGTGCTCGCCGGGCATCCCGGCGAGCACGCTCTTTTCTAAGTCCCAGATGAGGGCCCTACTTCCCGGGCAGCCTCACGGCCATGCCGGACTCTACGGTGATGCCTCCCAATGCCTTGACCACCACGAGTTCGGCTTAACCCGTTCCACTTCGGTCGGGCGCGAGTGCGCCGCTGAACCGTGCCAGAATGGGCTCAATGCTGATCGCCGCTGTTGCTCTTCACTTGCTTGCTCAACCGAGCATGGCTCCCGGCCGCTATGACATGGGAGTCCGACTCCAACTCGTCGATCAAGCATGGCTGGTCGCGGACGACAAGGCGAAGGCTGCCGCCGTCCCGCAGCTTGCCGCAGCCGTGACCGGGTTTTTCGGGGGCAAGCCCCAAGAGGTGTGCCGATCTTTGGACGTTGCGAGAGCCACCCTCACAGGGAAAAGTGCGACCCCGGCCTGGGGACAGACCTTTCGGCCTACCAAGCCCATCTTTGAGGGCGAGGAAATCATCACTTTCCGGGGGGATTGGTGCTACACGGAGGCGGGGAGCCCCAAGGAGGCCACCAACGTGCCCTACGCCGCGAAACCAAAAGCGAACCGCTACGGAGTCGCCGCGATCTCGGCCGGGATGCCCAGTGGCCAAACGTTGAACGGGACATGGACCAAGGATTGGGCCGCGCTGAAGGCAAAGCTGGAAGCGCTCTCCAACCCGACGGCGAAGAACCTCGCTGCGAAGGTCCTCTCCATCGTAGACAAGCCAGGGTTGCTCTCGCATTCTCCTGCACTCGCGGATTGGATCACGACGGCCTTCCGAATCGAAGAGGGTGAACTCAAATCTCTCAAAGAGATCCAGAGAGTGCGGCACGACGGTACAGAATTTCGGATCGCCTTTCCGCCGAAGACAAGCCCTGAAACGGACGTGATGATAGCGCTTCACGGCGCCGGGGGCGAAGCGGACATGTTCTTCGAATCGTACGGAGCCGGGATATGGCGTCGCAGGGCCATTGAATCAGGATTCATCTTCGCCAGCCCAGACACCTCGGTGAAGGCCCCGGGAGCAGTTTTGACTTGGCTCGAGTCTGTTCGAGGGATCAAGCCAAAGCGGATCTATCTAGTGGGTCACAGCATGGGGGGCGCCGCCGCGATTTCGGCGGCGGCATCTATGGGTCAGAAACCGGCCGCGATGGTGTTGCTGGCTCCCGCCGCAGGTTCACTTCCCGAGAGCCTGAAGTCCGTCCCCACCCTTGTGTGCGTCGGCGAGAGCGAGATGATGATGATTCGCAACATGGCGAGCAGACTCAAAGCCGCTGCGGAGGGCACTCCAAATGGGCAATACCTTACGATCCCCCGGGCCGAGCACTTGATGGTCGTTGCGGAGAGCATCAAACCCTCGTTCGACTGGCTCAAGAGCCTCTCAAAGTAGGTCCTGTTTCCCCCTCGCACCCCCAAGGGAGTGCGAGGGGGCGGGGCTTAGATCTTTGCCCAGCCACGGATGCGGCAGGCTTGTGCGACTCGGTCGACCGCCACAAGATACGCCGCTAACCTGGAACTGACCTTTTTCGAGTTTCGCATCTCGTAGAACGCCCGAAAGGCATCCGTCATCTTATCGTCCAATTTTTCATGGATGATGTCAATCTTCCACTGATCAAAGTTGGCATTCTGGACTTGCTCGAAATAACTCACGGTCACGCCGCCGGCATTGCAAAGGAAGTCTGGGATGACGAAAATGCCTTTCCCTTCCAAAATGGTGTCGGCCTCGGGAGTCGTGGGGCCGTTGGCGAGTTCGGCGACAATCTTGGCTTGCACCCGGTCGGCATTGGCCTCTGTGATCACGTTCTCGATGGCACTCGGGAGCAGGATATCCACCTTCAACTCCAGAAGCGCCTCATTTGTAATCGGCTCTGCGCCGGGGTATCCCGCGAGGGTCTTTTTCTCCGCCTTATAGGCGGCCACCTTTTGCGGGTCGAGCCCATTCATGTCCACAATTCCGCTGCGCGAATCGCTGACGGCCACGACCTTTGCGCCAAAAAGCTCGATCATGAGGCGGTGAGCATGCATCCCCGCATTTCCATAACCCTGGATCGCGACGGTAGTCTTGCTGAGGTCCATCCCAAGTTCGCGGGCGGCCTCTCGGATGGTGAACATTCCGCCTCGCGCGGTGGCATCCCCCCGGCCAGCCGAGCCGCCTAGCAGGAGCGGCTTGCCCGTGATGACGCCAGGGGCGTGATGCCCGAGCATAGTCTCATACTCATCCATCATCCAAGCCATGATTTGGGGAGTTGTGTAAACATCCGGAGCCGGCACATCGACATCGGGGCCGATGAGGTGGCCAATTTCGCGGATATAGCCCCGGCTGACACGTTCCAACTCGCCAACGCTCAGCTTTTTCGGATCACAGATCACGCCCCCTTTGCCGCCTCCCAGAGGGATGTCCACTAGCGCCGTTTTCCATGTCATCCACGCCGCGAGAGCGCGGACGGTGTCGATCGTTTCCTCGGGATGGAAACGGATTCCGCCTTTGCAGGGGCCGCGGGCATCGTTGTATTGGACCCGGAATCCGGTGAAGACTTTCACCCTGCCATCGTCCATGCGGACAGGAAATCGAACTTGGTGTTCGGCCAGAGGTTGCCGCAGAAGTTCGTGAATATCAGGGTCGAGATTGAGGAGCTTGGCAGCTTCGTCGAGCTGCGCTTGAGCGATTGCGAATGGGTTTGAGGTCATCTTTGACTCCTAGTTCGAGGCATCCCAGTCGATGCAATTCAGATTACCTGGATTGGGTTCAAGGGAACCTGACGCAAAAGGCCCGTTTCTCGTGCCTCGACTGCGAAAAAGGGAGTCATATCCAGATCGGAGGAGTACAATGAACGGTATGGCTGGCCTCTCTCGCATTCGCGAACCCTTCAATGCTCTTTCCCACGTGGCGGGGGCGGGAGTCGTCGGAATCGGGGCCCTCGTACTCACCATTTTGGCGATCTCATCGCCCGTGGCGGCCATCTCGTTCGCGATTTTTGGGTTGGGCGCGGTGTTCATGTTCACCAGCAGCGCTCTTTATCACTGGCTCCGCTCTGAGCACCAATGGTTGCGGCGGATGGACCATGCCGCCATCTATGTCATGATCGCGGCTTCGTACACGCCCATCGCTCTTTTGGGATTGCCCAAAGTCACGGGAATCGTGGTTCTCGCCTTACAGTGGGGCATGGCGCTCGTCGGAGTCATCGTATCGTCCACCCGCGAGAAAACGCCGACCGCCCTTCGGCTGACGCTGTATCTCCTCATGGGTTGGATGATGGTCGGCCTCATTCCACAGCTGCTCGCGACCACCAGCGTGGCGACGCTGAGTTGGATTTTCGCCGGGGGACTCTTTTACACGGTGGGATCGGTGGTGTACGCCACCAAGCGCCCCAAACTTTGGCCCGGCAAATTTGGCTTCCACGAGCTGTGGCATGTGTTTGTCCTCGGGGGCGCGCTGTGCCACCTCGCGGTGATGATCACGCTCTTCTTGCAGATCAGATAGGATTCTGGGGCTGCAACGGGAAGGACCATTTCACCGTTACACTCACCGTATGTCTTTGGCTGCTTGCGCTCTCATCCTTGCCTCTGCCTCACCCTCTCAGGTCGCGACTTTTGATTCGCACGGGGTCAAGATTCGCTACGCGGTGACGGGCTCGGGGACCCCCCTGGTCTTGATTCATGGTTGGATGGGCGATGCCACCACATGGGGACGCGACAAGCTCGGAAATCCTGCCCCAAGCGCGGTGGAGGGGTACCAGACCATTGCGATGGATTGTCGCGGGCATGGAGCGAGCGATAAGCCGCACGATAGCGCGGCTTATGGGGCGGAAATGGCCCTGGACGTGGTTCGGCTGCTGGACCATCTGAACGTGAAGAAGGCCCATGTGCTGGGATATTCCATGGGGACATTCTTGGCGGGCTACATTGTGGCGAAGCATCCTGACCGGGTGATCAGCGTGGTCTACGGCGGCCAAGCCCCCCTCTTGCGAGGGAAAGACGACGGCGGGTCCGCCGAAGTCGACGCCTTCGCCAAGGCGGTCGAGGACTCGCGGCTGGGCGACTATTTTCTGTTTGCGACCCCCGCATCTCGCCCCAAACCGACCCCCGAGCAGGCTGAGACGATGGCGAAGGTGATGTTTACTGGCAAAGATGTGAAGGCCCTCGCGGCGGCAGGGAAGTCGTTCCCAAAACTCGCGGTGAGGCTCACCGCGCTGCGCAAAGCTGCCGTCCCCACGCTCTTTGTCTACGGAGCAAAAGAGCCCGATTCACTCAAGCGGCGAGTGGCAGACCTGGTCGCGACCCTGCCCGGCGCGGAAGTGAAGGAGATCCCTGGCGCCGACCATGTCAGCACTCTAGGCAACCCTGCCTTTGGCACCTCGGTCATGGAGTTTTTTGGAAAGCGCCGCTGAGGACCCTTCACCCGTGGAGCCGTTCGCGCCGCCGAATCAGCGCGCCAGTGTACGACGAAAAGCCGCATTTTTCATAAAACGGTTGGACTTCGGGGTCGCAGATGAGGTCGACGGCGTACACCTGGGGCATCGCATCGAGCAGGCGGAAAACCAGATCTTTCCCCAACCCTTGCCCCTGATATTCGGGCAGCACTTCGAGCGAGGAAAGGTAGGCAAAAAGAACCCCATCGGACAGGCCGGTGGCATAGCCAACGACTCTGTTTCCCTCGCAAGCGATGACCCGATACGAAGACTGCCGCAAGAGCAGCCGAAGAGTCTCGGCTGTGGGCGGATGGGGCCACCCCACAAAGAACCCCTCCATGGTCAATCCGTCAAGCTCGTCGACTTCGGTGAGGAATCTCATCGAATGCAAAGACGATGAGATTCCGTGTTTGTGTGCAACGTCTACTTTGGAGCTTTCAGGTCCTTCTCACGAATGACATGCTTCCACAGCTCTTTGCCGGTCTTGTCGTGCGCGGTCATGGTCAGCTGGCGGTCTTGCCACGGGCCCGAGGTCTCGAGCATCCCGAAGTTTCGGGTGTTGGTCACGAAGGTGCCGGGCACTCGGGCAGGATTCTCCATCTCGTTCGGGCGGGCGCCTGCCCCCGAAGTCAGAGGCGAGGAAGTGTATTCGAACCAAGGATAGGCGGCTCCTGGCCATTGGACCTTCAGGAGTTCGGTGTGGTGCCTGTCTCCCGAGAAGAAAACCACGCCTTCCACGCGCGACTGCGCGATGAAATCGAAGAGCTCTTTTTGCTCGGCGGGGAACATGTTGAATCGCTCGGCCCTTTCGAGCGGCTGAATCATCTGGTTGCCATTGCAAATGAGCTTGAATGTCTTGTCGCTGTTGACCAGAGCGCGCTTCAGCCATTCCAGCTGGCCTCGGCCGAACATCCGCTTTTCGGGTCCGGGCGGCATATTGTTCGGGCTCCGGTGATACCGGTCATCGAGCATGAAGACCTCGACATCGCCCCATTCGAACCGGGTGAAAACGCCCGGCGTCTCCCACAGATTGCCGTACACCACCTGCGGCCAGTAATCTCGGTGAATGCGCAGCGCCGCCTCTCTCAAGCGGAAACTGCTGTCTGAGTCGTTGGGTCCGAAATCGTGATCGTCCCAGGTCGCGTAGTTGTGCACGCTGCCGAGCAGAGGTTGAATCGAGGGATGAGCGCGGTCGATTCGCCATCGATTGCGCATGGCTTTTTCGGTGAGCCAATCGGGTTCTCGGTAGTAGATATTGTCTCCCAGCCAAAGCATGAGATCGGGCTTGGCTTTGTGAATCGCCGAGAAGATTTCGTAGTCGCCGCCATAGGGTTCGCCCGGGCGATCGAACCCGCTCACAGGGTCGTTAAAATAGGCGCAGCTCCCGATCGCGATTTTCGCGTTGGGCGGTTGTGGGGGGCGGGTCGCCCAGCGCCAGTGGGGCTGAGTCTGGAACGTGAGCGGATAATCGCGCCGCACCTCTTGTCCGTTTAGCTTGAGGCGATATTCGAACTTGCTGCCCAGGGGCAGGCCGCTCAGGATGAAGGTGGCAATGTGGTCGGATAACTCAAACGTCGAGAGCGTTTCGGACTGGATCCAATCGGTGGCGCCGAGTTTTCGATACTCGATCTGCGCCTTCGCCGCGCCTTTGGTTTGAACCCAAATCGCGACTTCGGTCATCTCGGCGTAGCCGAGCATCGGTCCGGATTGGAGCAGCGGGTGGGGCTGCGCTGCCGCAAAGGCAGTCAGCAGCAGAGAGGCAAAAAACACCTTTCGGCGCATCATGTCTGCGAGTGTACACGAGGTTAACTTGCTCATAACCTGGGCGGGGTTTTGGGGCTGAGAGAGAGGGGAGGCGACTCGAACGCGTGGCCTCACAATACTACTAGCACAGGAACATGGAACTGACTCGTGCCCTTTGGAAAGGGAGTACATCGCGCGTCGCGCGCCCGGAACCAAACCAATCGGCCCCTCGCAGGGTGCACCCTCAGGAGAAGGAACCTAGTCCTTAAGCTCTTGTGCAACTGTGGAGGCGATTTCATTCAACTTTGCGCGATTTGTGTACCAAGAACTCTAACTTTTGTAGAAGCTGCTTAATCTCCGGCGCCTCGGTTCTTACAGCAATCCATCGGAGATCGGATATCGCTGACACCGGGAGCAGGGCAAGCAGAGAGTCACCGAGTGCCCCGGACCTAATACGCCGAGAAACTGAGTCCGTAAAGGGCTCGGTCACTCTGGATGAATTGCACATCTTAGTTAGGGAAAGGGAAATTGCTAGTGAGGCTTCCGGCCGAGCCGCCGTACGAGTAAGCGAAGCATCACTTAGGATGCGCTCGAAAAACTCATAGGCTGGCATTCGCCGGTCGAAAAACTTTTTGAGTACCCGCTCGCCGCCCTGGTCGCGCAGGATTTGCAGAAACGCTAGTGCTGCCTCCGGCTTTCGCGCGGTCAGTTCCAGCAATTGGCGAGGATGGAAAAAGCGCTCGAAGAACTCTCCGGCCTGTGGGTGCCAGTCGAAAACCTCTTTGAGGGCCCGCCCGCCACCCAGGTCGCGCAGGATTTGCAGGAACGCGAGTGCTGCCTCCGGTTTGCGCTCGCCCAGTTCCAGTAACTGGCGAGGATGGAAAAAGCGCACGAAGAACTCTTGGGCTGGCATGCGTCTCGCGAAAAACTCCTCGATGACGCGCCCACCGCCCAGGACGTCCAGGATTTGCAGATAGGATAAGGCGCCCTCAGGGCTACGGTCGCACATATCCAGCAGGCCGCGGCCGTGATCGAAGAAACGTTCGAAGAACTCTTCCCGTGGCATTTGCCGCGAGAGAAGATCCACGATGAATTGTACACTTCCCAACTCACGAAGGATTTGCAGAAAGGACAAGGCAGCCTCAGGGTTACGCTCGCACATATCCAGCAGGCTGCGCGGATTGACAAGATGGTTAATGAACTCTGCCCGGTCTATTCGCCGCGAAAACAACTCCTTCATGAGTTCTTCACCTCCCAACTCACGAAGGATTTGCAGATAGGCCACTGCACCCTGTGGGTCACGCTTGCTCACTGTAAGCAACTTTCGGTGATCAAGCAACAGGTCAAAATTCTTGAGGGCTATGCCTCGCCCAACGTTGTATCGGAACAAAAATCCCGCGTCTCGGATAAGCAAGAGCAACTCGGAGAAATCGCCGTAATCGAAACTCTGCAAACTTGTTTGCAACCCTGGTCTATCGTTTGTGAAGAATTCAAGAAAACGGTGCGAGAATTCAGCAGCCCATTCTGTAGTCGTGATTTGCTTGCCTACGGCAAAAAGTCTGCGAGCCGATTTCACGTCATGTCTCGCAATATCTACCAAGAAACGAGGTTCAAGGATGTCGGGAAACACTCGATCGGGTTCCATGTCACGAGTATCATAACACCTCTCTTTCTCAAGGACCCGGGCAACCAATTGGCAAATTGACTCGATTTGATCCCGCCGATTCTTCCGCATTGTCTGCTGCAGCGCGAATTTGGAAAACTTAGCAAACTGCTCAGGCGAATCGTCAATGGTCCGCGCTAAGACCTGCAACCGCGCCAGCATCGCTGGAAAACCCAGATCTAGCCCCTCTGCCTCAACCATCCTTTCGAGCTTCGCTAGGTCGTCTGAAGATTCAGTCGTTGGATCGAATAAATGGAACCCGGCAATGCAAGCCGAAACATCGTCGCCCAATGAAAGCGCAACGTTGTAGACTTCTTGAAGCTTCCCCGTAGTCTCTTGAGCCAGAAATTTATCTGTCGCAGCAACCTTTATCTTCTTTCCGCACCGGTTGGCAACCATCACCGCAGTCAGGCCGTTCAGGTTCTCTAGGGAGAACCAGGAACGCCAAATGTTCATCAGGCGGTCCCATGGGCGAGTACCGTCCTCATGGCTTGCAATCTCCGACTCGTCGAACAGAAACGGTTCCCGGCCGGACACCAATCGAAGAAGAATAAGGTTGATGCTGTAGATAGCAATATGCCCTACAAGCGGATGATCACCGAATGGCACGCGATAGCCTTCTTGGGCTGTCTCTTTCCGCATGATTTGCGGCATCTCGCGCTTGCTCAGCAGCCGTTTGGCTTGGTTGAGAATAATCCGGTCCAAAGTTTCCACAAATTCAGTTTCAAGGAGGTTATGCTCCTTCAGAACGTGAGGCGCCCATTCCCGGATCATCTCCAGAATAACGGGGCGAGTGAAGAGTGGTGTGTATACCAAGCTTGCAAACCAGTCTCTCTCGAAACCGTCCGCTGTCCCCAACATCTTATCCATCAATGGGCGAAGGGCCTCATTTGCCTCAGCCGCTCGCAGGGCTTGTACCTGAGCTACAGCCCGACGAATAACAAAATCTGCTGTCAGGAATTCACCGAAGGTATTGTGGAGGAACTCAAACGCTGAAGACTCTTCATGAGTTTCCTCAGCACCACTGCTATGTTGCGCCTTCGACTTGTGAACAAAGAAAAAGCTGCCCAACAAGAGGTCGGCTTGGCTCAGTGCCTTTCCGGACATCGCGATCACTTCGCGTTCAAGCTTAAAAAATGCGAGGTCGTCATCGAGTTCTGCCGACAGGATATGAACCTTTCGGCGGTTATACATCCCCAGCGCGGCAACTCCAATTCGTTGCATTTCGGTGGCAAGTGCCTTCTCGCGCTCTTTCGCGTTTGTGTCAACGAAACCCTTTTCTTTACCGCGTTCGCGAGTGACAAAACGGCGAAGAAGGCTGTCATAAAGTTTGGTTCGGTCAAGCCCCTTGCTGGTTGCGAGTTGGTTGGACTGGGAATCATACAAAGCGAGCATCAATAGTAACAGCGGTTGCTCTGCGAGATTTAGTATTTTCTCAGCGCCTTGGTCGTTCCTCGATGGCAGCTCAAACTTTCTTATTTTCGCCTCAAGAAAATACCCTGCGTTGGCCGTGTTCCATATCGCTGACCAGCGTGCTCGTTGGTCCTCATCAAACTCCAAGAGCCGCACGATGGCTGCTCCGACTGGAACGGCAGCCTTGTCGATCAGTGTCACTCGGCTGGTGATGATGATTCGCACGGGCCAACCTTGCTCGGATTGGTGCTGTTGAAAGCGCTGTGCATCCATGACGTAGCTAGCAAAAACCTGCCCACTTGCCTGCAATAACTCATCATAGCCGTCCAGGATAACTACTGGAGGACAGTTTTTGAACTGGGATCGAAGCTTAATCCAGGAGTCAAAGCTCACGCCGCTTATTCTTTTGATAAACTCCTCGATCTGCGTCTGAATATCAGCATCTGCGTTAACCTCCCGGAGCGGTACACGTATAGCGGTAAATTGCTTAGACATCAACTGGGCCGAGAGGATTGTTGTCAGCAGGGATTTCCCGCTGCCGGGATGACCCAATATCAATAGCGGTGCATCGGTGCTATACGGCGAGGTGAGATAGCTGAGCAGAAATGCCCCCAAGTCGCCCCGACGAGGCAGATCGTTCCAGGTTGCCTCGTCTTCCAGCCGACGTGATCTACTGGTGTCCTGACGAAGCACCTTGAACGCTTGGGGGACAAAGGCTTCGCAGATTTTAGGGAATGAAAGGCGCGGTCCAGAGTCGTCGCCAATGTCCTTGGCCTCAATAATTGGCTCGTTGATTCGCGCTTGATAGTGCTTTTCAAAGCTTTGTGCGATATCCTCGGCTTGTTCCAATTGGAGGGTTTGGGGCATTTTCAGCACGACTTCACGAAGAGAGCTAAATCCTATATCTATAGCTTTGTGGCTAGTAGCACTAAGCGCCGCATGTTCCCGAACGAACTCAGACATTTGGCCTATCAGTGCTTTCGCGTCGCGATGAGCCTGTAAATTGGCCCACACGGCGAAGTCTTCAAACTTGCGGGCGAGTTCAAAGTACTGTGCCTCGAACCGGACTGCAGCTGCTTCTTCAATCTTACTGAGCCCCCCGAGCAAGGTCGCCCGTTTCTTGTCATTGGCCTCTTCCCAGAACGCTAGCTTCTGCACTAAACCAAGAAATCCCTGGGCCATCTGTGCCCACAGCTTTTTGTGGCGCGAGCTTTGATCAGCAAGAGTTTCTGTTGGGTGAGGGAAGGGCAGAGAGTATGTGGAGACAGGAGTATGTTCAGCGTTACAGGCACTCTGACTCTCTCCGTCACCTGATGATTTATCGACCCCCTCCCTTGCTAGGAACACCTTTTCGGGATCCAGCAGTTTGATCTGATCTCTGAGTGCTTTGGGAATGCTCGCATCGAGAGCATCAAAAAACGATGTAAACACCAAGAGCCCATATGCAGCGTGCATGGTCTCGTATCTCGAAAGGTACTCTTCGTCCTTGCTTTTGGTGAGCTTCTCAAAAACGCTCTTCCCAATCTTAGTCAACTCGTTCTTGACCCCCAAGACCGGCAAGGCTGCCATCGCTACCGGCCCCAGCACCAGCGGAGAACAAACCAACGCCAGTCCGATAAGGCTGTCCACAGCTTCAAGGAGTTTGGGATCTTCCTTGCCTTTCTTTTTAATCACGTCGCAAACGCTTTTGAATGTCAGATCAGTGCTCATTTTTGTTATGGTTGGGTGGGTAGCTATTGAGGGATTTACTGTATGCCCAAGACTTCATGTTCTTTAGGGAGAGATTGCAATGTTAAAATTTGGGTAGACCTGCATTAACAAAACCTCAATGCCTGAGGCTCCCTACGATCCGTAGATGACACCAATGCTACCTAGAGTCCTTAAGATTGTTCAACTGGCATATTGGAACTGAGACTGCCGTCTCTTTTGTTCTTCGTTGGTAAAAGCAAAGGCACGCGGATACCGAATCCCGAGTATCCAATTACAATAAGGGCATGAGCATGGAGCTGATTCGGGCCATTCGCGAGGGGGATGTTTCGCGTGTGGAAGAGTTGTTGGCGCGAGGACTCAATCCGAACTTCCATATTACGGAGGATTCAGTGGAAGACCCCTATCAGTACGAGGTTACGCCGCTGATGATCGCCGTGGCCGCGCCCCGCTCCACGGCGGAGATTGTCCGATTGCTTCTGGCTCATGGCGCCGACCCGAACAAACCTGACAAACGCAACGCGAGCCCTTTGCACAGCGTCTGTTGGGGCGGTGATGGGAGCGTGGAACGAGATGGCAGAACCACCGAAGAGTTGATCTTCACTTTGATCGACGCCGGAGCGGACCCGAACCTACGATCAAAGGGCAAGATGCCCATCCATCAAGCGGTTTCTGGCGAATGGGGCTCGCCAACCTCGGTGCGGGCACTCCTGAAGCGTGGCGCCGATGTCAACGCTCGGGATAAGGATGGAAAAACGGCGCTGATGATCGCGGCTGAACACGGGGAACTCGAATGCGTTCAGATATTGCTTGAGGCTGGGGCGGATAGGGCCTTGCTAGACAAACTGGGGAAAACTGCACTCGACTACGCCCGGGAATCCGCAAAAATCTGGAAAGAGTTGCGCATCGAAGTCATGGATTGGGTGGCCCGAAAGGTCATCAAAGCTTCCGGGCTCGGGGGCGAAGAATATCATGCCAGGGTGTGCGCCAAAGCCAAAGAGATCGTCGACTTGCTGAGTTCATGAATGGGGGCCCGGGACCGGGTTGACATTCCCATCGCTTTTCTCCGGCAACGCGGAGGCGAAAGATTAAGAGGACGTTATGGCTTGGTCTGAATCGAGATCAAGGGCAGAGGGCAGGCGTATGAAGGAGAATGATTACGTTCGAGGACCATCTCGCTATTCAAAATCTCATCGCTGAATGTTTCATTTCGACTGACAACGCCGATGCCGACGCCTTCATGACCACTTGGGTCGGGCCGGAGGAGTTCGGCGGCTATAACAGCGAGGCATTCGGCGATTTGCCGACCTGGCAAGCGATGTACGACTACGAGAAGCACCATGTGGGGCCGGGCGGCATGGCAAACGGCAAGCGGCACCAAGTGACGAACGTGCACATCAAGCCGATTTCCGCCACCGAGGTCCATGTCACACACGATTTGATCGTGCTAGAAGTGGCCGACATTCCCACGATCATCGCAACCGGCCGCTACAACGATAGCGTCGTGGTGAAGACCGATCTCGGCTGGAAATTCAAGCGGCGGACTCTTCAGGTGGACTCTGGATTCTTTAAGCTGATGGACTCGCTCGGCCTCGCGGGCGCTACGCACTAATCGACGCATCGGCGAGTCGAAAACGAGCACTCTGAAAAGGGGAAGCAGGAAAATCCTGCTCCCCCATTCCGCCGCCAGCGCACACGGCTTGCGCTCTTTGGCCCCGCCCTCAATTTCTGGGGCCTATGCTAACCTTCTGCAATGCATCGCTCATTTGCATTTGCGCTTCTGGTTCTCGCGCCGAGTACTTTTGCCGCGCCCATCGTATTCAAAGAGGGCCTCGGGATCCCGGTGGCCGGCAATCCCCGCACGCCCGTACGGATCGATCCGGTCGAGCATCGCTTTCTTATGGAGCCGGGATATCAGCCCACCGAAGGCGCGATGATCGGGAATGGAACCTGGGCCAAGGTGTCTGCCAGCGCCGAAGGCAAGTTCACCGGCCCCGTTTTTCGGGGCGGCTACGCCTGGTTCACGGTGAAGGCCGAGGAGCCGAAAGTCATGCTTCTGGAGGCCAACGGGCACGGTATGGTGTATGTGAACGGCGAACCACGCGGCGGCGATGTGTATCAGTATGGCTACGTGTCGCTTCCTGTCGCCTTGAAGCAAGGCGAAAACCGCTTCCTGTTCGCGCTGGGTCGCGGCGAACTGCAAGCTCGATTGCTTGATCCGCCCGCTCCGCTTTCCTTCGACCTCCGCGATGCGACCACTCCCGATGTCGTGGTGGGGCGAACCGAAACCGCATGGGCCGGAATCAACTTGCGCAACGCCCAGAACGCTCGGCTTGAGTCGGCCACCGTAGAGGCCGCCAGCAGCAAGGGGGCGGTGATCGAAACCAAGGTCGGCCCCATCGACGCGCTCACGACGCGAAAAGTCGGCGTCCGCTTACGCCTCGATGGAAGCGAGAGCTACACGCTCCGAGTGAAGTCGCGCGGCCAGACCGTCCACACGGCCACGTTGAACCTTCGTCTTCGAAAGCCAGACCAAGCCCATAAAGTCACGTTCCTCAGCGACATCGATGGAAGCGTGCAGTACTACGGGGTCCAACCCTCCTCGAACCCCGGCGCCGGACAAGCGCTTTTTCTGAGCCTCCACGGCGCGAGCGTCGAGGCGATTGGCCAGGCCGAAGCCTATGCGCCCAAAGCGTGGGGAACGCTGGTCGCGCCGACCAACCGCCGCCCGTTTGGATTTGACTGGGAGGAGGTGGGACGGCTCGATGCGCTCGAGGTCTTGGCCCATGCGAAAAACCGGTTTAAGCCCGACCCAAGCCGGGTCTATCTGACCGGCCACTCGATGGGCGGCCACGGCACGTGGCAGATCGGCGTCCACTATCCCGACCGCTTCGCGGCGATTGCGCCGAGCGCAGGATGGATCTCATTTTGGACCTACGCCGGTGGCGCGAACTACCCCAACCCGAGCCCCACCGAGCAGATCTTGCTTCGCGCCATGTCGCCCAGCGACACCCTAAAGCTGAAGTTTAACTATGCCCAGCAGGGCATCTACATCGTCCACGGGGATGCCGATGACAATGTGCCGGTCGAGCAGGCCCGCACGATGCGCACCGAACTGGGACCGTTCCATCGTGACCTGAATTGGCACGAGCAACCCGGCGCTGGGCACTGGTGGGAGAACAGCGACGAGCCTGGCGCCGAGTGTGTCGATTGGCCCGGGGTCTTCTCGATGTTTGCGCGCCGGCGCATTCCTGCCCCGAGCGAGGTCCGCGATCTCGACTTTTCGACGAGCTCGCCCGGCGTGTCGGCTTCGAACCATTGGGTCACGATCGAGCAGCAAGAGTCCCTGTGGAGCTTGAGTCGGGTTCAATTGCAGGCCGATCCGTTGCTTCGGCGAATTCGGGGCACATCGCAAAACGTGCGCCGTTTGGTACTTCGCCTGGACGCTCTGCGTCGAGGACCCACCGTATCTCTCGATCTCGACGGCAAGGTTCTGAAGGATGTTTCCTGGCCCACCTCGAACGAGCTTCAGCTCGAAAAGTCAGCAAGCGGATGGGCGGTGGCCGGCCCTCTGGCTCCGGAGGAGAAGAACCCAGCTCGATACGGCTCCTTCAAGGATGTGTTTAAGAACCGAGTCGTTTTTGTATATGGAACGACGGGTAAACACGAACTTGCCGCGTGGACACGTGCGAAGGCTCGTTATGACGCGGAGAGTCTTGCGTATCGCGGGAATGGCTCCGTCGAGGTGGTCCCCGACACCGAGTTCTCGCCCGATAAGTTCAAGGATCGGAACGTCGTGCTTTATGGGAATCCGGCGACGAACAGTGCCTTCGCGAAGGCGCTTTCGACCGGGGTTCTGGCCGAGATGGCCGACTACCTCGCGGCTCAGCGCATGCCCGGATACCCCGACTACGGCACCCTGTTCATCGCGCCGCGCGTGGGTAGCAAGGTTGCAAGCGTGGGCGTGATCGGGGGAGCAACCCTTCGAGGGATGAGGCTGACCGAGCGGGTGCCGATCTTCACGTCCGGAGCGTCGATCCCCGACATCCTCGTCCTAACCCCACGGAGCCTGCTGGAAGGAACAAAAGGTGTTCCGCTCACGGGCTTCTTTGGGCGAGATTGGACTTTGAAGGGCGGCGACGTTGCTCGCCAGGGATTATGAATCCGGTTTAACATTTGCCGTTCCGACGATCGGGACTCATTTCCCTCGCTGCGCTCGGCGGGATGAACTTCTCGTCCCCCCTACCCACGCATGAAAAAAGAGAGACCACCTGGACGATGGCCTCTCTTTTTTGGTGGAGGCAAGGGGACTCGAACCCCTAACCCCCTGCTTGCAAAGCAGGTGCTCTCCCATTGAGCTATGCCCCCACGAGGACCTTTATTATACCAAATAGATCGGCAAAAAATGGAGTGGGACCTTGGGTTTGAATCAGACAATATTCAATCTGCACGATTGGCGGAACTTGAGGCCGCCTCGGCCCAAGGCCAATCCCTCGCGAATTCGAAAGAAAACCGCCCGGGAGAAGTTGAACACTGCGTGGAATTCGCTCTGCCCCGAGGCGGCCTCAAGTTCTGCTGCATTGGAGCAGCTCGTGCGCCGGAGGTAGGCTCCCGAAGGAAGCATCGTTAAAAAAAAACGCCTCGTGAAAAGTAAATCTTCCATCCAATTCGCTCTGCCCCGAGGCGGCCGTACTCGCTAGCGTTGCTTGCGCCGGAGAATGGCTCCGATGCCGGCTCCCAAAAGAAGCAATGTCGAGGGTTCGGGGACAGGCGTCACGGAAGCCAGGCTCGAGCCGAAACGAATCTCGTCGTACTGCACTCGGGCCACCTGCATGCCGTCGTAGTGGTTTGCCGAAAACTCTGCCCGGAAACTGCTGGAGTAACCCAACTTCGCAGTGACGACCCCATCCCAGACCGGATCGGCCGCGCCGAAGACTGGGTTGACGGCCAAGGAAAACCTGACAAGGCCGCCCGGGAGGTCCTGTTCCAACTTCACTAGGACAAGATCAGTCTGGCCAAGAACGGAGCTTTTCGAGGTCACGACCTCCGGGAAGACTTGCAGCGACGAGTCGTACGCTTGGATCGTGTATTTTCCGTTCTTCATGTAGAAGCCGCTGATGAAGGCTCCATTCCCGGTTCCGATCAGTGCGCCGCCATCGAAGTAGAGCGATTGAATGGAAGCATTCCCATGAGTCGGTTTTGTCAGGAACGACGCGTACACGGTTCGCCCTAAAGTCGACGGTTTCCAGGAGTAAGCCATCGATACGTGGCCGGTTGGCAACCAGTTTGGTGGAGCCGCGCCTTCTGACGAGACTTCGAGGGCTCCGCCGCTCGCAGAATACTGCGAATAGCCTGCGTCTGCATAGCTCAATCCAGATGCGGTGACCGTGTTCTTGTCGTTCGACGCGAGGTTGTGCGAACCCCAGGTGAGGCCCGTGGGACTGCTTAGGCCATGAATGTTGGCTCCGGCGGCGTATTGGAACGAATCGGTGAAGGTTTGAGCCTGAGCCACGCCAACCAGCGCGCCCAGGATGAAGATAGCATTGAGTTTCATAAGGGTCTGTCCTCTCGAAAGAAATGATAACATGGAAAATCATTCTGAAAGTAGTTTTTATCAGCCATTGCTAGTGATTTTTCGACAAGTGTTAAGCTGTATAATTCTGAAAGTTGAAAGTATATAAATTTTTGAGCTGTAATTAGAGGATAATAAATACTAGTGAGCGCTGATTCTCTCTTGTTTCCGGCCCGGCTCGGGTCGCCCCCGAACCGGGTGTACGCTGGCGACGGTGAATTCCGCGAAAATCGTCAGCAGTGGTTGCAACCGCCTGACCTATGGACCCTCATTTACTATCATCACCGGAATGTGGTGACGATCAACGCCCGGACGTTTCCTGTGTCCGCCGAATCAGTGGCAATTTTTGCCCCGGGAGTCCGTGGGGGACATACACGAATCGGCGATACCACGCCCCATATGTTCGTGAGCTTTAATCTGCCGGCAGCAGAGGGGCGGCGGTCTGCCATTCCGGCCTACGTTCCCGATGGACCAATTCACTTTCCTATGTTCCGGAGGGCGGTCGATAGGATCAGCTCTGATGGCATTCCCGCAACGACTTTCTCTTGGCAATTTATGAGTTTCGTTTCGCTCGATGCAAGTTTGCTTCGAGATAGCGAGGCCCTGTATGCGGCCGAAGAGTACATTCTCCGCCATCTTGGGGACGACCTTCGGGTGCCAGACATCGCGGAGTTTGCCAAAGTATCGCCGCGTCAGCTTCTGCGAATGATGCGCGAGGAACACCGCCTTACGGTGCAGGAGTTTGTCCGCAAAAAGCGTGCGCAGGAAGCGTGTCGTCTTCTATCCACAACCTCCAAGCCGATCAAGCTCGTTGCGCAACAGGTCGGGATCCCGGACCTCGCGCAGTTCAATAAGTTGCTAAAGGCGGAAACGGGGGCGCCGCCTCGAGTGTTTCGAGAAATGGCTCTATCGAGGAAGAGCTGACCTTCTCCTGGAAAGCGAATCAAAATTTCTATCAAACGTAACGATGCCGATTTTCAGGACGTAGTCTGTACAGTATGAAAACGCTTGTCGTGCTTGCAGCTACTACGGCAATTCTCGGTTCGGCCGCGAATACCGTCGAATTTAACATGAAAGACCCCAAAGGGGTCAGCGGAATGGCCGTGTCGATCGACTCCATGCTGGAGCCGGTTCGCGGACATGCCACCGGCATCTCCGGTCAGGTGATTTTTGATCGCGACAAGCCAGAGAACTCGACCGGAAAGATCGTCGTCGATGCCAAGTCGTTCCAACTTGGGAGCAAGGACCTGACGGACGCCATGCACGGCGATTGGTGTCTTGATGTCGCGAAGTATCCGACCATTGAATTCAATGTCACCAAGATTGCCAACGTGAAGAAGGCGAAGGATGGATCGTTTAACGTCTCCGTCACCGGTGACTTTAAGCTGAAGGGAGTCTCGAAGTCGATTACGGTTCCCGCAACGGTCGCTTATCTCCCCGGCAAGCTCAAGGCCCGAGGCGGAATGGCCAAGGATGGCGATCTCATCAAGGTCAGCAGCAAATTTAGCATCAAGCGATCGGACTGGAAGATTGCGCCAGACTTGAGCACCGATATCATCGGCGACGTGATCCAAATCGATCTATCCACCATCGGAGTCGCTCCGAAGTGATTTCGGCCCTCTTGCTTACTTTGGCTGCTGCGCCAGGTTTGGCGGTTGGCGACTCGGTCGCGGCTTTTGAGCCCTACTGGGTGACGGGTGAGTACGAGGGAACGAATCAATGTCCTGTCTGTGAGTACACCATCAAACCGATGGTGTACATCTGGACACATGGAAAGGGCCCGGCCAATCTCGGGGAGATTGTCCGCACGATTGATAAAGTCGATTCGGCGCAGGAGCCCGATGCGCTTCGGTCGTTTTTGGTCGATGCGAACCTCGAAAATGACGACAAAGCTTCTGTGTCGAGGTTGACCGGATGGGCCAAGGAATGGAAGGCTGAGTCGGTGTGGTTCTTGAGTCGGCCCACGAAGCTGAAAGTTTGCCTGAAGAACTACAAACTTGAGTCTGCCAAGGGTTGGGACTCGGTGGTCTATTTTGTGAAGGGGCGGAAGGTCCAAGAGGTCTTTATAGACCCCTCGAACGAGGATCTCCCCAAACTTGAGGCCGCCGCAAAGAAGCTTTTGAAGTAAGTTCAGAAGAGCCCGCCGCCGCCTCCCCGAAGGAATCGCCGCTTCCGCGGCGATCTCTTTTTATTTCTTTGCCCGCCCCGTCTCACTTCGTTCGCCCCCGGCGAGGCGGCGGGCGTTGCCGCCTAAGAGGGGGTTGTGCGTTGATGGGAGCGTTTTGCTGGGGTAGGTAGAGACTCAATCTCCGCTTCCGCGGCGATCTCTTATTGTATTTTGCCCGCCCTCTCTCACTTCGCCCGCCCCCCGGCGGAGCGGCGGGCTCAGCCTCGTAGTGAGAGCTGGGCAGTCGAAGGAACGGGAAATGGAACTGACTCCTTGTGCCCGCCCCGAGCGGAGCGGCGGGCTTAGCCTCTTAGTGAGAGTTGGGCACTCGAAGGAACGGGAAATGGAACTGACTCCTTGTGCCCGCCCCGAGCGGAGCGGCGGGCTTAACCTCTTAGTTTGAGTTGGGCAGTGGATGGATCGGAAAAGGGATCTGCCCGATTGTTGCTCGCTTCCAGCGTAGCGACGAGCTTCGCGCTAGAGAGGGGGTTGGGCGGTGGTGGGAGGGAGAGAACTGACCCATTGTGTCCGACCCTCACTCACGAGGTCCACGGCCAGGAGAGGGCGTGGGGCTTTTTTGGGCCCTACTTCGCTACCAATGTCAAATCGATTCACTTAGCGGTGACGGCGATCCTCTCGCGAGTCGAGTCCGCTCAAGCCCCGTTCAAGATGAATCCCCAGTCTCCAAGCATTTAGGAACAAGGATAGCGGTGACGTTCGTAGTGCCTTACACTACTATGCGACGAGTTGTTTTCCTCAGCCTTCTTGGCCTTCTTGCGTCTTCAGCGGTAGCGATATCTGAACCCGACACGTTCGAGGCGAAGAGTGCGAGATTCGCAGGAAAGCTAGAAAAGTGGTCTGAGGAGAATCGGGCCCAAGACGCCATCACGGCCTATGAATCTCTCTTGCGTGAGTACCGGCGGTTGCCACAAGAATTAAAGGTCAAGCACCGGACCACGATGGCGGTCAACCTGTACTTTCTGGCGACGGCCTATTGCCAGGTGGGCAAACTTGACCACGCCATGATGCGCCTCACCCAGGCTCAAGATATCTATCCGCTCGATGCCCCCACGATGTCCACCATCGAGACTCTTGCCAAGCTTCATGGGCGGGCTGACTTTGCGCTGCTCATCGAAAGAATGAAGCGAGACCAGAGCAAAACACTCCTCCTGCAGAGCGCACCCGGATACGAAAGGTATAGGGCGAAGGACGTCCCCGTGTTCAGCACAAACCGGACGCATGAGAGTCTGAAAACCCTGCGCGAACGGTACAAACTCGACGAGGTGGCAGGGCAGGGGACGGTAGAAGAAAAGGCTCTGCGGCTCATGCGTTGGATGCACAAGAAGGTCCGGCACAATGGCAACAACCCTTGGCCTGCAGTGCGAACGGCTGAAGCGATTTTGCCTCAGTGCGAAAAGGATGGTCTGGAGTTGAATTGCCGTATGCTGAGCACCGTGCTAAACGATTGCTATCTCGCGATGGGCTTCGATTCTCGGATCGTTCAATGCAGTCCGCTTGATCCTTACGATCAGGATTGCCACGTCATCAATGCAGTTTGGGTGGCCGATACGAAGCGCTGGATTTGGTTGGACCCCACGAACGAAGCCTGGTTTGTGGACAAGAAAGGACGGCTCCTCAGCATTCCCGAGGTGCGACAAGCGATCCGCGCCGGGAGAGATTTGAAACTCGGTCAAGACCTCAACTGGAACGGGGAGCCGGTCACGAAGACCTATTACATGGAATACATGGCGAAGAATCTCTATTGGTTCTCGGTCCCCGTGGAGAGCCGAGTCGGCTATGAAAATGACGAAACGGAGATTCGGACCTATGTGCAATTGGTGCCGAAAGGGTCTGCCTACCCCAGCAAGGCCGGATGGACCGAGTTTAGGAATGATTCCGGCATCACAATTCGAAGCTTTACGACGTCAGATGACGCCTGGTTTTGGTCTCCCCCAGCCAAGAATTGACACCAAGAGGGGAGAATTCGCAAAATAGCCCGGATTTCTGGTTGAGAATTCGTATTCTTGCAATACAATAGAACGTTGACTCCCATGAAATCGATGAAGATTTTTCTTTTGGTGTCGTTGCTGACCCTCTCGGCACTGGCATTTCCCCAGAAAACAACGGAGGACCCTGGTCCAAAGACCTTCGTTCGAAGGGTCGATGCTGTCGGCGTCTCAAACTGGCACGGCGAGTTGACCGTGACTCTCAACACGAGCCGAGGATATTCAGAGATTTACGTCAAGAGAGGTTCGACTGCGACTCCCACCAACTACGATTGGAAGTTAGTCGGAAATCAGATGTCGAAGGTGCTTCGGCTCACCAATCGTTCGACTCCGGCTCTGCAAACGGGAACGTACAACATCACGACTGTGATGTCACCCCGCATGACGCACACACTCACGAAAGTGGCTCGGTCCATCGCCTCTGAGTTCACGGGAAAGGGAGCTGTCCCATTCACCGGCGGGACCTCTTTTCGGGTGTGGGCTCCCAATGTAAACTCGGCAAACGTCGCGGGGCAGTTCAACAACTGGAGCCCCACTCAAGCGGCGATGGTCGCTGAACCCGGCGGCTGGTGGTCGCTCGATCTGCGAGGGGCGAACGCAGGGCAAGAGTACAAGTTCGTTTTCAAGAAGGGAACCAATACGTTTTGGAAGAATGATCCCTACGGGCGTCAGATTGTCAATTCCATCGGCAACAACGTGATCCTAAACCATGGAGCGTTCAACTGGACCAATGGAGCCTTCTCCACGCCCTCCTGGAACGAGATGGTCATCTACGAGATGCACATCGGGACGTTCAATGACTCGCCGGGGGGCGGCCCGGGGACGTTTCAAAGTGCAATCGCCAGACTCGATTCTCTCCAAGACTTGGGCGTGAACGCCATTCACGTCATGCCCGTGCAAGAATTTCCCGGCGATTTTTCGTGGGGTTACAACGGGTCGCACCAATTCGCAGTCGAAACGGCGTACGGAGGACCCACGAACTTTAAGGCGTTCATCAATGCCGCAAACCAGCGGGGGATTGCCGTGTTCCTCGATGTGGTTCACAATCACTATGGACCCAACGACCTGGATCTTTGGCGATACGATTCGTGGTCCACAAACAACGGAGGGGGCATCTATTTCTACAATGACTCCCGAGCCAACACGCCGTGGGGAGACACCCGCCCCGACTATGGTCGCCCAGAAGTGCGCCAGTTCATCCGAGATAACCAGATGGAGTGGGCAAACGAGTACCGAGTCAGCGGGTTCCGCTGGGATTCGACGGTCAACATGCGCCGCACAAATCTTGGCGACAATCCAGACGGCTGGGGCCTCCTTCAGACGCTCAACAATGACCTCGATGCCACGCAGCCGTGGAAGCTGAACATTGCGGAGGACCTGCAGAGCGATTCGTGGATCACGCGTCCCACATCGCAGGGTGGAGCAGGGTTTGACACTCAGTGGTCAAATTACGTTCACACCATGCGGAGTCAGATCACGCCATCGACGGATTCCAGCCGGAATATGTTTACGGTCCGTGATCTCATCACCGAGAACTTCAATGGCAATCCTTTTCAGCGGATCATCTATACAGAATCTCACGATGAGAACGCAAACGGTAAACAACGGGTGACAAGCACTATTGATAGTGCGAGCCCCGCAGGATACTTTGCTCAGAAGAGGTCGACGCTTGGGGCGGCAGTCACGCTCACGGCGCCAGGCATCCCGATGTTGTTCCAGGGGCAAGAAATTCTCGAAGATGGTTGGTTTACGGATACCGATCCTGTCGACTGGTCGAAGGCCACGACTCATGCAGGGATTCGGCAACTGTACAAGGACCTCATCACGCTTCGGCGCAACCGCAACGGGACCTCGGCGGGGCTGACGGCAGCCAACGTGAACGTTCACCACATCAATGACGGTGCGAAGGTGATTGCGTTCCACCGTTGGAAGAATGGAGGGGCCAATGATGACGTGATCGTCATCGCGAACTTCAAAAACCAAACTTGGTCAGGTTACCGGGTGGGTCTTCCGCGCACGGGCTCATGGCGGGTCCTGTTCAATAGCGATTGGAACGGCTATAGCAGCCTGTTTGGCAACACCGCGATGTCGAATTTCAATGCCGACTCAATTGCCTACGATGGGATGGGCTTCAGCGGGACGGTGAACCTCGGACCCTACTCCGTAGTGATCCTCGGCAAGTCCTAGCCCGCAGGTACTCGAGACGGGTACTGTCTATGTCTTATGGTTGAGACATTTGTCAGTACAGAACGCATGAGGTCGGTGCACCCAGCGATCCAGAAAGTTTGGATTTTCTCTGGGATCATGGGGTCGCTTGTTCTTGTGGCCGCGGCCGTCGGGGGCGACTGGGCGCTGATTCAGTCGGCCCAAATCAACAAAACCGGCATTCCGTTCTTGACGATCTTGACTCTTCTTCTGGGACCGGTACGAGCGATCGCTTTCGCAAAGCGAGAGTACGAGGCTTGGAAGTACCTCCTCACGGACAAAGACCTCATCCTTTCCTGGGGAATCTGGTGGAAGACCGTACGATATATCCCGCGCGAGGCGATTCAGCACCTTGATATCAATCAGGGCCCCGTGGACCGAAGGTTTGGGCTTGTCCAAGTGGCGGTTCACACGGCGGGGACTCATGCTGCGGTCGCCAACATTCCGGGATTGACTCGTGAGCAAGCCGAGGAGCTTCGCGACAACATTTTGGCTCAGCCCCATGCGTGAGATTACGATTCACCCGTTAAGCATCCTGTCGGGTGCCCTGATCGGTCTTCGGCAGCTCCTCGTGCCGATGGTGTTCGCCGTCTTTGGATTTCGGTCCGACAATGACGGTCTGAGTTTTGGAGCGGTTGGTATCGGGCTCGGGATTGGTTTTGGCCTCTCCGCGATGTTTCAACTCGTTCGGGTCCTCACCACAAAGGTGAGGGTGGATTCGAAGTCTATTGAATTAAAAGCCGGGATCATCTGGACCGTTCACCAGGTCGTGCCCTTAGACCGAATTCAAGAGATTCACCTCAAGGCATCTCTCCCTCAGCGCCTTCTTGGCCTGCAAGAGGTCTTGATCGAGACCGCGGGGGGCAACGATAAGCTGAACATCAACGCTCTTTCTGTGCAAGATGCCACCCTGCTGAGGGATTCGTTGATTGGCCGCAAATCCGTGGCATTTGATGCCGGTATCGAAGGGGTGGCCCCGCAAGAACCCCCGCTCGTCACCCTCCCCCTGGGAGATCTGATATTCGCAGGGGCGTTGGAAAACAGGGCGTTTTATCTCATGATCGCGGTCTTCGGTTTCGCCGCCGAGTCCTCCGCCGGGCGCCGATTGGTCACCAATGAGCTCGAAGGGGCGACGGGGACCGTGGACCCTCTTCGAGTCCTCGTTTTCTTTGTCCTGTTCTTCATGATTGGCTGGCTTGTGAGCATCGCCATCACTGTGAACAAGTACTACGGGTTCCGAATTGAAAGAACGGCGCGGGGGCTCAAGGTATCCCACGGCCTCACCACCGCGACAGAATCGTCGATGCGTGTCGATCGAGTTCAACTCGTCACCATGCGTCAGCCGTTGCTGTTTCGTCTCGGGGGTCTCTACAGGCTGGAAGCGAAATGCGCCAGCCAGATGAACACAACCTCTGAAAACAAGGAGTTTGCGGCCGGGGTCACGCTCACTCCTGCATCCAAGACCGCCGTCGTTTGGCGGATTCTCGAGATCGTTCTCCCGCAGTACGACCCGAGGCACTTTGCGTGGAAGAAGGTTCCACTCAAGGGGTATTGGCTCGCCGTCCCAGGAATCCTCATCCTCTCAGCCATCCTCGTGGGTGTCTGGTGGCCACTTAAGAATTTTAGCGTCGCTGCGCTCCCGCTCGGGTTCATCCCCATCGTGGCGTATTCAACGTTCCTCGGCATTCGCAATTCTCGTTATGGGTGCTCCCAGGGGTTGTTCGCCTCGCGACGCGGGGGATGGTGGCGAATCTGGCAACTCTCTCCCGTCTCCAAGGTCCAAGGGCTTACTATCACAGAATCGCCTCTAGGGCGGAAGATGGGGCTGGTGCAAGTCAACGTTGCGTTTCCTGAGCACGCGATACCGGCTTCGGGAATCGAGCTAGGAGAGGCAAAGGTTTTGGTGGACCAGTTGTTGGAAGAGAGGCACCGCCATCCAGGGCGGGGCGTATAGAAGACTTCGAGCATGGTCTCCTCTCTTCTTCTTGGTCTCCTTGGTGTGCCTCAACACGGTCCTGACGACTGGGCTCGCGTTTGGATGAGCCTCCAAGCGCCAAAGGCATCTCCCAACGCGCCGCCGGAGGCCCACCAAGAAGGACCGCCTCTCGCAACCCCGTCGGGGGTTCTCTTCAGGTTCCGCGCCCCTGAAAACGCCGAGCGTGTGTACCTCGCCGGGTCGTTCAATGCTTGGGCGCGCAACCGAGGGGGCAAAGTGACTCAGCCCTCTTTCCTGATGCACAAGGGGAAGAACAACATTTGGTGGGTCGCCCTTCGCCCTTCGCCGCAGTTGCACTCTTATAAATATGTTGTTGAAACAGCCGATGGGCGATTCCAATGGATGGCAGACCCCACGGTTTCGCAAAAGGACGCTGATGGGAACTCCGTTTTCGATTTCTCGACCCTGGGGTCTTGGGGCCCAAAGGAAATCGTTCCTGGCTTACCCCCCGTACCAAAACCCAACGGCGTGTTGCGCCGGCCCACCGGCGAACTTTCAACCCAACGTGTTTGGGCAACCCCGAATACCCCCATTCGTTTTACATATCGACTCCCGACTTCTGTCGCGAAGTTTCCACTCAAGCTCGTGCTGACCGATGCTCTCGGCCGGTCTCACGGCGTGCACTCGTGGTCGTCGGAGGCGAAGAGTTTGGTTTTGGAGAAGGGTTTGTTTGAGGAAGGGGGATACCTCGCCCAACTGTTCGAAGGCCCCAATCTTCTGGCAGAGACAACGATCACCGTCGCTCGGAAAATTGCCGATGACCTTCGGTACGGATACTTCACCGAGTACAAGGCGTTCGGCGGGAACTACGGAACCCGCGCCGATCTGTTGGCAAAGGCTCACATCAACGCGGTGGAGTATTACGATTACTTCCGGGCCCATGGCGAATATGCCCCCACCGAGAGGGAGTACAAGACGGATCCTTTCGGAATTTCTATCGACGCACGAGACATCCGCGCGAAGATTGAGGCCAATCGATCTCGGGGAATCCTCTCGATCGCCTATGTCGCTGCGTACGCGGCCTCAAAATCGGTTAAGGACCGAGTGCCCGACGTGATGACCGACGAGAGAGGGGTGCCCAAAGTCTTTACGGGCAGTATCTTGTCGGAAGACGAAGCAGAACGGCAGGGGAAGGACAAGTGGTTCTGGCTCATGAACATTAGTTCGGGGTCGGCTTGGCACCGGCACATCATGGAGCAGTTTGCGAGTGCCGTTGACGATTCGGAGTCGGATTGGGTCGCTTTCGACGGCTTCGAGATCGACAGCTATGGAGACAGTGAAGATACTGTTTTCTACGCTCCTGGGTCCGCACGACATGGAGAGCTACTTCAGAACGTGGTCCGTGATTTTGTCCGAGATTGTAGGGAGGTCACGAGACGGATTCGGCCCGAGGGCATTGTCTCCTTCAACAGCGTAAACGAGTTTGCGGCGGAGGTCGTGTTGCCGGTGACCGATTTCTCCTTTCTTGAAATCTGGCGAGGCCATGCCGATACGCTCGAGGGCTTGACGGACATAGCGCTCTCGAACCGCGGGGCAGAGAACAAGCGGGTCGTCCTTAAAGTCTATCCCGCAGACATGGATCCGGCAAAGCCTGCTTGGGGTCCAGAAGAATTGCGGCGGGTGATGGGGGCGTGCCTGACTGGGGGTGCCTCTTTGATGGTTGCCGGAGAGCCTGACCCGCGGACGCGGAGGCTTCGAGCTCTACGCACCCTTTATTACCCAGACCACGAGCTGATGACCAGAGAGGCCGAGGCCGTTTTGACGGCCTACAATCGGCACGACGCGATGCTCTTTGGCTTGACCCACGGCCGAGATGTTCATACCGTTCAGGTGGAGGCATCTGCGAATCAATCGTATGTTCGCACGTTCGCCGCGCCCAAAAGGAGGACCCTCGTAGCCCAAGTTTTGGTCCATGGAGCCGAGCCAAGGTGGTCAAGGCCGTGGAGTTCTCGGCCAGAGGGTGCCGTGGTCCTAAAGCTAA
Organism: uncultured Chthonomonas sp.; assembly: GCA_964496145.1. Taxonomy (GTDB): domain Bacteria; phylum Armatimonadota; class Fimbriimonadia; order Fimbriimonadales; family Fimbriimonadaceae; genus UBA2391. The sequence continues at coordinate 2,665 of CAZBXR010000016.1, read as the reverse complement.
AGGTCCCAGGAGGAGTATCTCCAGGGAACATCCTGTTCTGTAGTCCAGACCTAGAGGAGTGGCGAACTCCGCACCCGATCCCCGCCCGGAGGCGGGGGGAAGAACTGCAAGTTCGCTTGCCCGATGGGATTGTCCATGGCTCGGTGCTCATATCTTATGAATGAACGAGCTCAGACACTCCGAAGATATATTAAAACTCCGGCGTAGGATATGATGGAGGCGAACGCGAGGAATGGTGGAACGGTTGTTTGAAGGGCAAGTTGCCGAATTTGAACTGACTCTGGATCAGATGAAGTGCTTGGCCAGTTCATCGCGGTCTGAGGTGTATTGGAACTTTACGCCTGACCAACCTCGATCTATCTCCGAAATCGCAGCCGAGATTGGTAGATCTGCCGCGGCAGTGACCTATCACGTCAACGAACTTGTGCGCGTCGGCATCCTGATTGCCGTCGGCGAGCGGAAGCGCCGGTCGCGAACGGAAAAACTCTATGTTTTAGGGGCCAGGAACTTTGTGACGAAGTCCATCGGGTTCTCTCCAGAGTACGACGCCCTTATACTAGAGGGCTACAACGCGCTTTTGCGACTCATGTCGAGGGAGCGAGATCTATATCAACAGGCTTTCCTAGAATTTGCCGAGTTGCGAGGTCTCTCGACGTGGAGACGCCAAAGCGTCAAAGTCGCGCCGGAGAAAGCGAAGGCTTTTGTGGAGAAGATTCGTCTCGAACTGCGCGAGTTTGCCGCGACCCCGCCGGATGATGATGGCGTGCGTGTCGCGTTCTCTTTTTTCGCTGTGCCCTCTTTGGGTGAAACAAGACAGCGACTAAAGAAGTCAAGAAAGGTGTTGTCGAAATAACTTTTTTGCCTTGAACCAAATCTGATGGTTCGAGGCATTTTCTTGTGCGCCCCTGAGCATGGCGAAAAATCCATTTGGGAGAGCGATCCGTCTGTTTCGGCATGACTGATCCATCGGTCGTCAAAAAATCGAGCGCGACTCTTGCCATCATTGCGGCGGCCCTGGGCTACTTCGTTGATGTCTACGATCTGTGGCTTTTTGCCGTCCTCCGCGTTTCAAGCCTGAAGGGATTAGGCATTCAGGACCCCGAGCAGATCAAGGCCGTTGGGGAAGTCTTGATGAATTGGCAGATGGGAGGCTTCATTCTCGGCGCGATATTCTTCGGGGTGTTGAGCGATAAGAAAGGCCGGTTGGCCGTCTTGTTCGGTTCGATTCTCCTTTATTCCGTCGCGAACATCGCCAATGGATTTGTGCAGAGCGTGGAGGCATACGCGGTATGTCGATTCATCGCGGGAGTGGGATTGGCGGGCGAACTTGGGGCCGGGATCGCTCTCGTGAGCGAACTCGTGCCACGGGCCATGAGAGGATGGGCGACGACATTGGTCGCTACCACGGGGGTCGCTGGTTCGGTCGCCGCGGCAGAGTTTGGCACCCACTTTGACTGGAGGGTGAGTTATTGGATAGGAGGTGGCATGGGCATCGCCCTTCTGCTCCTCCGGCTTGGCGTCTTCGAATCCGGGATGTTCAACAAGATTTTGGAGCGGCCCGACGTGCCCAAGGGCAATTTCTTGGCCCTGTTTAAGGATGGAGCCACCACCAAGCGGTATCTTGCCACGATTTTGTGTGGCGGCCCCGTTTGGTTCTTCGCCGGGCTGTTTATGACCTTTTCACCAGAGTTGCAGAAGGGATTGTCCATTGCGGATGCCCACCCTGCACCCCCGATCATCATGATCAGTGCGATCGGCCTCACGCTAGGTGACGTCATCTTTGGGGGGATCAGTCAGTACCTGAAGAGTCGGAAGAAGGCGTTTTTCTTGGCTATTGGGCTCATGACAGTCGCGATATGCGCGATTTTCGCCTTTGCCCACGATAAGCATTCGTTTTATTGGTTGATGTTTGTCGCGGGTTTGGGCGCCGGGTATTGGGCGGTCTTCGTCACGACGGCGGGGGAGACTTTTGGAACCAACCTGCGAGGGACGGTTGCGATCACGGCCCCGAGCTTTGTTCGCGGCTTGGTGATTCCGCTTCTTTGGGTGCGGAACGCGATGACTCCGTCAACGGGGTTCATCATGGCGACGCAGATCCTTGGGATAGCGGTCCTTCTTCTCGCGATTTGGGCGATCTGTGCCTTGCCCGAGACCTACGCGCGGGATCTCGATTTCATTGAGCCCGGGTAGTACGGTTATTTGTTGAAGGGTTCGGGGAATATCTCTTTCGGGGCAAAGTAAGGCTCAGCCATCCATCCAGACCATGCCACATCGGTCGGGCCGATGACAAAGGTGCGGACCGTCCATTTCCCCTTCTTGTATTGGAGGAGGGCTTGGGTGCTGTCTCCATCGAAGACTCCCATCTCGATTTCACTCTTGTATCGAGTCTTCTTGAAATCGATTGCCGTGCCGTCGGGACGCACGGGGCGCCCGAAGAAAAGGGCCCATTCCCCGTTGGATCGTAGCCTCTCCACATGGAAGAGAACCTTTTGACCCAAATCCTTCTCGATCACAGGGCGCAAGGCATTTAGAATATCGGTGCGCTCTTTCAGGCCCTGTTGAGGCTTGTCGAGGTTTTTCACCTCTGAGACGGAGGAAAGAATCGCGGTCGCCAAAATGAGGGAAACGGCAGGCATAACAAAGTGTACTTCACTAAATCCCCCGG
>CAZBXR010000015.1:0-39978 GCA_964496145.1 uncultured Chthonomonas sp. | reverse complement strand
AAGGGACTTTTTCGCGCCGAGCAAGTGTTCGGGGCGGCCATGGTCGCCGGAGCCCTGAGCGTGGATGCGGCCAAAGGGTCAGATTCACCGTTTGACGACCGCATCCATGCGGTTCGCGGCCACTCCTGCCAATCTCGCGCTGCGGGCTACTACCGGTGCCTGTTGCAAGGCAGCGAGATTCGCGAGTCTCACCTCGTCGACGACGACCGGGTGCAAGACCCCTATTCGCTCCGGTGTCAGCCTCAGGTGATGGGGGCTTGCCTAGAGATCATCGAAAACGCGGCCAAAACTCTCATCACCGAAGCGAATGCCGTGAGCGATAACCCTCTCGTCTTTTCGGATACGGACGAGATTTTGAGCGGAGGCAACTTCCACGCCGAGCCCGTCGCTTTTGCCGCCGACACGCTCGCCCTCGCTATGGCCGAAGTCGGAGCCCTCTCGGAGCGAAGGATCGCATTGCTCATAGACGGCAGCCTTTCCGGACTGCCCCCGTTCTTGGTCCAAAACTCAGGCCTGAATTCGGGCTTTATGATCGCTCACGTGACGGCGGCCGCGCTCGCCAGCGAAAACAAGACGCTCGCTCACCCCGCGAGCGTGGATTCGCTCCCTACAAGTGCGAATCAAGAAGATCACGTCTCGATGGCGACCTTCGCCGCCCGAAAGCTAGCCGACATTGCCCTCAACGTGCGCCACATCATCGCGATCGAGCTTCTCGCTGCCGCTCAAGGGATCGATTTTCATCGGCCCCTGCGATCGTCTGAGATTCTAGAAAAGGTCCACGGCCTCATACGAGAAAGGGTGGAGCACTTCGCCGAGGATAGGGCGTTCTCGGCGGACATTGCCGCCATTGAAGACCTCATCGAGTCCGATTCTCTCGCGGAGATCGTGAAAGAGTTGCTCCCGAGCACAGGGGAGGGTACGGCAGATGCTTGAACCAGGGGACAAGAGTCAATGGACGGGACGTGTCGATGAAGTCGATGGTGTCTTGGGCCACCGATGGCACCAAATCGTCGAGTTCGGCATCCAAAGCGACGTGAATCTTCTCGGGTTCGCCTCAGACATTGGCGTCCGGCGAAACGACGGTCGACCTGGGGCAGCCGAGGGCCCTGCCTCGCTCCGTGCGGCGCTTTCGAATCTCCCCGTCCACGACACCGTCTCATTGCGCGATCTCGGGACGATTCGGCCTTCGTTTGACGATCTGGAACTGGCCCAGAAGGAGTACGCGATCGCCGCAGGCGAGCATCTCTCACCCACCACCCTTGTTGTGGGTCTGGGTGGCGGCCACGAGATTGCCTGGGCCGGAGCCCAAGCGATGCAGGCGACGTTCCCAGATTCCACGATCGGCATTCTCAATATCGATGCTCATTTTGATCTCAGAGAAAGCCCCGAGGCCACGTCGGGAACCTCATTCTTGGCCGCGCTCAAGGCTCAGCCGGAAAAAACAAAGTATTGCGTTGCGGGAATCAGCCGATCGAGCAACACCATGGCGCTCTACAACCGGGCTCAGCAGTATGGAGTTCGCTTCTACGAAGACATGGCCGTGTATCATGACCCCGACGGAGTTTGCGAGGGCATCTCAGAGTGGATCGGCACGGTGGGTCATCTCTATCTAACCGTGTGTCTCGATGCTTTCCCCCAAGCCGTCGCCCCCGGGGTGAGCGCTCCCGCCAGCCTGGGCATCTCGGTTCCCAGTGGTCTGCAAATCGTCGAGACCGCCGCTGCCTCCGGAAAGCTACGAATGATGGACGTCGCCGAACTCAGCCCTCCCTTTGATAGAGATTTGCAAACGGCGCGGCTCGGGGCCCGACTCATTTTTGCCGCGGTCAATTCCTGGCTGGAGGTGCGTCGTTGAGCCTCGTCATCACGGGCGCGAACATCATGCCCATGGGGGGGCAGCCCGTTCTGAAAAACGCGGCCATCTACGTAGAAGAGGGCCACATCTCGTTCGTAGGTCCGGAAGAAAGTTTGCCGAGGGGCATTGACCCCGAGGAAACCTATGAGGCCGATGGAGCATGGGTGACCCCGGGCCTCATTGATTGCCACACACATTTGGTGTGGGGTGGGTCTCGTGCCGATGAATTCGAGCGGAAAATCGCGGGGGAATCCTATCAATCCATCGCCGAAAGTGGTGGAGGCATTCTCAGCACCGTCCGGGCGACACGCGAAACCTCCGTCGAAGATCTCATCGTGCGGGCCAAGCCTCGATTCGAGCATCTCATCGATGAAGGGGTGACGCGCGTAGACATCAAATCTGGCTACGGCCTCGACCTTTCCTCCGAGCAAAAGATGCTCGAAGCCGGTCGGGCGCTGCTGGAAGAAAGGGGGATGCCTCTCCACCTCGGATTCTTGGGCGCCCACGCTCTCCCTCCCGAATACTCCTCAAAGGGAGAATATATCCAGCACCTGTCAGACGAAATTCTTCCGGCGCTGCATCAGCACGGCCTCGTCACTTATGTCGATGCCTTTCTAGAATCCATCGCTTTCAGCGCGCAGGACCTCGAACCCTTGTTCAACAAGGCAAAGGCCCTTGGGCTTCCTGTCCGAGTCCACGCCGATCAGCTCTCAGACTCGGGCGGGGCAATATTTGCCGCCGAGAAAGGAGCTCTCTCTGCCGACCACGTCGAGTTCACGAACCAAGAAGGAGTTCGAGCCATGGCGGCGGCGGGCACGGTGGCTGTTTTGCTGCCAGGGGCGTTTTATCATCTGAAAATGACTCAGAAGCCGCCGGTCGAGATGTTCCGCCAGGCAGGGGTCCCCATGGCCGTGGCGACGGATTGCAACCCGGGGAGTTCTCCCATGCACAGTCTTCTGCTCGCCATGAACATGGCCTGCGTTCTGTTTGGGCTCACCGTGACCGAAGCGCTCGAAGGAGTGACGGCGCAGGCGGCACGGGCGCTTGGAGTCGGGCACCAGACCGGACAACTTCGCGAGGGTTTCGTGGCCGATCTTGCCCTGTGGGAAGTGGACCATCCGCGCGATCTCGTGTACCAGATAGGGAGGTCTCCCCTCCTCATGAGTTGGACGCAAGGGAAGCCCCTCTTTCACGACATCGGGTTCGATTTAAGCCTCTTCTCTTAACAAGAGAGACCATATTTCTGTCACATTTCCCCGGTAAAAACTACGATAAGTCTTTCGTGAGGAGCCGGATCGTTGTCCCTGCAACGATCTCGAAATCTAAATTCATGAAAGCTATACGTATATCTTTGCTCGGAGCCGCCCTGGGGGCTGTCGCCGGAGCGCAAGCAGTAGTTCTGGTTCCAGGAGGAGCCGTTCTTACCGCAGGCGCCACACCAGCACCCCTCGGATCGGTGGTTGCAAGCATTTCAACCCCTGTCACCGGATTGGACGTGTTCTCGAACGTCGTCTTTACCGGGACGTTCTTCAATCAAGTCATCCAAGAAGGACCGACCACGTTCGTGTTTACTTCCTTCTTCCAAAACACTGGACCCAATAAAATCTCGCGACTGACGCACAGCGGGTTTGCCGGATTCAACACGGATGTTGACTGGGTCGCTTCCGCTCTCCCCCGAGCACAAATTGCCGACCGCGATGTTGCCGGTGGAGTCATCGGATTCTCGTTCAACCCAACCATCATCGGTGGATATGGAACGATCGGAGCAGGTTCGACTAGTGCCGTACACTTCATTCGAGTAACGGGCGCGGCAGGATACACGCTCTCAGGTTCAACGCAAGTGATCGACGGTGGAGTTGCCACGGTTGCAAGCTTCGCTCCCGTGCCAGTTCCAGAACCAGCTTCTATGCTCATTCTGGGTGGTGCAATCGCGGGCTTCGTTGCACGCCGCCGAAAGTCGGCCTGAACTCAATAAGAAACGCTTGACATCGCCTTGAGACCTAAAGGTCCTGGGGCGATGTTTTACTTTGGAACATTTCAAACATCCACTTTCGTATAGCTACGCGTGAATTCGATCATTTCATCCATACAAATTGCTTCTATGGCCGTGGCCTTGGTCGCCGCATCTCATTCTGTCGGGGTCGAGCGTGGCGATCCGCTCCCTAGAACCGGAGCTCTCGGTGCCCAACTCCAACCTGAACCTACGGGCGGGGTCCGAATCGTCCGTGTCCTGCCGGGGCTTACTGCTGAATCATTAAAGCTTCAAGACGGGGACATTCTCGCTTCTCTGAACGATACGAAAATCACCTCCATCGCCGATGTACAAGGCTTCATGCGAGCCAACAAGGCAGGGAAAGATCTCAAAGTCATCGTCAAGCGAGGCGATAAAGAGGTCACGGCGTCAGGAAAAGTACTTCCGCGTCCGTTCCAAAAGGCCGAGGGGATGAATGTTCGGTATGACCAGGTTCTTTCGAACGGAAAGCGAATTCGAGTCATCGTCACGTCTCCAAACACCGCCGGCCCCCACCCTGCAGTCTTCATGATTGGAGGTATTGGAGCCTATTCCGTCGATGGAGATTTCCCGTCCATCGCGTACGGGAATATCCTCGAGCCAATCGCCAAGGCTGGATATGCGATTATTCGCATCGACAAGCCCGGGCAAGGCGATAGCGAGGGTCCAGCGTACACCGACCTCGGGTTTAACGTAGAGCTCGATGCCTACATTCAGGCGGTTCGGCTCTCGAAGACTCTTCCGGAAATTGACAAGGATCGAATCGCGATCTTCGGGCACAGCATGGGGGGAACATTTGGTCCGCTTGTCGCGGCCGAAGAAAAGGTCAAGGGAGTCGCCGCCGCCGCCACGCTCTATCGAAGTTGGATCGAGTATGCCCTCGAAAACTCTCGCCGGCAAATGATCTTGAGTGGCATGCCCGCAGGGACCATTGATGAGCAGATGCGAAGGCTCACGGCTCTTAATCACTATCTTTACAACGAGGATTTAAGCCCTGCAGAGATCGCCAAGAAGTCCGCGATCATGAAAGAGACTGTGGAAGCTGAGATTCCAGACGGAAAGACGTACTCCGGCGTCGGCATCCCCTTCTTCCGAGAACTGTCGAAAAAGAACATCGGCGAAGCCTGGATGAAGTCCGATTGCCAAGTTCTCGCGCTGTGGGGAGAAGCGGAGTTTATCAGTGGCCTCACCGATCACCAAATGATCGTGAACGCCGTGAATCGGGTTCGCCCAGGAACAGCGGAGCTGAAGACCCTCCCCAATTCCGATCACGGATTCTCGAACGTAAAGGACGCGCAGGAGAGCGCCGCGAAGTGGGGGACGAATCAGGCCCCGTTCAATCCTAATGTGATTGAGGTCCTGCTCGATTGGCTGAATCGAAAGATCAAGTAACAGACCCGCGCATAGAAAAAAGAATCCCCCGAGCTTAGCTCAGGGGATTCTTTTCTTTTGACCGAGGCCTCAGCCCTTCTTGGGTGGCTTTCGGTTGTCGAACGGGCTCTTGTGTCCGTCGAGTGGAGTCTTCACGTTTCGCTCCATGTTCGCTCGAGGAACCGCAGCGTCTGATCGATCTGACTTTGTGACCACTCTCGCCGTGATGAAGATAACGATCTCAGTTCGGTTGCGAACTGTATCCTCTCGGGAGAAGAGTCGTCCGATGATCGGAAGGTCCTTGAGAATGGGGATTCCACTCACTGACTTTCGATCTTCGTCTTGAATGAGACCGCCGAGGGCGATGGTCTCACCGTCTTCCATCATCGCGTTGGTCTGGGCAATCCGCTCACTCGTTTGCGGAAGTTGACCGCCACCAGGCACAGGAGTGAACCCGCGCAGGTAGCTGATGACCGGCCGCATATCGAGGAAGATTCGGTTATCGGCTCCGACTCTCGGAAGAATGGAGCATCGAACTCCGACTCGAACCGAGTTGGTAGTCACCGAGACACCGTTTTGACTGGACTGGATGGATTCGATGTAGCGAACCACGTCTCCCACGAAGTACTCCGTTTCTCGCCCATCGGTGGCCAAGAAGTTTGGACGAGCGATCAGGCTTCGGTTCCCGGCGAGTTGGTCAAGTGTGGCCAACACGTTCAGCTTTCCAGAGCCATCACCGAGGGTGACGTTGCCAACCGAGCTACTCGTGCCGGTCGCGCCCTTCAGCCCGATCGACTTGACATAACCGCCCGTGAGGATGGACCAGTCGAGACCGACCTTGAGAGCTTCTTCCTTGCTCATCTCCATCACACGAACGTCCAGGGCAACTTGCTTCGGCTCGACATCGAGCTTTTGCAGCAAGTCCATCGCCTTTTCAATCTGCGATTTGTTACCTCGGACGAACAGGCGCATGGGCTTGGCCACTCGCTCTGTATCGCGGAACGGAAGCGTGATGCCTTCGACGTCTGCCTTTTCGGTTTGGACGTTGACATCCGGAGCTTTTTGCACTTCAGTCGATTGCGAAGTCTGCTCTCCCTCTGGACCTGTCTTCGAAGAGGAGGTCTTCTTAGGAGGAGTTTCGTAGATTCGTGGCTGGCTCACGGGTCCTGGTGGGATATCCACGCGGAGCCCAGGAACAAGCTGAATCAGCGAATCGCGTAGCGATCTTGGCTCTGCAAACTTGATCTCGTAGACGATGGAATCGTCGGTGGCCCCGTCAAACTCTTCGAGAAGATTCTTGACTCGGGCAACCTCGTCTTTTCGGCCCACAAGGATGATCGCTTGTCGCTCGCTTCCAAGAGGGGACGGATACATTTCCACGTTCTTGAACGCGCTGGCGCGTTGATTACGAACGGTATCCAACAGATTCTTTGCCGGGAGAGTTTCCGAGGTGATGAGATAGGTGTCTTGAATCACGTCAGGGCTCTCGGAGATGGGAATCCCCTTGGCCTTGCAAATTTGTCGGTCGATCGATTCCAGATACGGAACGGCCTTGTCCAGAACATCGGGTCGGCCTACGAGAATCACATATAGGGCTGAAACACCGTTTCCACCGCCATTGGATTGCTTCTCGCCGTCCTTCGGATCTCCGCTTGCCTTCTCCTCTCCCTCTCGGGCGGGCACGATGATGTCGTAGGACCCACCGGCGCTCTCGGGAGGCATTGCCATCTTCACAGCGGACCGAATTTGGTCTGGCTCACCGCTAAAGATCGGAACGAGTCGAGTTTCGTTTGGACGATCCTTCGTCTTGCTCACCGCAGAAAGCATCGCGTCAAACTTGTCCTTCTGACCGACGATGTAGGTTCTTCCCACGAGGGCGTATCGCAGATCAGACATGCCCGTGATGATGTCGAGGGCATGGTCCACCGTCGCGTTTTGCAACTTCACGGTGATTGCGCCCTTAATATCAGGGGATGTGACGATGTCCAGGCCGGACTGCATCGCGAGTGCCTTCAGCACGAGCGAAACATCGGTGTTTACAAAGTCAATCTTGATCGAGCCTGTGGTCGCGGCGGCGTAGACGGTTTGCGATTTCGTGGCCGGTGCCTTAGGATCTACCTTTGGCTTGTCAGCGGCCTTCGTAGGCGCGGCCGTCTTTGGCACAAAGTCTGCGAACACGTTGTCAAGAGGCTGGTTGACTTGAGGAGCATCCAGTGGATCGGCGATCTTCGGCAGAGTTCCAGCCGCGCCGGAGCCTCCATTTGCACCGGTTTGCGAGTTCATCACCGGGGCCTTGCCGGTATCGTTCGCCGGCTTATTCATGCCTACGGCCTCAAGGAAAAGTTTGTCCGCTGTGGTTGCCGTTTGAGTTTTACCGATGAGGACGCGCACCCCTGCCTCGGTCGTTTCGACAGTGGGGATGGTATCGGGTTGAATCTTAAAGTGCACACGCACTCGGGGCGGCTTGGCGGAGAACCATCCGGTCTGGACAGTGGAAATCCCAGACGCATTGACGCTCAACGTCCCAATTTTGTTGAGCATGGAGGCGTCAAATTCCAGGATAAAAGACTTCCCGCCGTTGACACGGATTTGCCGGGGAGCCTTGAGCTCTTGACCCTTGATTGTTACCTCAACCCCGTCGCCAACCTTCTTAAAGCTGACCTCGTCCAGTTGAGGGGCTGCCACTGCGAGTGCAGAAAGCAACGTTGCCCCAAGCGTCAAAAACGTACGTACGTGATTATGTTTGTCCAGAACCGCCTCCTATCCTTAGCGTCAAAGATTTTCCTTTTCGATCCAAGACAATGCGATCTTGCAAGATTCTGATCACACGTCCGTCCTGGATACGACCACCCAGTCGAACCATCACTTCTTTTCCGGAATCATCCTTGAGGATCGCCAAAGGCGCAGACCCTACAACGATGCCGGTAAGTGTAAAGGCGAACTCACCCTGTTCGCGAAGAGGAGCCGCCGATTTTACGGAGACCCCATTCTTGCCGCCCACTGGCGGCGCAGAAACTGGTGACCCTGGAGCAACAGGAGGCAATCCTCCTAAACTCATAGGAGGAACCACCGGACCAGCGGCGTTTGCCGTGTTCCGCGCAATCAATGCGGCCCTCTGTGCAGGTGTCATATTCGTGCTTGCGGTGCTCGCGGCTGTGGCTTTTGCCTCGGTCGCACCTGGTTTTTGGCCAGATTTACTCCCTTTTTCTCTCGCTGGCGCAGGAACCGAGAACGGATCGCGCGCTGCATAGAGACCTTGAGAGGTATTTCCTGCCGAATCAAGGGACGATTCAATGTCCTCGATAGTCGCAGCGTTGTTGGCCATTTTCTGGTCTTGGTCTTCCACCACGGCGGATACCGAGGAGTCCACGGCTTTTGACTCTGGAGCAGACGTAATCTCGCCCGAGACATCGTTCGTTTCTGAGGCCTTCACCTCAGACTCTGCCGAAACATCCTTTGCGACTTCCAAAATGTCGGTCGTCGACTTCTTTCCGCCCGATTTCGAGTTCTTCGAAGACTTGCTCGAAGTCTTTTTCGAATCAGAACCCGAGCCCGAACCCACAAACTGAACGACGCCCACTCCCAGCACGACCACCACGAGGGAGGCGAGGATAATGGTCTTCTTCTTATCTGGTGCGTTACTCATTTTCGTTCGTTTCTTCGCCCTCTTGGTCTTTCTCCGAGTCGGCGGCGGGGTCAGGGAAGGCATACGCCTTCAAAATCAGATTCAGTTCAAGTCGTGGCGAACCGTCGTTGAAATACACCTTTTCGCCGGATCCACCCACTTCGTTCAAACTCACGCCGTACACTTCGACGATCTTGCTAAAGCTCTTGAGCTCTTGAAGGAACGTGATGATGTCCGCATAAAGACCGGTGGCCGAGAGCTCAATCTGCCACTCGTCATAAGGCTTCACCGGAGGCTTTTTAGGTTTCTTCTTCGCCTCTCCTTCCTTCGCTTTGTCCTTATCGTCCCCTTCCTTAGGGGTCACGGTCTTCTTCTTCTCTTCAATCTTCTTTGGCTTCAGACCCGTAAGAGTGAGCTTGCTCTTGTTGGCAACAATCTCAACCTCGGAAACGAGAGTCGGAATGTAGCTCGTCTGCGCCACGTTCTTTTCGAGGTGCTCAAGCTGCAAGCCAGATTCATCAAGATCGGCGCGGAGCTTCACTTGAAGCGCACTCACCTCGTCCTCATCTTGAATCTCTTTCTTGATGTTTTCGAGCTCAGTTTTCGCTTCGCCACGCTGGCCCATCAGCCACATGTTCGCGCCCCCACCGGCCACGGTGGCGACGCCCGTCAAGATAAAAAATAGTTTGATCTTATTCATGCCGATGCCTCTTTCTCGCTCTCACGCTTTTCCGTCAAGCTTCCAGATTTCGCCTTAGGCTTTTTGCCGGTTTCGTCTTGAACCGTGCCCGCCACGCGAGCCAAGATTTCAAAGCTCAAAACGTCTTGCTCGTTCACCTTGTCGTCTTCAGTGAACTTCAGGTTGATGTTCTCCATCGCCGAGCAAAGCTCCATTTTCTGCATCAGCTCCGACACTCGCTGGTTGCTCACATCACCCTTGATCGTTTTGCCTTTGATCGTAAACTGCACGCCGTCAGCAGGCTTTCCGGTCTTGCTTCGAATATCGGTCAGCCACAGGGCTTCGGGAGTACTCGATCGCATGTGCTGCAAAATCTGGTTCCACTTTTCCGTTTGGGCAGTGGCATTCTCCAGCGTTTCAAGCCGCGGTCGCAAAGACGCGAGTTCGGCCTTCATGGAGTCAATCTCCTTCAGCATCGGTTGGATGCGAGCTAGATTCTTCTTCAGGTTCGCAGTTTCACCCTCGGTCGTCTCCTTGGCGATCACCTGAGTTCCGGCCAAGAGCAAGCTGAGAGTGGTCACTCCCACAAAACTGAACAATGCAGTTCTTGTCTTGTTTGCCTCCGCCTTCGCGGCCTGGCGTTGTTCATGAATTAAATTGATATAAGGCATAAGCAATTCCCTCCTGTGGCCTTAGGCAGCCTTGGAAAAACTCCTCATCGCAAGCCCCGAGGCGACCGATAGCTCGGACCCCTGACCGTAGTAAGCATCCCCAACGTATGCAAACCGCGGATTGTCAAAAACGCCGGATGTGTAAACCCGAATTCCGAGTCGACTTCCGAGATATTCGGCAGCACCGGAGAGCTTTGCCCCGCCCCCGCTCAGAATCATCCAGGAGATTTGTCCTGTTTGTCCCGTCTCTGCCTGTTGCGCCGTAAAGTAGTTGATCGAACGACGCATCTCTCGAACCAAGTCATCAAGGTGCGGCTGAATCACGCGCAACGGAGCGTTTTCCGATGGCATATCATCCAACAAGCCACGGACATCGAGCTGCGTCTTGCCTTCCTCAGCGTCTTGGTAGCTCAGCTTGAAATACTGTTGAAGAGCGTTAGTGAGCGTCAGACCACCGTGCGGAATCGACCGGATCATGGCGAATTGACCCTTCTGAATAACCGCAACCTTGGTCGTGGAGTGCCCAATGTCCACCATAGCCATGGTGTCTTGAGTGATGTCGATCCCGTAGTTTGCCTGCACCAACGACCGGTACGCGGCAAAGGGTTCTAGATCGACCGACTCGACCTCGATTCCTGCGAGTTGGCAGGCGCGAATGCGTGAATCCACCAGCTCCTTCGGAGCAGCGACCATCATCACATCCATCTGATCATCCTGGGTCTCGCCCGTGATCTCAAAATCAATGTAGCTTTCTTCGATGCTGTTCGGAATGTAGCGGCCCGCTTCGAATCGAATGCTCTTTCGGAGCATGGCTTCGCTCATCTTGGGCACGCGGACGTTTCGAACGACCACCGAACCGCCAGACACGCTGATGTGGCAGTTGGAAACGGTCGTCTTCGAACTTCGGACGAGCTGTCGAAGAGCCTCGGCCAAAACTTCGTCTTCTTGAATCGCACCATCCCGCAAAGAGTTTTGCGGTGTAGCAATTTGATTCACACGAACCACTCGCCAACCTGAAGCCACTGGCTCAAGTTGAATCATTTTTACCGAGTGGTGACCAATATCGAGTCCGACCACCGGTTTTCCCTTCCCAAACTTAGGCAGCATGAGAGTCGCCTCCATGAGTATCTGTATTCATTGTCGCCATCCAATCATCGACAGCCGCTTTCAAGAAGCGCCAGGAGTCATTGACTCGGAATGCAGGCAATCTGCCGTCCACCGCCATTTCTTCCACGGCTTTTACTGTCAATCGTAAATAATTGGCAACTTCTTTCACCGTCATCACCGACCGATGCGTAGAAAGTGCTCCGCGCAACAGCATTTGAATCTGTTCTTCGCTCAGAAACAGTTCTAAACGAACGAGATTTGTCCCAGGTTGCGGGGAAAAAGCGAAGGATTCCGAGTTTTCCACGAACCCTTTGGTCGGCTCGGGCTGAGGCGCCGCTGGCGTTTCGGTCCCTTGGGGCACGATGTGCGGGCCTTCATTCGTCGCTTTTCGGATGGCGTCCACAAGCTTCAAGCAGCCGCCCCCAGGTGTTGTAGCACGACATCGTGCGTCAGATAGGCGTCGATCACCTTCAGCTTTTGTCCCATGCCCATGAGAAGGCAGTGGTCTGCCAGCGTAGAAATCATTCTGGGATAGCCTGCCGCGGCTTTATGAATCTGATAGATCGCGTCAGGGGTAAAGGGATTCCTTTCTCCAGTAAAGCCCGCGGTTCGCATGCGGTGCAAAATGAGCTCGCCTGTCTCGACAACATCGAGCGGATCGAGGCTGCATCGCACAGAAAGCCGTTGCTGCAGAGCAGGAACCTTGTCGAGCTTCTCGCGGAGTTCGCGTTGGCCCAACAGTAGCAGGGTAATGAGAAACTGATCGTTCAGCTGGCAATTGAGGACCATGCGGAGTTCCTCAAGAGTCGCAGCATTCTTGATGAGGTGCGCTTCATCGATGAGCAAAACTGCCTTCTCGCCACGAGCATAGGTCTCAAGCAGCATGCTGTGAAGCTGCTGGATCATTTTCTGCCGGGTCTTTGCTGGTTCTCCTCCAAGTTGAGAAATGATTTCTGCCAGCATCTGCACCGGTGAAAGCACAGGATTCACGATAAGCACGAGCTTCGTCGTCTTCGAATCAAGCAGTTCGATCAGCTTGCGGCTCACCGTGGTCTTTCCAAGACCGATGTCGCCAGACAAAATGGCGGCACCCATGTTTCGGTGAATTGCATACTGCAACATCGTGAGGGCGTCTTCGTGACCCCTACTCATGTATAGAAACCGAGGGTCTGGCGTCAGGCCAAATGCCGGTTCTGTTAATCCCCAATACTCTTCGTACATGCTTCTCCTTATCTCCAAAGTGTTTGGGCATGAGAAAGCCTTTCCCCTCACCCCAGTCGTTCGCGTTAAGTCGTGGTCCGATCCATTGCTCTCAGGCAACGGGCAATCGGTTCATACGATAAACTCTTGCCACGAACGAGCTGGAGTTTCACTAGCAGAGATGCTAGGCAATGGAGAAATTCGCTCTTTTTCTGGTCAAACCGCCTCATGGATCTCTCCCCGCTCAAGCGACCGCCGTACAAAAACCTACTCGCGGGGCAGGCCATCTCTCAACTTGGCGACTACCTGTACTTCCTCATCTTTCTGTACATGGTCAAGGCGATCACGAAAAGCGACAGCATGGTGGGGGCGGTGGCTGCGGTTCAAGCCATCCCGGTTCTCGTGCTCTCCCCCTACGCGGGGGCTCTTGCCGACCGGCATGATCGCCGCAAAATCATGTTGTTCAGTGATTTGGCGAGCGCTGGCATCATGTTTCTCTTTGCGGCTCATCTCTTGGCCGCGAGTGCCCCGAGTCTGGCGGTGATCTTTGCCTCTGCGATAGGCCTCGCCACCGTCAATACTTTCTTTCTTCCCGCAAAGTCGGCATCCATTCCCCGGCTCGTGGGTGAATCCGAACTCGTGGCCGCAAACTCCCTCAGCTCTTCTGTGCAGCATCTCATGCCCACCCTTGGGCTGGTGCTATCTGCCATCGCCCTGGGAAGGCTCGAAGCAACCGTGCCCCAGTACATGTTTCCCGTCGCGGCGGGGCTCAATGGGCTCACATTTCTGGGTTCGGCACTCTTTCTTCGTCGACTCCCCGCCATTCAGCCTCTCGAAAGCGCGTCCCGAGGCTCGGCATGGCAAGACAGTCTCGAAGGCGTTCGCTGGACTCTCAAGCACCCAACCCTGCGGGTCATTCTCATCCAAGCTTTGCTCACGCAACTCTTCATTGCCCCGTTCATGGTCGCGCATATCCACGTGAACGCGGCTTGGTTCAAGGGGAATTACCAAACCATCGCCTCCTTCGAGGTGGCATTTCTTGGGTCGGCCATGTTGACCAGCCTCTTCCTCTCCCGCTTCACCATCCGTCGCGCAGGGATCTGGTTTATGGTGAGTTGCAGCCTTGTATCGATTTTTGTGGCCGCCATGAGCTACGCCACCACATATTGGCCGTACCTCGCGCTGAACGTGGCCTGCGGATTGGCGTTTCCGTTCATGATCGTGCCGATTCAGACGTATGTGCAGTCTGTGGTTCACGATTCCATGCTGGGGCGGGTGAACTCCGCAATAGGCATGATGGGGATGGCCGCCATTCCACTCTCCAACGCCATGGCCGGTTCGTTCCTCACCTCTTTTGGGCCCCATGTGCTCTTTCTCACGATGGGGCTGGGCATGCTCAGCGCTACGTTGCTCGGATTGTTCTCCAAACCGTATGTTAAAGCGGAGATTCCGGGGCAAACGTCGCCGACGTCTGAGAGGCCATAATGAACGCATGGCGGATGTGACGGCGATTTGGGCCGAGGTAATGCCCAACGTCAAAAACATGGTGACGGGCGTTGGACTCTGGACAGCATTGAACCAGAGCAAAGCCATTGCGATGGAAGACAAGACGTTTGTCATTGGGCTTCCACACGAGTCTGGGGACCTTGCGGGTCACCTTCGCATGCAGGCCACGAAGCTTCTCATCGAGAAAGCCCTCGGAGAAAAGCTCGAGAAGCAAGTCGATATTCGCATCATCGAAGGCACCTCGATCCAAGATTGGGAGATTGCCAAGCGAAAAGACGAAGAGGCGCGCCGAATGCAGATGGCCGCCATGCAACGCGTTCAGGCCGAGATCCAGGCGCGTTCAAGCTGGGAAAGCGTCTTCGAGGACCTCAGCAGACTCTGGGCCGGCCTCACAAACAAGTCCCTTCCTCAAAATCGGGGTGAGTTCTTGGAAAAGGCACTGGGTGTCCTCGCCGAAGGGCTCTCGCGAAACCCGATCACCGATGATCTCGCCGAGCGAAATTTTGCACGTTGCATCGAGCGGGTCTCCCAATACACAGAAGTCCCTAGTGCAGTCGTCGCCTATCTCCTCAAACAAAGTTTAGGAAAATGAGGGCTCGCGCCCTCGTTTTAGGCTCGGGCACAAGCACGGGCGTCCCTATCGTCGGGCGTGAGTACCCTCCTGAGTTCCTGGCGAACCCAAAAAACCATCGCACACGGTCCTCTCTCTATCTGTCCACAGAGACGACGTCGCTTTTGGTGGATGTCACCCCCGATTTCAGGACCCAGTTCCTCACACATGGAATCATGCGTCTCGACGCGGTCCTCATCACGCATACCCATGCCGACCACATCATGGGCATGGACGACCTTCGGCCCTTCGTCTTGCAATCGGGCGCGGCAATGCCGATCTATGCGTGGCCAGACTATCAAGAAGACATCCGCCGAATCTTCCCCTACGCATTTCGCGAGATGCCGGTGGGGGTCGAGGTGCCGCGATACGATCTGCAGGATTTGGGGCCAAAACTGAACGTCGGCGATCTCTCCCTGGAGATATTCCGCGTCTGGCACGGCTCGATGCCCGTCGTCGCCTTTCGAATCGGCGATTTCGCCTATATCACGGATGTCAGCGAGATTCCAGAAGCCGATATGGGGCGTCTCGATGGGTTAAAGACCCTTATCTTAGATGCAGTTCGCCGCAAGCCACACCCCAATCACTTCCACTTTGACAAGGCGATCGAAGTGGCCCAGCAGATTGGGGCGGAGACAACGTACTTTACGCACCTCTCGCATGACTTTGATCACGACGTCTGCGAACGTACCGAGTTACCGTCAAACATTCGACTGGCCTACGATGGCCTCGAAGTTGAGGTGACCTTTCAGGGCCTAGATTCAAAACCTTGAGTGAATTTGTGAGGTTTGACCTAAAGACTTGCGAGAGGGGAACCGAATCTAGAACCAAGTGATGGTAGTACGCGTGACGGAGGGGAGGAATCCGAGATGCCCAAAGTAATCGGTGGCATTTTGGCTATTCTTGCGCTCGGCGCAAGTCTCCTCGCCGAAGTGGACCCAACCACCACGCTCATGCGGGGTCTCGTCGCGTACATCATTGGGAGCTTTTGTACGCAGGTTTGGTATCTCTTCTTTACGATTCGCGCCCAGAAAATTGGCCAGCTAGTCGAGCAACTTTCAACCCAAGAACCGACTCCTGCCGAGCCCGAAGAAGGGATTCCAGCAGAAACGGTGGAAGATACACCACAATCAATGGCAAGTTAAAGGGAACTTATGGCACTCTCCCCGGAGCAATTACGCAAGTCTTGGCAAAACTGTAAGGTATTCAAGGACCCTCAGGCCCGAGTGGAACTGATCAACCACTACTCGTACCTCGTGAAAATCACTGCTGGGCGTCTCGTGACGTCCCTTCCCGGTGGACTCGATCGTGAAGACCTCATCGGTGCAGGTGTTGTGGGTCTCGTAAAAAGCGTCGACCAATTTGATCCCACTCGCGATGTAAAGTTTGAAACCTACGCGATCGCCCTCATTCGAGGCGCGATTCTCGAAATGCTTCGAGATGAAGACTGGGTGCCGCGTTCGATTCGGGAAAAGCTCAAAGCTCTCGACCGAGCCCAGATGTCCCTGGAGACAAAGTTTGGCAGACCCCCATCCGAGCGAGAAATCGCCGAGCATATGGGAATCAGCGATGTCGAAGTGAGCGAGTTGCTCGTGCGGCTGGGTCGAACGAATGTCTATAGTTTGGATGACATCCTCACGACGGGCGACGGCGACGACCACATCCAGTTTGTCGACATGATTGTCGACGATACGGCCAACACCGCCGGCGAGGCCGAAGGCCGAGAGATTCGCCGAATTCTTGCCGGAAGCATCGACAAGCTGCCAGAACGGGAGCGACTCGTTGTCGCCCTCTACTATTTCGAAGGTCTTACATTCAAAGAAATTGGCAAGGTGCTTGGCGTGAGTGAATCTCGAGTCTATCAGCTTCACACCCAGGCCATGACCCGTCTTCGCAACTGGATGCGGGAGCAGGGCGCCGCCCCAGTGCAGTAAGCAAGGAGTCACCCCCATGGGTGATATTGAACGAGTTCAACCCAAGTATCAGATAAGGCCGGTCCAGCGCGATCACCTTCGGATTCTCCCGAACAAAGAAGAGCGCCAGACTCCCCACCACGACCCCCAAGACGTCGTAGATCTCCACGAAGAAGAGGTGGAACTCCAAGAAGAATTGGAGGAGGGGCCAACAGTGGGAGAACCCCACCATATTGATTTATCGGCGTGATGAAATGGCACGATTCTTGAAGAAGAAGCGTTGCACTAAGGGCGATTGAGATATTTCCCTCTCGCTGAGGTACATTTTCGCCAGTATTCTCCTAAGGAAGCGGACAACATACACATGATGAAGAAGATTTGGATTCCAGCACTAGCGGTTTGCGCATTTGGACTAACGGGTTGTGGCGGAGGCAGCTCTGCAAAGGGAGGCGCGAGCGGCGACCTTGTCACCGTCAACGGCGAAAGTGTCCCGATGGACTACTACTTCTCCTATATGGAAAGTAAGCCGTCTGTGCGAATCGTGACCGGTGATGGTCAAGTCGCATCCGCCCAGGTCGCACAAACCATCGGCTTCCAAGCGATGCAAGACCTCATTCAGCAGAAGCTCGTCCTCCAAATGGCTGCTGACGAGGGTGTTTCCCCAACCGACGACGACATTTTGAAAGAGGTTGAATTCCAAAAGCAGGTTCAACCAAACTTTACGAAGAACCTCCAGTCCCAGGGTCTCACCCTTGCCGATATCAAGGAACGGTTGAAGGTTGACCTTGCCCGCGAGCGTATCCTCACAAAGGGGATCAACGTTTCGATGGAAGAAGTCGAAAAGTACATCAAGGACAACAAGGATGAGTTTATGGTCCCTGCGATGGCACAGTCCATCTACATCTTCGTGAAGACCGAAGAGCGAAAGAAACAGGTCGACAGCGAACTCGGCCGAGGTCAGTCCTTTGCCAACGTCGCTCAAACGCTCTCAGAAGCCAAGGCGAACGACGGTTCGAACGTCTACCCTGTGCAGGTCATCGACCAGATGCCAGGTCAGTTCAAGGCTGAGATTCAGAAGACGCCCGCTAAATCCATGACCCCGTGGATCAAGATGCCAGATGGCTGGGTTCGGTTTATGGTCAACGAAAAGACCGACAAGCGCGAAGAGAAGATCGATGAAGTGAAGAAGAAGTCGGTCCAACGACGCATGGCGATCGAGAAGGGCATGAAGGCCCGAGAAATCGACAAGAGCCTTCTTCAAAAGTTCAAGGAAGCCAAGATCGAAGTCAAGCACGATCCAGTGAAGTCGCTGTACGCTGAGTTCGAAAAACAGCTCCGCGAGTCTGAGAAGTCGGCTGGCGCGGGCTCCGCTCCGAAGTAATCGCTTCCACTCTCACTGTCCTCTCGCACTTTGGCCCCGTCTGGAAACCAGACGGGGCCAAAGTGTTTGTCTTTAAGACTCGATCAAATCCGCATGCAACGAAGCCTGGCGGCGACATGGGCGGCCTTCGTAGAGAAATCGGGAATGACCCCGGCGACAGACGGACTGTGGACTCGAATCCGCCGAAGACGCCAGGGCGAGAACGTGCAGTTTCGTCTTGAGAGTCACATCTGCCCGACGCGCGTGGCATCAAACTCCAATCTCTGGGGAGATCAAGGGGGCAGGGAGAGATGGATTCGCCAAAGGAGAGATGGCATGCGCATCATGCCACAATCCGTCGCGCGAGGTTTCCCTTCGGGAGTCCCGTAGCCGAAGTCACAACGAACTGAGAGAGCCTATGGAGATGGCCTCTCGGCCTCCTGAAGGGTAGGGCAAACAGCAAGAAAAAAGCTCTGGGGGCGAGATCGCCCCCAGAGCTTTAGGATCCAACTCTCAGAAGATTATTCGTCGTCTGTGAGGTTGTAGCTGTCGGAGAGAATGAAGTAGTCGAGAAGATCAACCGATTCATCTCCGTTCAGGTCTGCGGCTGGGTTGTACGTGGGGTCTCCCAGGACCGTGTTGTAGGCGTCCGACAAGGCAAAGTAGTCAAGCAAGTCGACCGATCCGTCGTCGTTGATGTCTCCATTGGTGAGGATAACAAGGCCTACGTTGAGTCCAGACGGCGTGATCGCCGCGGAACCAAGGTTCTTCTTTAGGGCGCCCACCCCGTCGATGTAGATCGTGTACGATCCCACAAACACGGAGCCCATGCTGAGGCTAAATGCCCCCGTGTTGTCTGTGTTGAACGTACCCATCGCCAGCGTGCTCGAACCATCGTACACCTGGTAGCTGAAGGTGCGCGATTCAATCGGACCAACAAACTCTACTACGCTCATAGAGCCCGATAGAGTTTTGTTTGTCACGTTGAGTGTGATCGGGACGATGATCTCACCGGTGAGGCTACCGTCTGACACGGAGAACGTGGCAGAGTAGGCACCCGGTGCATCGGTCGCCGTCGGAGTCCAGCTGAACTCACGTGTCGCCGCATTGAACGTCGCTCCGCTTGGACCAGAGACCATGTTGTAGGTCAAGGTCTGAACCGGAATGTCTGTATCGGTTGCGAGAACCGTGAATGTCAACGTGTCGCCGTCGTTCACCGACTGGGCACCAGTCGCGTTGAAAGTCGGAGCCACGTTGGCCTCGTTCACCGTGATGGTGATCGATTCCGTATCAGCTTGTACGGGAGAACCGTTGTCGGTTGCCGTCACGCTGAATGTATAAACTCCGGGACCCTGAGCTTCTGAAGGAGTCCAGGTGAAGACTCCAGATGGGCTCAGGCTGGCCCCGCTCGGAGCTCCTGTCATCGAGTAGCTGATTGTGTTCGCCGGAACATCCGGGTCTACCACAGAAGAGGCAAACGTAATGAGTGTCCCTTCGTTACCAGACAAGCTCGCTGGGATGGTGAGAACAGGGGCGCTATTCACCTCGTTCACGGTTACAGGAACAACCTTGTCTGCCGAAAGGGCACCAGGGCCGTTGTCCGTGACTCGAACCGTGATGTTTGTGACGGCGGGGCCTTGCGATTCGCTTGGTGTCCAAGAGAAGGCTCCCGTGGTCGGGTTGATCGTAGCACCGGCTGGCGGGCTGACCAACGAGAATGTGAGAGTTTGTGCGGGCAGATCGGAATCTGTCGCCGTGGCGTTGAACGTGATGGCAGTCCCTTCATTCCCCGATGCCGAAGTCGGCGTCGTGAGGACAGGAGCCACGTTTACTTCGCTCACGGTGAGAGCGATGGATTTGTCAGCCGTGAGCGCTCCCGGACCATTGTCGGTGACGCGTACGGTGAAGTTATACACCCCGCCCGTGCCTTGGGCTTCCGTTGGAATCCAAGAGAACACACCCGTGGTGGCGTTGATCACCGCACCAGAGGGCGCGCCGACCAGCGAGAACACGAGAGTGTTTGCAGGGAGATCAGAGTCGGAGGCGTTGAAGTCGAACTGATACAACGTTCCCTCAGGGATCGTTGCATTGCCGCCATTCGTAATCGTTGGAGCCGTATTGACTTCGTTTACAGTAACCGTGAGAGGAAGCGTTCCGCTCTCGGCTGGCGATCCGTTGTCTGTGGCAACAACCGTCACGTTGTATGTGTTCGGTCCTTGTGCTTCCGTGGGAGTCCAACTAAGGACGCCGCTGCTGGAGATGGTCATCCCGGCAGGAGCCCCTGTCAGGCTCCAGGTGATGGTCTGTCCTGCATTTGGATCGGTGGCGCTGTAGTTGAGAGTAAGCGGGGCCAACTCGTCGACCGCGGCCGTACTGCTCCCCGTGATCGTGGGAGGAAGGTTTCCACCCGCGGCGGTCGTCGCCAGGCTGAAGCTGTACGATTGAGCTTCTGAGAGTGCTGCGGTCGCGTTGGCGCGGAAGAAGTACGTCCCCGCCCCTGGCAACGTCGCATTGATGACGGCACTTGTTCCCGCGGAACCCGCGACTCCCGATCCGAGAACCGTAGTCCCGTTCGTGGAATAAACCGTGCCTTGAAGCGTTCCGATCGCAAGCGAATTTAGGTTTGAGCCAGCCTGACAGGATCCATCCCCATTCTGAGCCCCTTCGAGGTAGGTCAAGCCTACCGGCGTGAGCGTGATGGCTACATTCGCTGCGGCCGAGACCGTGAATTTGTACCAGTCCAGATCACTCGAAGGTCCCACCGAGGTCCTCGTGATGTTTGTGTAGGTGGCTCCTGCGGGAGCGGCCGGATCGGTGACATTGGTTCCCACGCTTGTGGTGGATGGGACCGCCACGGCGCCTAGATCGGTTGCGGTGGGTGAGGTGCCGTTGGGCTCATTGTCGTCACCGTATTGCCACTGACCGGCGCGGACATCATCATGCCGAACCCCTTCAAAGGCAGCGGAGTAGAACGGCTCCATGAGCTTTGTTTGGGCAATGGGGCAGACGTGATCGTATCCGAGACCGTGACCATGCTCGTGTTGCACGACGTTCCGGAGGAACCGGTAATTGCTTCCGGAGGAGGCCCAGTTCTCTGCAGTGTCAATGAGCATGTCGCCGTTCGATGGGAAGTAGTTGTAAGCCAGAACACCACTAGACCCATCGTAGTTAGCGCCTCCGATTCGGACATCGCCCCGTGTTGCATTCGCTCCACCACCGCCATTTCCAGCCGTTCCGCCAGAATCCCAGTCCACTCCCGCCGCGGTGACGCGAGTGTAGGAGACACCGGTGAGTTGTGCCCAGCGGTTAAAGCTCTCCGTGATCAAGCTGATCCACTTGGCTCTACCGCCCACGGCCGCGAACTTGGCGTCCATTTGTGCGAAAAGGTTGCTGGAATACCCATCAAAATTGGTGCCGTCTGGAACAAGACTCCATGTGAGGGCTCTTGGACTTCCATTTGTGCCCGACCATCGTGCGCCGGCATTGTAGTCTTGTCCTGGTCGCGTGGAGGGCCATGCCCCAGCGGCAATCATCGCTTGGTGGTGCGCCGCCACTACCTCGGGAGGTGTGTCGTCGGCGTAACACGTGGTGAATAGCTGGACAGGGGGCGGTGTGACCACGCCCTTCTTGAGATTTGCCGCCGCAAGTTTTTGCTGCTCCTTGATCAAACCGTAGTACTTGGTGTAGGTCGACTTGAAAAGCGGAGAGTCAATAAGACTCGCCAACTGAGCGGGGGTGTAGCACCCTTCGGCTTCTGACCGATGGGATTCGTTGACAGAATGGGTATGCGCGTGGTGGGGCGAGAGTGTGCCGGCAACGAGTGTGCCGCCAACCCCGAGCCCAGTCGCTGCAAGGACAATAGCGTTATGAAGCTTCATGGTGTAATTTCAAATGCGGAGTCGTCACCCAGCATAAATCTTCCTCATTGTAAGAGGGAAAGTTCTGTCTATATGATACAAACGCTTTCCCCAATTCACGAATAATTTTAGGAATCTCTTGGATATCCTAGCAAGAATGAGGCCTATCGAAGAGGTTTCGATAGGCCACAACGATTTTATGGACGCGAGTAACGCTTTAGGAGTTCAAGCGCTCCGCTTCTTCTGTGTCCAATTCGACCGGAATCTTAAACCAGAAGGTTGAACCGACCCCTACTTGCGACTCAGCCCAAATGGTGCCGAGGTGGATCGTCTCCACGAGGTGCTTCACCAAGAAGAGACCAAGGCCCGTTCCGTAGATCTTTCGGTTGTCCTCGTTGTCCACCCGGTGGAACTTTTCAAAGACCTTGCCGAGGTGATCCTTCGGAATTCCCATCCCTTGGTCTTGGACGCCCATGACTACGTACTCGCCTTCTCGCTTGGCGTGGATCGTCACATCGCCTCCATCCGGCGCGTACTTAATCGCGTTGTTCAGAAGGTTTGTGAGAATTTGGTCAAGCTTGTCTTGATCCGCCACGAGCAGTTCAGGCACGGATGGATCGAGGTTCAGCTTCAATACGTGGCGGTTGGTGGCCTGCTGCTGAACCATCTGGACCTTCTTCAGAAGGTCGTGCAAGTTCACCATGCTGTAACTTGCCTTCAGAGATTCGCCCGCTTCAATGCGGCTCGTGTTCAGAAGGTCATCAATCAACCGTCGCAACCGGTCGCACTCGTGGACGACGATGCCCAAGAATTCCTTCTGGTCGTCCTTCGTGTACATGTCCTCGTCCAAGCCGTCAAGCAAGGTGCTGGAAAAGCCCTTGATTGCTGTGAGCGGAGTGCGCAACTCGTGCGAGGCCATCGCAACAAATGAGCTCTTCATCCGCTCGATGTTTTTGATGTCGGTGATATCGCCAAAAATAGCGACCGTCCCGAGGTCCTTGCCGTCCTCGTTTCGAACTCCCGCCGCCTGAACTTGGTAAATTCGGTCGCTCTTTTGCACCGTCACATCGATCTCGATGCTAGGAAGATCTTCGCCTCGCGCCGAAGCTTCAAACAGATTCCAAAGAGCCTCGTTCTTAATAACCTCGT
Source organism: uncultured Chthonomonas sp. (assembly GCA_964496145.1). Taxonomy (GTDB): domain Bacteria; phylum Armatimonadota; class Fimbriimonadia; order Fimbriimonadales; family Fimbriimonadaceae; genus UBA2391. The sequence continues at coordinate 17,067 of CAZBXR010000015.1, read as the reverse complement.
TCAGGGGCTTGCCCAGCGCATCATTCTTGCAACCAAAGATCGCCCTCGCCGAGCTGTTCATCTGCGAGATTCGACCATCTGGTGCAACAAGCACCAATCCGGACGAAAGGGACTCGAACGTTTGGAGCAGTTCTTCTCGTTCTTCAACGATGATTCGGTAGAGCTGAAGGTTGGAGATGATTGCGCCAACGTTCTTGGCCATTCGCTCAAGCAACCGAACGTCTTCATCGATAAAGTCTTCGCCGTGTCGCTTGTTAAAGGCGTGCAAGACACCAATCACGTTCCGCTCAACAAGCCGGTTCTGCTCGTCTCGCTTCTCAATCACGAGCGGAACGCAGACGCCGTTATGAACGCCCATGATCACGACGTGATCCTTCACGGTGCGATCATCGGAAACTGCATCGTGGTACACCACGGGCTCACCCGTGCGGAAAACTTCGCCCGAAACGCCTTGAGTGCTCCGAATGCGGAACGTCTTCAAATGCTCTTCGTCCACTCCGTAGCTTGGCGGAATCCCAATCAGTTCGCCGCGTTCGCGGTCGTGAAACATGATAACGACCTTTTCGGCTTGGGCAATACCGGCAATTCGCTGCACAAGCTTGCGCAACGTGGCATCGGCCTCGGTGATAGGGACTGCATCGCCTTCCGATTCGACAATCGGGGCCTGGGCCTGGGGCTTGGGAGCTCTGAGCTCAACAACTTCACTTTTAAGTTGCTGGTTCTCGCTCTCCAATTCGGCAATGCGTTGCCTGAGCTGTTCAATGTCCGGATTCATTTCTACTGGCAAGGGGTCTCCTTCACAACCGCGAGGGGGCGGCAATACAATGATGAATTCTTAAGCCGCTATCTTACCCCGCGAAGCAAGGTTCCCAACGGCAGAGATATCAGAGTTGGTCTAAGCGGAACCCTTCCGTCGCCCGACATAATGTTTAACCATGGCGCGACTGGAAGAGATGCCGCTGTTTCCTCTACATACGGTGTTGTTCCCGCATGCGCCCATGCATCTCCATGTCTTTGAAGACAGATATCGCCAAATGGTTCACCAATGTTTGGAGTTTGATCGACCTTTTGGCATCTGTTTGATCAAACACGGGGGCGAAGTGGGAGATCTTGCCGAACCATTTATGGTCGGTACGGCGGTTCGCATCGAATATGCCCACACATACGACGATGGCCGAATCGACCTCAAGGTCGTGGGCCAACATCGGTTCCGAATTCGCAAAGTCGATGACAGCGAACCCCTTCTGAAAGGTTTTGTCGAACTCGTCGGCGAGGCCGAGGCGGAAAATCCCTCGCGGCTTATGGCGCTCAAGTACCGCGCGGAGGAACTCTTTAAGATCTGGGTGAAGGTGGCGTTTGCTCATCAGGCCGACGTCAACGTTGATGTTCAATTCCCTGACGATGCGGTGGCGGTTTCTTTCTTGCTCGCGAACTATCTGCAATCCTCGAACTTGGTGAAGCAGCGTTTGCTTGAAATCACCGATACCAGCCAAAGATTTGCCGAAATCATTCCGCTCGTCGAACAGCAGATCATGGAAAGCCAGCATGCAGAGTTCCAACGCCTGGACAGTTCGCAACTCGCCGACTGGATCTCCCCCAACTAAGCCCACCCCGGTTTGAGTACATTCACGCCGTGGGAATGATCCAAGCAGTCCTTGATGTCGGCTCCAATTCCGTCTTGACCCTCGTTGCCGAGGTGGAAGGGGAACACATCCGTGCAATCCGAGAAATTTCGCGAGTCTCCGGGCTCGGAATTGGGACAAAAACCTCCGGGCGCCTCTCCGAATCCTCGATCCGGGCTACGCTCGAAGCGGTGGCAGAAGGCTTCGAGGTCGCTCGCAGCCTCGGGGCCACTCAGATCAAGGCTGGGGGCACCATGGCGTTGAGAATTGCGGGAAACGCGCAAGATTTTGTCGAGTTGTGCGCGAAGCAGGGCACGCCCGTGGAGATCATCTCGGGCAATGAGGAAGCGCGCCTCGGATTCTTGAGTGTCGCCCATGACCCTTTATTCGCCAATGAATCGACTCTCACGATGATTGACCCCGGGGGGCATTCCACCGAACTCGTGACCGCGTCACGCACCCCCGATGGCTGGAACGAGACCCTTCGCGTCTCGGTGCCAGTAGGGGCCTTGGGATTGCGCGAGGGCATTCTCGCGCCAGAAACGTGCGATTTCACCCGGGTTCTTCAGGCCTGTTCCGAGATCGACGCGCTCATTGGCCTCGAGTATCGACCCCATTCCACCGGGCGAGTCGTGAACCTGGGCGCCACCGGAACGAACCTGATTTCGATCCGTGAGGGCTACACGAAATGGGAGCCTGAAAAGGTGCACGGGGCCGTCCTCGATTACGAGGAGATCAGCCGTGCTCACGCCTGGATGTTTGGGATGACCGACGCCGAACGCGCCGCCCTCCCCGGAATCGAACCCGGACGAGAGCGCACCCTTCATATCGGCGCCCTCATCCTGGAGCGATTCCTCTTTGCCGTCCACGCCCTGGAAACTACAGTAAGCGTCCGAGGCTGGCGGTATGCCTACTTGCTCGGGCTTTAAACCTCGATCAAGAGCGTGACGATCTCAAACGGCTTGTAATCGACGCTCACGTGGTGGTCGTCGGTGACGACCAAAGCTCCGATGGGGACTTCATTGAGGTCGGAAAGCCAGGCATTCTTGATCGGGAGAGCCGTCGAAATCTCGGTCGATCCCCGGGCGCCGTGGCACTCGTAGGCTCTCACCAACAGAAACTCGCCGTCCTCCGATTTCTTCACCGTCTCGACCACGAGATTCCTCGAACCGCACGTCACGAAACGAGGGGTGCTTGCAGCAATCCCGGGCCCGGCTTCCACGGGCACCACTCTTGGCTCGGCATTGAAAGCGTACGCCGAGGCCACCGTGTCGGACTGGGTCACCGTGTCGAAGTGCGGATAGACGACATAGGAGAAGAAGTGCGACCCCATGTCGCATTCTGGATCTGGCGCCTTAGGCGACCGGAGCAGAGATAACCGGAGCATGTTCTCGTACACATCGTGCCCGTACTTGCCTTGGTTCAAAAGGGCAACGCCGTGCCCTGTTTCGCTCATGTCCGCCCACTTTTGGGCACAAACTTCGGTTTTCGCGGCATCCCACGACGTGTTTCGGTGCGTGGGCCGTTCGACGTGCCCAAGCTGGATCTCAAACGTGGCTCGCTGCGAGACGACATTGAGCGGGAATGCCACCTTGAGCATCTTTCGCGATTCGTGCCAATCCACCCAGGTGTCAAACCGGATTCCGGGGGTGGGGCCGAGGCTGATCCGTTGCCGGATCTTGCTCTTTCCGAAAGTTCTCACCGTCTCGATGGCAATCCGAACCGGGCCATTCTCGACAACCTCGACCGAATCGGCCTTTGTCAGGTTCGTCACGGTTTCGAGCATGAAGGGCTCAATGTCCCACGCTTCCCAGAACAGCGGGTGATCATCGAACAGTTGGAAAAGGTTGCCGAGCTTTCCGGGAGCGATGAACTCCAACGAAGGGTCTTCCACCGACGTGATGCTCGTGATATTTCCGTTTCCGTCAATCTTCACCGACCATCGATCATTCTCAAGGCGCTTGGGCCCTACCTTGAGCCTGCTCTTCGGGGGAGTCGGCGGGGCTTCCTCTCGGAGATCAGCGACGCAGACCGATCCAAGGGCTTCGACAGGTGTGGCGAAGAGAACTTGGGGCCCGTTTGCGTCCTCAACGAACTGCACCGGGAGCACTTCTTCTCCCACGACGATGGATTTGGGCGGGGTTCCCGCCTTCCAAGGGAGCGACGCCTGGGTTCGCTTGACGGCGTTCGCAAAAATCGCGACGGGATAGTGCATTCCCTCTCGGTTCAGCTTCGAGGCAATGTTCTTGATCAACACATCCAACATCGCGTAGCCGCTCGAGAGGATGTCGGCGTAGTCTCGGTCGCTGTCCCGATAGACCTCGGGCACCGAGGAGCCGGGGATGATATCGTGAAACTGGTTGAGAAGAATGAGCTTCCAAAGCCGCTCCAACTCTGCCGCCGGATAGTGTCGAAACGCGTTTTCTTGGAAGCATGCAAGCAACTCGAGGTCGCGAAGAAGGAACTCCGACTCGCGGTTGGATCGCTTGTTGAATGCCTGGCTCGTATAGGTCCCCCGGTGGAACTCCAGATACAGTTCGCCGTGCCAAGTCATCAGGTTTTTCGATTGCGCGCTCGCCTCTTTGAAGAAGTCCACCGCGGTTCTCTTCTTTTCGATCACGGGCAAGTAAGGAGCCGTGCGGGCTCGTCGCAGGTATTCAAGGTGATCTTCAGTCGGGCCGCCGCCGCCGTCCCCCCAGCCGTACAGATACATGCTGTGGTTGCTTCGCGCATGGTCTCGGTGGTTGGAGACGCTTCGGGCAATCTCCTCAGGCTCGCAGGTGCCGATATAGGTGTCCGCGGGCGGGAAGTGCGTCCAAACTTTGGAGCCGTCAATGCCTTTCCACCAAAACGTGTTGTGAGGAAACTTGTTGATCTGGTTCCACGAGATCTTTTGAGTCACGAAGTACTCAATGCCAAACTTTTGGAGGATCTGCGGAAGGGCGGCGGAGTAGCCAAACACGTCGGGAAGAAACATATCGTCGGTCGCCTTCCCAAAGTGCTGCTCAAAATAGCGTCGCCCGTAGAGGAACTGCCGGATGAGGCTTTCGCCTCCGGTGAGGTTGCAGTCCGCCTCTACCCACATACTGCCGATGGGCTCCCACTGGCCTCTCTTTGCCGCCGCCTTGATGCGTTGGAAAAGCTCGGGATACTCATTCTGCACCCACTCGTACTGGCTCGCTTGCGAGTGGACATACACGTGTTCGGGATACCTTTCCATGAGATACAGTTGGTTCCCGGCCGTGTGGGCCATTTTCAGATGAGTGATATGGAGCGGCCATAACCAAGCCGTGTCGAGGTGGGCATGCCCGTAGGCGAACACCGTGTGGTTGAGCTCTGTGCTCAGTTGTCCAAGAGCATCCTTGATCGCCTTTCGGCCGGCGGCGATGGAATCTTGACCGGAAATCGCCCACAGGTTTGCTGCGGCATTGAGGCCCTCGAGAATGGTCATGTATCCCGGGTCGGTCTTGGGGACCGATTTCAGCAAGCTGATACAAAACTTGACGTCGTAGACCAAGGCTTGCAGCTTTGGATTGCCAAGGACGAGAAAGGCTCCGGAGACCTTTTCTGTGGTCTCTTTGCGTTCTGGGATGTCGCCATGCACCTTGACGTGAGGGGCGCCGGCGTGGGATTGGAAAGTCAGGCTGAGCTTTTCGCCCCCCTTCGCTTGGTCAGCAATCCGGAGATATTTGTGGCTCCAGTCCACGCCTCGGGCGGGAGAATTGTTCTCCCAGAAAGTCCGTTCTCCGCCCACTTCAGGAAGGACAAAGACTTCGCCACCAGCCCAGTCGGAGGGAATCTCCCCTTCCAGCCGGAACCACGCAGTTTTGTAGGCGGGACCCCACTCGAATCCTTCTTCTACCGGCGACCAGGGGCCCTGATCGAGAGCTTCTCGCTCGGTAAAGTGCTCCACAGGGCAATACTGAATCGACATCGGCACCCGGCCGCGCTCGAGCAGCGGAACCAGTTGAAGGGCGAGCCAGCTGTCAATCCGGCGTTGAGTGATGTCGGGATGCTTTTGCATGTGGATCGGCCCAATTTACTCCGAACCCACCCCTTCACGCTTGCCCTTTTGCACCAAGCGCCTCTTCCTTGATGTACAATCCAGTTGTGAGCCAGTTATTTTCGGTTGTATTGACATCGCTGTACTTGCGCGGCGGCGTGGGCCACCGAGGGGGTGGGTCGCCTTGCTCGCCCGGTCGCGCCCAGGCCGTCCTCCAGTGCCTCCGTCAAGCAGGCTCGTCGCAGATGGCCTTCGGCGAGGCTGTCGATGCATTGCGCCGTGCCTATTTCTGGGAGGAGGCAGCGGTTCTCTCTCACGATGCGCGAGTCGAGTGGGCTCAACATCTTCTCCTGCAGGGGTCCGCCATCACGGCGGTGTCCGCCGAGTATCCGTCCGCTTGGCGGTGGTTCGCGGGGCCTGCTCTCTACGCGCGCCATCTGGCCCCGGGGCGTTGCGGTCCGCTTCTCGCCATCGTCGGTTCTCGGGCTCTCACGGCATCCGAGGCCGGCTTTGCGAGGGCGGCAGGCCGTTCGGCCTCTGCCCTCGGCTATACGGTGCTCTCCGGGGGCGCGGTCGGAGCCGATCAGATCAGCGTCGCGGCTTCCACTTCCTCACTCGAGCTCCTCCCCTATGGTTTTGGCAGCCCCGACGACTCCTTCCTCGCCACCGAGCGTCCCCAGGTCACTCTCCTTCCTCCGGGGGCGCGGTTCTCCCGCATGGCGGCGTTCGAGCGCAACGCCCTCCTCTACAAAGGGGCTCGGGCCGCGCTCATTGTCGCGTCCCGTTACGGCGAGGGCGGCACCTGGCACGGGGTGCGCGAGTGCTTCCGCCGCAAGTTGTGCCCCATCGTCACCAACGGGGTCTCATCATCGCGGGCCATGAGGGCATTCGAGGCTCTCGGGGCCTCTCCCCTCGTCGGGCGTCCCTCACCCGCTCTCCTAGCGGCCTCCATCGAGGCGGCCGAGCTTCGCTCCCAACAGATGCAAGGGTCATTGTTTGCGATCTCAGCGTGAGTGCCTCTTAGAGGGAGTGTACGTACATGGAAAGGTTGAGATAGAGCGGGATGCCGATCGCCAGATTGAACGGGAACGTCACGACGATCGACCCCGTGAGATAGAGGCCCGGATCTGCCTCGGGGAGCACCGCCCGGACCGCTGCCGGGGCCGCGATGTAACTTGCGCTCGCCGCCATGGCGCCCATCACTCCCGCTCCGCCGACACTCAGGCCTGCCATCGTCCCCACGAGCACCCCAATCGCCCCATGGAGCAGAGGGACGAGGGTCCCGAACCCCAGGAGGAACGCGGTCCTCGAGGTGATGTGTTTCGCTTGTGCCCCCGCGACCAAACCCATGTCGAGCATGAAAATGGTGAGCGCGCCCTTAAAGAGATCCCCGAACAACGGTTCGACCTGTTGCACCCGCTCTGGCCCCGAGGCCCAGCCGATCAAGATGCCCCCCAGCAATAGGATGATGGCCTTCCCGGTGACTAACTCGTGGAGGAGCGGCCCCATCGCGTTCGAGCGCTCTTTGCGCAGAACCAGCCCGAGTGCGACGAGGATCGCCGGAACCTCGAGGAGCGCCACCATCATCGGCATAAACCCCTCGGGAGCGAACTTTTGGGACTGGGCAAAGGAGATCGCCGCAATAAAAGTGACGGCAGACACCGACCCATAATGGGCAGCCATCGCAGCGGCATTCGTCCGGTCTAGCTTTCCCAACTTGCGAGAAAGAAAATAGGCGATGGACGGGGTGACAACGCTCAAAAAGAGCGTCCCCAAAATGGGCTTCCAGACACTGGCAAAACTAGACTGCGAGAGTTCCACGCCGCCCTTGAGGCCGATGGCAAACAGCAGGTAAATGCTCAGCGAGGCGTAGAGGCCAGGGGGCAACTTGAGGTCGCTTTTTACAAGCATCGCCACAAAGCCGAGCACAAACGCCAACACCATCGGGGACAGGAGGTTGGAGGCGAGAAGGTCAGGAGAGATCATGGCAGAGGGACCCCGAGATCACTTTTCCAGACGAATTTGCCCCTCCCGACGATGCGCGATCTTGCCCTTACGGCAACTTCGCGGCGGCAAACTGCCCGCTCAGGGTGACCATCGGCAACCCTGCCCCTGGCTGGACCGATCCCCCGGCGAAGAACAGATTTCGCATCTGACTGTCCTCATTCGTGAGCGGCATCAGCCCCCACAACCGATGGGCCTCGTCTGGCCCGTAAAGCGACCCTCGGTACGATCCGTCTCGCTCTTCGAATAGGAGGGGGCTCTGGACCCTTTCAAAATCCACCTCATCGTCCTCGAACCCGAGGCCAAAGCTCTCCATTTGCTCGCGAATCTTGGAGAGGTATCCGGGCGTCTCCGCCTTCCAATCAAAACTCTCCTCTCGGGCAGGAGTTGTGATTACCGCAAAAACGTTCTCTCTCCCGGCGGGCGCGGTGTCTGGATCAACCGGGACCGTGGCGTTCAGATACGTGATGGGCGGAACCGGGAACCGGCGGTTCCGGTAGAGCTCGGTAAATCCAGCTTCAAAATCCTTTGGGACAAGGAGCGTGTGGTGAGAAAGCCCAGGAATCCTGCGCCGGATGCCCCAATGGACGGTGAAATAGCTCAAACTTGGACGCCAGTCCACCGGTCGGCCAAGCATGCCCATGGTCGTCAACTTATCGATGTTAGAGATGAAAGCATCCGCCTCGAAGCGCTCTCCAGTGCTCGTGGTCACCGCTCGTATCCGTCCACGGTCTTGCTCCAAGCCAGTGACCCGTACTCCCGTGCGAATCTGAACGCCAAGCTCACGCGCCAAGGTCTCAAAGGCGCGAGGGATGGCTGCAATTCCACCGATGGGCCACCAAACCCCCTCCCGGACCATCAGATACGGAATCATCATCGCTCCGGGCGCTTTCGAATCGTACGTTTGCCCTCCGTAGCTTGGAAACCCATAAAAGAAGGCTCGCAGAACGGGCGACTTGAACATCTTGTCCACAAGGTCCTTGTACGTGGACCGGACATCAAACTTGAGGGCCGTTCGGATGAGGTTGGGGTCAGCCAACTGATACGGCCGGTCATACGGCCGAGAAAAAATGCTCCGATCGATGAGGGGGCTCACCTGGTCGAGGGTATCGAGGAGGCGCAAGAACGACTCCGTATCCTCTGGCGCTACATCCTTTAAGACGGCTAGGCAGGCATCAAGGTCGGCGGGGAGGTCGATGGGAGCGCGCCCTTCAAACAAAACGCGCGAAAAGGGGTCAAGGCGCTCGAACTGAAGGTAGTCGGCCATTTTCCGACCTGCCCGGGCAAAGACGGCTTCATAGAGCCGGGTCAAGATGACGATGCTCGGACCGGGGTCGAGACGGTAGCCCATCTCCGAGATTCCGGAGGCCTTGCCGCCTACAACGTCGCGAGATTCGAGGACGAGGACATCGTAGCCTCGAAGTCGAGCGTGGATAGCGGCGCTCAGGCCTCCCATGCCGGCCCCTAGGATCACAACGCTCTTTGCCATGTTTGGTTTCCTACGAGGTCACCCGTGCAAATGGTCCACGGACGAAGTCTCAGACACAAGATTGCCCTGACCGCAGGGAGCGTTCAGGGCAATCTCGAATTCTTACTCAGCGGCTTCAGCTTTCTTCTTGGCTGGAGCTTTCTTTGGCTTATCGGCGGTAGCGGCGGCTGCTTTCTTTGGAGCGGCTGCCTTCGGTGCGGCTTCGGCCTTGGGGGCTGGGGCGGCCTTTGGAGCGGCAGGCTTCTTGCCCGCGGCAATGGCTTCCCGCTTCAACTGCTTAATCTTTTCTTCTTTGCGCTTCCACTTGTTGCGCAGTTCTTTGTTTCGAACTCTCATAGTTTTCTGCTCGTTATCCAGTCCACTGGGATGCGTTTCAGGCAAGAACCCGCACGCTGAACTCCGAATTGTACCCAACGCTCCGTACAGAACGAAGATTCTCGCGAATTCCTCCCCCACTCTCACTGGAAAGCCCTTGAGGGCAGGGCGAAAGAGGAGTCAAATTTTCGAAAAGCGCCCGGCGAAATGGGCCGGATTGGCGTGAGCAACCCCCTTCGAGGAGGGAATTCCAAGAAAAAACTCGAAAAATAATGAAAAAAGTTTATCTTTCGAACGTTACGAAATTTCGTTCAGTCGTCCATACTTGTGAGGAAGTGAATAAATTGCGTGTGCGATTTGTTCTAGAACTAGGGTAACAACAACGTCATGACATCAGTGCACTCGAAAAGGTGGGCTAGCCAAGCTCAAAACCGGTCAATGCGTGGGGCTACGCTCTTGGCCATGCTTGCCACAGGCGCGATGTTAGGAATCACTGCCGCCAACGCACAGGATTTCACTAACACCGTCGCATTGAAGCGATTTGCCGCAACAAAGACCAAACAGTACGTTGGATTTGAGGCGTCACTCAAGAATTTTGCTGCTTCCAAGAAGATCCCTTACACCATGCAGGGTCCGAACGGGGAATACATGGTTCTCTACTCAACGGTGGGCGGTCGACCGCGCTACCGAACAGAGTGGGGCATGGTTGACGCTCAAACCGTCGGCGTCCACAAGCTTTGGCCCGGTGGTGAACTCGGTCTCGGGCTCACGGGCCTTGGTCAAGTTCTCGGAATTTGGGAGGCAGGCGGAAATCCTGACCCGAACCACCCCGAACTGGCGGGCCGTATCACCATCAAAGATGGCAACACGACCATCAGTGACCACGCGATGCACGTCGCGGGCATCATGGCCGCCACCGGCATCAACATTGACGCCAAGGGAATGTCCTACCAAGCGTCGCTCAGCGCGTACGATGCGTCCAGAGACGACGTCGAAGCTGCGATTGAAGCCGCGAACGGCATGCAAGTTTCGAACCACTCCTATGGATTCCGGTCTGGCTTCCAGTTCGGAGGCGAGTGGTTCTGGTTCGGCGATCCCGCCCTCAGCGACACGAAGGACTGGACGTTCGGATTTTATAACGACGATTGTCGAACGTGGGACGACCTGATCTACAACGCTCCCTACTATCTCCCTTGTATCTCGAGCGGAAACCAGCGAAACCCAGGCGTTCCAACTGGAGCGTTTGAACACAATGTTTGGCAAAACGGGGGATGGGTGAAGGTCACCGCCGACCGAGACGACCAAGATCGATACGACACGATCACCGGACAACAACTCGCGAAGAACGTGTTGACCGTCGGTGCAGGCGAAGGCCGAGCCGCGGGAATCAACAACCCGACGCAAGCACGGCTCGCAGACTTCAGTAGCACGGGTCCCACCGATGATGGTCGGATTAAGCCAGATATCACCGCCGTGGGCGTCAACGTTTTCTCCACCTTCTCCGGAGATTCCTACGGGTTTGCAAGCGGCACCTCCATGTCGTCGCCCAACACCGCAGGCGCTATCGGGCTCCTGAACCAGCACTACTTCGCCACTCGTGGCGCGAAGCCATTTGCCTCCACGATGAAGGGCTTGGTGATTCACACCGCGAAAGAAGCGGGGCGAATCAGTTCTCCATTCTTCGACACTCCCGCCGGTCCGGACTACATGTTCGGTTGGGGATTCCTCGACGCGGCGGCAGCAGCTGAGAAGATCACTCAATCTGGCTTTGATGCCATTTCCATCCAGGAATTGACCTTGGATCAAGGTCAAACCATTGAGTATCCGATCGTTGCCACGAACGCCGGCGAAGTAAAGGTCACCATCGCGTGGACAGATCCTGCTGGGACCGTTTCCCAAGCCTCGAACGATGACCGCACACCAAAGCTCGTCAACGACCTTGATCTTCGGATCATTCGCTCGTCTGACAGCCAAGAATTCCAACCTTGGGTTCTCGATCCTGACAATCCTTCTGCTGCAGCAACCACGGGAGACAACTTCCGTGACAACGTCGAGCAGGTAGTCATCGCGACTCCAACTCCTGGTCTTTACACCGTTCGCATCAGCCACAAAGGCAACCAACTCCGACCTTCGGGCCGCCAAGTGGTTTCTGTCATTACGACAGCCATCGCTCCCGACGGATTCGAAGCTCTCAGCTTGAGCCCTGAATCGGTCATCGGTGGTCTCCAAAATGCCACGGCGACTCTGACGCTCACGGCTCCTGCCGTTGGTGACCAAGTCGTCACGGTGCGAAGCAGCAATCCTGCCGCAGCATCCGTTCCATCCTCTGTGGTGGTTCCCGATGGCGAAGACCAAGTCACGATTCCTGTCACGACATACAATGTTCGACCTCCTGCAGGTCGGTCCAGCGTCGATGTCTCGATCGTCGCAGCGAGCGAACTCGGTAGCCGAAGCATCTTGCTTCACGTCCTTCCCGTGGGCGTGGCCTCTTTCACGATCAATCCAGATGAAGTCGTGGGTGGCAACTTCACCGAAGCAACCGTGACCCTCAATGCACCAGCCGGTAAGTTCGGTGCAAGCGTTGTGATTACATCGGATCGTCCATCGATCGCTCGTTCGATTCGCAACTGGATATTGATCCCTGCGGGTCAAACATCGGCTCGTGTGAAGGTTCGAACTTCTGCCGTGAGTGACCAAACGGGAGTGGTTTTGACCGCTTCGCGGCTGGGAAGCTCCCTTCCTGCAGAAGTCATCGTTCGCCGAGCGACCCTTGTCTCTGCGGTGGTGAATCCAAGTTCGGTGTTTAGCCGCCAGAACGTGAAGCTCGTGATCACTCTGGACGGATTGGCCCCGAACGGAGGCACGGTGGTTGAGCTTTCGGCAGACCGCCGAGACCTGGTGGGCATCCCCACTTCGGTGACCATCCCTGCAGGCCGCAAGTCTGTGATCCTCAATATCCCTGCTGGTACCGTTACCGCCAACACGGATGTCACCATCACCGCCAAGCGCGGCGTGGTTTCCCGAGCGGCAAGATTCACCATCAAGCCGTAATCGGACCATATCGATCATTCCGGGGGAGCCCAGGCCATTTGGCCTGGGCTCCCTTGTTTGTGACCCATCAGTCTTTGAAAAGGGACAATTGCTTGTACGAAGAGAACGAATAACAAGATGTAACTATTCAAGGAGATTCAAAACGCTCAAAACGGGGGAAAAATCTTTTTGTGAATTCTCAAAGATTGAGATAAGATACGGTGAACTTGCTCGCTTCTCGCGGGCTCTATGAAGAGGAATCCACGACGAAAATGAAATCGGCGCACGTAAGAAAGATCGTTGGCACCCATCCAACAACCCCCACTTCGGCAGCGAGTCGACTTGCCTCCGTCGTGATGGCGGCGCTTCTCGCTCTGTCCATCACCCAGGCGCAAGACTTTACCAATGTGACGGCTCTCAAGCGATTTGCCCTCACGAAAAACAAGCAGTACGACTCCACCGAAAAGCTCCTGAAGAAGTTTGCGACGGACAAGAAGATTCCGTATACGATGACTGGCGACAAGGGCCAGTTCATGATTCTTCACTCGATCGACGGCGGTCGCCCCCGGTATCGGTCTGAAAAGGGCATCGTCGATGCTCAAACCGTCGGCGTCCACAAGCTGTGGCCCGGCGGCGAACTTGGTCTCGGGCTCACGGGCCTCGGCCAAGTTCTTGGTATATGGGAGGCAGGCGGAAATCCTGACCCGAACCACCCAGAACTTGCAGGCCGCATCACCATCAAAGATAGCAACACTAACATCAGCGGACACGCGATGCACGTTGCAGGCATCATGGCCGCCACGGGCATCAACATTGACGCCAAGGGGATGGCTTATCAATCCTCGCTGAGTGCCTACGATGCATCGCGGGATGACGTGGAAGCCGCATTGGAATCCGCGAACGGCATGCAGGTTTCAAACCACTCCTACGGCCCCGTGCCAGGGTGGTCCTTCTCCGGAGAGTGGTTCTGGTTCGGCGATCCCGCGATCAGTGCCACAAAGGACTGGTTCTTCGGCTTTTACGACAACGAGTCGCGAACCTGGGATGATATGGTGTACAACGCGCCGTACTACCTCCCCATCGCGTCTGCTGGCAACGAGCGAAACCCAGGCGTTCCATCCGGAGCCTTTGAGCACAATGTTTGGCAAAACGGCGGATGGGTGAAAGTCACCGCCGACCGAGATGACCAAGACCGATACGACACGATTTCTGGATTTGTGATCGGGAAGAACGTCCTGTGTATCGGCGCGGCCGAGGGTAATGAGAATGGAATCAACAACCCCACGCAAGCCCGACTCGCTGGATTCAGCAGCAGCGGACCGACCGATGACGGACGGATCAAGCCCGATCTCGTTGCCGTTGGCGTGAATGTATTCTCAACCTTCCCCGGCGACTCCTACGGCTTCTCAAGCGGCACCTCCATGTCGTCCCCGAACACCGCCGGAGCCGTGGGACTCCTCAACCAGCACTACTTTGCGACGCACAATGCAAAGCCGTTTGCCTCGACCATGAAGGCTCTCATGATCCATACGGCAAAAGAGGCTGGCCGAGTAACGTTCCCATTCTTCGACACTCCCGCCGGGCCGGACTATATGTTCGGTTGGGGATTCCTCGACGCGGCGGCAGCAGCTGAGAAGATCACTCAATCTGGCTTTGATGCCATTTCCATCCAGGAATTGACCTTGGATCAAGGTCAAACCATTGAGTATCCGATCGTTGCCACGAACGCCGGCGAAGTAAAGGTCACCATCGCGTGGACAGATCCTGCTGGGACCGTTTCCCAAGCCTCGAACGATGACCGCACACCAAAGCTCGTCAACGACCTTGATCTTCGGATCATTCGCTCGTCTGACAGCCAAGAATTCCAACCTTGGGTTCTCGATCCTGACAATCCTTCTGCTGCAGCAACCACGGGAGACAACTTCCGTGACAACGTCGAGCAGGTAGTCATCGCGACTCCAACTCCTGGTCTTTACACCGTTCGCATCAGCCACAAAGGCAACCAACTCCGACCTTCGGGCCGCCAAGTGGTTTCTGTCATTACGACAGCCATCGCTCCCGACGGATTCGAAGCTCTCAGCTTGAGCCCTGAATCGGTCATCGGTGGTCTCCAAAATGCCACGGCGACTCTGACGCTCACGGCTCCTGCCGTTGGTGACCAAGTCGTCACGGTGCGAAGCAGCAATCCTGCCGCAGCATCCGTTCCATCCTCTGTGGTGGTTCCCGATGGCGAAGACCAAGTCACGATTCCTGTCACGACATACAATGTTCGACCTCCTGCAGGTCGGTCCAGCGTCGATGTCTCGATCGTCGCAGCGAGCGAACTCGGTAGCCGAAGCATCTTGCTTCACGTCCTTCCCGTGGGCGTGGCCTCTTTCACGATCAATCCAGATGAAGTCGTGGGTGGCAACTTCACCGAAGCAACCGTGACCCTCAATGCACCAGCCGGTAAGTTCGGTGCAAGCGTTGTGATTACATCGGATCGTCCATCGATCGCTCGTTCGATTCGCAACTGGATATTGATCCCTGCGGGTCAAACATCGGCTCGTGTGAAGGTTCGAACTTCTGCCGTGAGTGACCAAACGGGAGTGGTTTTGACCGCTTCGCGGCTGGGAAGCTCCCTTCCTGCAGAAGTCATCGTTCGCCGCGCGACGCTTGTCTCTGCGGTGGTGAATCCGAGTTCGGTGTTTAGCCGCCAGAACGTGAAACTGGTGATCACTCTGGACGGATTGGCCCCGAACGGTGGCACGGTGGTCGAGCTTTCGGCAGACCGCCGAGACCTCGTGGGCATCCCCACTTCGGTGACCATTCCCGCAGGCCGCAAGTCTGTGATCCTCAACATCCCTGCTGGTACCGTTACCGCCAACACGGATGTGACCATCGTCGCGAAGCGAGGAGGAGTGTCACGGGCGGCCCGGTTTACGATTAAGCCGTAACGCCATTCTTCCACCTCGAATCAAAGCCTAAGTCCCACCAAGGACTTAGGCTTTCTTTTCTTTGCGCGGTGAGTAGCCCCAAAAGGCCACGATTCCGAGCGCGCAAAGCATCCCAAAGAGGTGCCGAAACGGAAAGGCAGTCGACTTTTCAGGAATGATCGCCTCCACTCTCATCGCGACGCGCTCTCCATACGGCGCCCGCGATATCACATCGCCCCGTTCGTTCACATACTGCGAGATTCCCAGGGTCGCGGCCCTGAATACGGGCAACTGGTTCTCCACCGCCCTCCAAACAGACCCGGCCGCCAACTGATCCATAGCGGTCGTCCCCTGGTACCAATCATCAATGGCGAGGATACTCAGGCTCCGGGCTCCCTCTTGTGCCTGAATTCTCGCTACGTCAGGGAACAAGCCCTCGAAGCAAAGAGAAGGCCCGCTCTTATGCCCAGCCCAATCGACCGTTCCAACGGAGAGCCCTGGTTTGAGATCACCACTCGGGAGATTGAATGACTTGAGAAAAGGGAGCTTGTCTCGGAAGGGCACATATTCTCCAAAGATCACGAGTCGTGTCTTATCCGTCGAGGTTTGCTTCCCTTGTTCGAAGGCGATCGCGCTCTGGTAAGACGCCTGGTCTCGGTCGATGACGGTCCCAAACAAGGTGCTGAGAGGCCCCTGAAGCATCGGAGCGTTGTATAGAGAGACTGCCTTCTCGGGAAAGACAATGGCTTCCGATCCATTGGCCTCGGCGAGCCGCTTTAGCTCGAGCACCGCCTCCAAGGATTTGGCGTCTTGCTCCGAAGGATTTCCGAAGGCCATATCCACCCCGGTTTGCCCGATCGAGATGACCTTTCGGTCTCCAGATTGAGGGGGTCTCAAGTAGAATCCGGCGCTCAGAACTAAGACCGCGAGCCATACCGACATCGTCCTTGAAGTGGTCCGTGCCGGGGCTTTTTCGGCGATCAAGACCCCCAAGACATTCGCTAAGACCACCCAGGCGGAGACAAGGTAGATCTCCCCTACGGCCGCCGGTTGGATGAGAATCGGGGCCGAATGGAGAGGGTTCGCAAGGAGGCCCCAAGGAAACGCCAGGTAAGGAATCTGAGATCGGATGAATTCCATTCCCGCCCAAAGCAGCGGAATCGCCCAAAGCCAGCCTATCCCAAAGGCCCGGTGGATGAGGGCCGCCAAGATGGGGAAATACCATATCACGAGCGTGGGAATGAGGAGCCAGGGCACCAAGGCCAAACCGATCGATCCTGTCCACTTACCCACAAAGGGGATGATCCAATTGCACTGCCAAAGCCAAAAGATCAGGCCAAAGATATAGCCGGAACGGATCGCTGACTTCTTGTCGGCCGCGCGAAGAAAGAGAAGCCAAGGAATGAGGGCGACAAAGACGAGAAGGAAGAGATTGAAAGGCGGAAACGCGAGGTTGAAAAGAAGGGCAGAAGCGAAAACCGGCCCGTACTTAAATCTGTTTAGAAGGGAGAGCATTATCCGTGTCCACCATGGGGGCCCCGGGCGAGGCTAAGTGCGAAGTATCGTTGTAGCGTACGAGGGACCATACCCCGGTCGGCTTTCGTTCGAGTTGGGTGATGCTGGTGTTCCCGAAGACGAAGCTCCGTGAAGATTCTGGATTCCCCTTCAAGAGTTGGGCAAGCAGTATCC
>CAZBXR010000014.1:0-40055 GCA_964496145.1 uncultured Chthonomonas sp. | reverse complement strand
GGATACGGGCAGTTTGTTGTCGAGCCAGACATTGATCGAATCCGAGCCATGGGTCTAAAAATTGTGTCAGGTAACTTTATGAACGAAAGCGACTTCGTCCGCCACGATCCGCTCAAGATCGCCCGCCGACTCATGGACCTACTTACTCGATGAACCCGCGCATCATCATTCTTAGCGGCCCCAGCGGGGTTGGAAAAGACACAGTTCTAGATCTCTGGATTGCACAAAACCCCTTGATCCGGCGCGTGGTGGCGTACACCACACGGCAACCCCGAGAAGGGGAAGTCGATGGCGTCGATTACAACTTTGTCACCCGAGAACGATTCCAAGAGATGGCAGAGAACGGCGAGTTTCTCGAATACAAAATGGTGTACGGCAACGGCTATGCGACGCCGATTTCTGGCCTGAACCAACTCCTCGCGTCGGGCAAGCACGCTGTCCTAAAAATCGATGTCCAAGGCGCGCTCGAAGCCATGGAAAAGCGGCCGGAGGCCCTCACCATCTTTCTCCACCCACCCAGCCTAGAAGAGCTTGAACGGCGGATTCGAGCCCGGGGCACGGAATCGGAAGAGGCCGTTACTCGCCGAATGGAAGAGGTGCGAGCCGAGCTCGAAGTCTCTGATCGATACAAGTATCAAGTGACAAACCACACGATAGAAGAGACCTTGAGCCATCTGAAGGAAATTCTCGAAACCGACGAGGTCCCCACCCCACGATGAGCCCATACAAGGTTGTGCTCGGAGTCAGCGGGAGCGTCGCCGCTTATCGCGCCGCCGATCTTGCCCGAGAATTGATGCGTCGCGGCTGCATTGTACGAGTTTGCCTCACGGATGCTGCACAAAAGTTCGTTTCGAGCGCCCTCTTCGAGGCTCTGACCGGACAGCCCACTCTCTCCGGGGTTTTTGATGAGCCTGAGCGGGGGAAAATGGCCCATATCGAGTGGGCACGTCAGGCAGATCTCATCCTCGTGGCCCCCGCAACCGCGAACACCATCGCAAAAATAGCCTCGGGAGAAGGGGATGACATGCTGACCACGATGGTCATTGCGCACCAGGGCCCTCTCCTCGTCGCCCCCGCCATGAACCCCACGATGTACGCCAACGAAGCTTTTCAGGCAAATCTCGGGAGAATTCGGGAAAAGGGAGCCGAAGTCATTGAGCCCTTGGTTGGAGACGTCGCCTGCGGCGAGAATGGTCAGGGGAAGTTTCCGACGATCGAGCGTATCGCCGACGAAGTCGAAGTCTTGTTGCGACGCGGCAAAACCTTTGCGGGCAAAACCATCCTTATCACCAGCGGACCCACGCAAGAACCCATTGACGCGGTTCGATATCTCACCAATCGCAGTTCGGGCAAGATGGGCGCGGCCCTCGCTCGGGCGGCTTCGCATATGGGCGCGAAAGTCATCGTGGTGAGCGGCCCCACCAACATTGTCTATCCGCTGTCGGTTGAGGTTCTCCGCGTGCGAACCGCCCAAGACATGCTTTCTGTGGCCTATTCCCAAGCCGAACAAGCGGACTATATATTTGGGGTGGCGGCGGTCGCCGACTATCGGCCGGAAGCGCAATCGACCGGCAAGATTCGACGATCCAATGAGCCGATCGATCTCCGGCTTCTACCGAATCCCGATGTCATTGCGGCCCTCGCCAAGGCCGCAAAGCGGGAAGCCAAAGTCATCGGCTTTGCCGCCGAACCGACGAGCAACCCCCAAGTTGCCCTCGAGAAAATCGAGCGAAAGGGATTGCATGGCATCGCCATGAACGCCATTCTCGACAAAGATCGAGGGTTCGAGTCGGACATGAACCAACTCAGGTACCTCGATAAGAGCGGCAAAGACGAGTGGAGCCCCCATGCCAGCAAGCTCGCTTGCGGATTCTGGCTTCTTGAGCAGTTAGCCCAGTCTTAACCCTCGATGACGATGTTTGAGAAGTTTCCGTAGCTCAACAGGAGATTTCTCAGCCCCATCACAAGGCCCAATCTCGCCTTGCGAACCGCCGGTTCTGGGGCCATCACCATCGTCGAGTCAAAGAAGGCATCAATAGCGCCTTTGAGCCCCACCAGTGCCTCCACGGCTTCGACCACATCTTCACATTCGTTGAGCCTTGGCACTGCCCGGGCGGCTGCCAGCAGAGCGACTGCCTCGGCAGAATCAAGAGCCGACTGATCCACCGAATCCCAGCCCGAAAACTCGATTTCTTCACCCTTTGAAAGAGCGCTCGTGATGATATTGATCGGCCTCGTCGCCGATTGGACGAACGCTGCATCATCGGCCACCATCGCCAAAGATTCCACGCGAGCAGCCACATAAGAAGAGTCAAAAAGCTCGGAGAGAGAGCCTGGCATCGACGCTTCCACCACATCGTGTCGAATCTCTTCGAACGCCACTTGGTAGCGACCCGCCAAGACGGCTTCAAGGTGCTGGGAAGCTTTCTCCGCATCGTGGGGGAGGCCCTGCATTCTGTACCCCTGGCCGGCTTGCTCAAAGAAGGGCAGAAGGGTTCCGGGGTATCCCGATTCGATCAGAATCGTGACCGCTCGACGAAGAGCGAACGGGTCACTGCTTCCCGAGGGGGCGAGGTCGATTCCCAGATAGCCCGCCACTTTGTCCAGCTGATCGGCCATGGTGAGGCACATTCCCAGCTTCTCGCGCCGACTTTCTGCCGGACAGTTCACTTCGTAGCTGTAATGCGTCTCAATCGCGTAGCAAACATCCTCGGGAAGCCCCGACCGGCGGCCGTACTCGCTCCCTACGATGCCTTGGAGCGACGTTAGCTCGCTGACCAGGCCAGACGAGAGGTCGGCCTTTGCGAACAGACCCGCTTGAAAAGCGTCCGCCTCCAGCCCTTCATCCAAATTCTTCGCCAGAGCCTTCGTCAGTTCGGCAAGACGATCGGCGCGCTGGCGCATCGTCCCCAAAACCTCTTGGAAGGTCATTCGGTCGGTCATGTCGAGGAAATCGCCGAGCGACTTATCGGCATCCGCCTCATAGAAGAACTTTGCATCTCCAAAACGAGCATTGAGCACCCAGGCAAAACCCTCGCTTACGGTGGCCTCTTCGCCAGAGTTTCGAATGCACACGAATTCGTTCGTGATGGTCCCCATCGCATCGCGCAGCGGGAAGCTCTTCTCGTGCTTTGCCATCGCGGTGATCAACACTGGTTCGGGCAACGCCAGAAATTCCTCTCTGAAAGAGCCTTTTGTCGGCATCGGCCATTCGGTGAGATACACGTTTTCTCGGATCAGTTCATCCGATGCCACGATTTGGCCCGTTCCGGCTAGCTCCAAAAGTCCCTCGCGGATCCGCTTTTCGCGGGCGTTGGGGTCTGGCTCTACGCTTCGCTGGCGCAACCCACCCAGGAGGTCTTGCAACGATGCCGCTGGAAACTGCTCTGGGTTCAAAAATCGATGCCCAAAGCTATGACCGCCAGAAACCACACCCTCAAGCTCGAACGGAATGACTGTCCCGTTCAGGGTCGCCAAGATCCACCGGATCGGGCGAGCAAATCGCATGCGACCGGTCCCCCATCGCATGGACTTAGGAAATTGAATGGATCGAATCGCCTCGGGAATCAGCTCTTGTAAGACCTCGAGCGTCGGACGGCCTTTCACCACAGTTTTTGCCCACACGTAATCGCCTTCGGTCACGATGGACGCCGCATCGATTCCTTGGCCACGGCAAAAACCTAACAGAGCCGGCGTAGGATTCCCAGAAGCGTCGAAAGCGGCCTTTGCGCCCGGTCCTCGCGAGACCTTTTCCATGTCAGGTTGCACGTCGGGCACCCCCTCGATGGAAAGGATCATTCGGCGCGGAGTCGCAAACCAAACAGACTCTCCTGCCGTCAGTCCAGCTTTTTCTAGACCTTGCTTCACTAATTCTAAGAAGGAGATCGTAGCCTGTTCGACAGAGACGGCTGGTAGCTCTTCGCACCCGAGTTCAACGAGAATTGACGCCATGAAGTCCAAATTCTACCTGCCAGCCCCCCTTTCCTCCGGGCCGAGGATGAATCCATCGGGCGCGGAAGCGCACCAACGTCAAACAAAACGGTGTGGCTCCGAGTCTATAATGGCCCTATGCGGCATTACAAATGTCGCGAATTAGGATTTTGCTCATGAAGAAAGCTCTCGTAGTTCTTTCCCTCGCTGCTGTCGCAGGTGCCTCGCTCGCTCAATCCACAGCGATCACCGCTGATGGCCTCACCCTCCGTCTTGGAGGCGTCTATCCACTCGAAAGAGCCACTCGAAAGATCACCGCCAACATGATTGGAGTGGGTCTTGATTTCCCCGTCCGATCCCTCGTGACCAAGGCCGATGCTTATGTAAGCGTCGATTGGTACGGAAAGAGCGCATCGGGCGCAAAGGGCAACATGTTCCCAGTAATGTACAACCACCGGCTGTACATGAACCCAAGCGAAGCCGTCGGCAACCGCTCGTTCTTTAACGTCGGTGTTGGACTTGTCCAAATCGACGTGACCAAGGCAAAGACCACCTACGGCGCTCGCTTCGGACTCGGGAAGGAACTCGGCCAAAACCTCTCGGTCGAGGGCGTTCTCCTCTGGTCCTCGGATGCCAATGGTGCAAAGGCCAACAGCCTCGCTGCATTCCTCGGCTACCGGTTCTAAACAACCCAAAACTTCGCACGAAGCCGTCCGTTCACCTCACCGTGGCCGGACGGCTTTTCGCATTTTCGTCGCGATTCAATGATATCGGGCGTCAGGTGACTCGTCTAACTTCTGAGGGGTAAAGATGAATTTCCGCTACGTTTTCGCATTGATGTTGATCGCCTTCGCGACGATGGCTATGGCCCAACAGGATATGTTTGGGAATCCGTCTATTCGATGGCAGACGTTCGGGCGAGGGGACAACTCTCTTTCGAGCAAGCCAATGCAAAGATTGCTTGTGACCCAAGGGGACGCGGAGCGGCACCTGAATGCCTATCTTCCTGGGATCAAGATTCCCCGTGGATTTGACTTCTCGAAGGAGTGGATCATCGCGATCCACGCGGGAGAAAGGCGAACCGGCGGCTATTCAACCTTTGTCGAGTCGATCCAGAAGGTAAATGGGGAAGTCCTTATCGAATTCGTGGATGAATCTCCGAACCCGAGAACAAAGGCGAGCCAATCTCTGACCGCCCCGTTCGTTCTCGTTCGAGTCGATGCCTTCACGGGGAACCCCGTGTTTAAGAGTCGAGCGCAGGTATGCCGCAATATCTCCACGACCCGGCCCTCTTGCTGGACCCCTTGCGTTCCTACGTATCCGATCAATCTCGCCTTCGACGTTCTCGATCACGGCCCGTTCTCCAATATTCGCAACCAAAGCAATGTCTTCATTTACTCTGATCGCGAGTGGAAAGACTATTGGTACAACGGCCTGGGGAAGGACCCAGACACCGACCCCGCCCCCAACGTGGCCGATTTTCGCTACGACATGGTGGTAGGCATCCACGTTGGCAACCAGTTTCGAGTCGGCGGGCGCATCATCCTCACCGACGTCAAGATTCCAGGCCCTGGCAGTGTCGAAATCCGATATAGCTTCAAGGAACCCCCTGTAACCAATGTCTCCAAAGATAACAGTCCGTATGTGGTCTTGGTCATTCCCAGAGGTTTGGGCATGGTGAATGTCTACCGAAACATTGGCGTTCCGTACGGAAGTTGAGCCCTATAAGCTAAACTAGCCTATCTATGGGATCTGAGATTCCCTTACGCCTCGGCTTCAGCATCCTATTACTCTTGCTCAACGCAATGTTCGTCTCTGCGGAGTACGGACTTGTCGGAGCCAACCGCGCCCGGCTCCAGTCTCTCGCCAAGAAAGGCAACAAAAGAGCCAAAGCGCTCCTGCTGTCGCTCGACGATCTCCCCCGCTATGTGGCGGCGACCCAAGTCGCCATCACGATGAATAGTTTGGGAATGGGGACCATCACGGAGCCTCTCATCAATAAGCTGTTGATGCAGTTGATGGGAACTCTGCTACCTACGGGCGTCACGTTTTTCTTTTCCCTCACCATAGCGACCTACATCGTGGTGGTCCTCGGTGAGTTGGTACCCAAGTACACCGCCCTCGCCCAGCCTGAACGGGTTGCCATGTGGCTCATCGGGCCGATTCGCATTTTCGAGCTCGTTTTCCGGCCGCTCGTGTCCTTCTCCATGGCGAGTGCCCGCGGGGTTCTCAAGCCGTTCCGCATTGATCCTGGCAAGACCGAGGGCGCGCTGAGCCGGGAAGAGTTAAACCTCCTTATTCGAACCCACTCCGAGGACAACTTAGAGGGAAGCCACTCTCAGCTCATGTCGAAGGCTTTGCGCCTCGATGACCTCGATGCGAACGATGTCATGATCCACCGCCTCGACATCAAATGGCTTCCGCTCGATAGCCCCGCGGAAGGGCTGCTGGAGCGAGTCGCCATGATGGGGCATAGCCGAATCCCTGTGTGTAAGGGGGATCTGGATGCCATGGAGGGAGTGTTGTACGTGAACGACCTGTTGCGCAGAGGACGTTCCACCGACTTTCTTCTCGCCGACCTTCTTCGCCCCGTCACCTTCGTGCCCGAGAACCTCTCTCTCACCCGCATCATCACGTTGATGCGTGAATCGAAGACCCAAATGGTGGTCGTCAGCGACGAATACGGAGGGACCAGCGGCCTGATCACCCTCGAGGACATCGTCGAAGAGGTCTTTGGCGAACTAGATGACCAGATCGAAAGCGAACGACCTTCGATCGAACAAGTGACTCCGACGCGCTTGAGCGTCCGGGCTGATGTCCGCATGGATGAGCTTTACTCCTTCCTGAATCAAGAGCCGGACAGCGAGGAGACGACGGACACGGTGGCTCAAGTCTTGATTGACGCTCTCGAACGGGTGCCAAAACTCGGCGACAAGGTGGAAACCAACATCGGCTTGATGAGGGTGGACAACATGGCCCGCCGGCGGATCACCCGCGTCTCGATTCAGTTGCCCGAGCGTGGGCCGACTTCGTAGTGGACTCGCATTCGCTTGGCAATTGCCACGCTTCGGTCGGCGATGTGCTCCAGGGCATGGAAAATTTCCATGGTGCCTAGGTAGCGCTCGGTCTGCGAAGAATCTTGCTGGATAAGCTCGGTGATTCGATGGCACGCCACGGCGTAGCGCGTGTCGATCTGCTCATCTCCATCGATGACTTCCAGGGCCAACTCGTTCTCGTACTTCGTATAGAGTCGAATCGCGGCCGCCAATGACTTTCTTGCCGCAATGCCCATCTCGTGGAGGGCGGAGCGAAGTTCTCCAGGAAACTGACCTTCGAGTCGGACTGCTCGTCGCGCGAGCTTCACGGCATCATCCGCCACCTTCTCAATCTCTCCGATGACGCCCAAAGTGGCCGTCAACATACGCAAATCTCCGGCGACAGGAGCCTCTTGCATCACAAGAAGGACGGTATTGCGAATGATCTCCTCTTCGAGAAAATCAACTTGGTCGTCGCGGTTGATGACTTCCTCGGCCCGGGCGACATTCCCGGTGACAACTGCTTCGACGGCAAGTTCGATCATGCCGCTAGCCACATCCCCCATCCGAACAATTTCGGACCGGATCTGCTCTATCCTTTCATCATAGTAGCCGCGAAGAGTCATGACGCCTTAACATTCTAGCCGATTTTGAGTTCAATTTTCCATAGATAAACCATAAGGTAACCTAACGTCGATCCATGTATCCTCTTTGGCAGCAAACCCTTTTATCCTTTGCCGCGTGGCTGGCCTATGGTTGGTTTGCGCAAGGGATGACGAAGCGCATGGCAGAGAGATTGGCGAGGCTTTCTCGCCCGATCCGGGTGGTGATGGGCATGCTTCTGCTCTTTGCATCTCTCGCTCTCCTCTTTGCGAGTCTTCTCTGGGTCGATCAGCAAAAGGGCCTCGGCCCGAACGGCATGACCGCCCTGGGATGGGCCATCATCACTTGCGCAGGAATCCTTTTTGTCCAGGCGCAAATGCTCGCCGCTATGAATATGGTGCGTCTCCTTCGAGATCAGCAACCGAATCGCCCGTGAGCGCGTCTAATCAGCATCCATCATGAAGAAAGATATCCACAAGATTTGTCTGACAGCCTTCCTCGTAGCCGCTGTCGTCATCGCTCCCCTATCGAACGTGGCTCTTGCCCAAAATAGCGCCGCTAAAGAAAAGCGTATTAAAGAGTCAAACGAGGTCTATCGCAAACTTCGAGAGGCCGACATCTTGAATCAGGTGTTGCCCGTGCTCATGACGAAGGAGCAGATCAAGGCGATCCTTCCGGCAATAGAGAAGGCTCGGGACGTGGTGAATAAGGGCGAAGAGGCCGAGCTTGTCGAAATGAGGAAGCTTGGCGAACTGGCAAGCGCCGAGATCAAGAGCGGGTACGAGAAGAGAAAGATCCCTTCGGATACCTTTTATAAAGAGTACGACAAGACGATCATGAAGCTGCGGACCACGAGAAGAGCCCTCGTGAGCATCAACACGGGCCTCGTGCTCGAATCGTTGAAGAAGACCTTAGACAAGGGTCAGCTGAAGGCCGCCCAGAACTCCTTGAACCCGAGGGTCATCGACCCCACGTTGAAGGTCGCGGACATGAGCGATGATGATCGACTCAAGTTTTGGGTTGAGGTCGTCCTCCTCGACCCAGTCGCCTACGATGTTCTCATGAAACTCTCCAAGTAAAAGCTCCAAGGGACGATTCATCGGGCAAAAAGGGCGCAAGGCTTTTTTTGCCCGATTTGCGTGATGAGAGCAATTTTCAGCCTAAACTTGTGACATCCAATTCCTCCACCCTCAAGCAAATGCCTGAAATCAAGTAACTTTACCGGCATCATTTCTCAAAAGAGTTGATATAATGAAGCCTGATCCTGCTGGGGATATTGTTTCCAGCGGTTCTGTTACAAAGGAGGAGGAACATGTCTATTATTAAGCAACGAACATTGTTGCTTGGTCTCTTGGCACTTTCAGTGTCAGCGGCTCAAGCTATTACATTCTCAGCAGTAGTTATCCAAAGCGCGCCCTTGTCAAACGGGTCGAGCTTCATCCCGTCTGCAAACGCAATCAGCTTCTTTACGCCGAATGCAATTGTGGGTGACCCAGTCGCACCATTGCGATCAGGAACCCTCAACATTCAGTACGACGCGAACAACGCCGTCTCGATGGTCTCCAACCAAGTGAACGTCACCCTCGGTGCCGCTCTCAGTGGCTCGGGCTCCATCTTCTTCACGGAACTCATCATGGAACTTGACAACGCTGGTAACGAGCTGGGCCTGATCGGCTTCATCTCGCACACCTTCACTCCGTCGAGCTCCACAGTGTTCACTGGTTCCATCCCGTTCACGAAGCCTGTCAAGGCTTTCCGAGCGAAGAAGGCCTTCACCATGTCGGCCGTGGATACACAAGCACTGGATTTGGCTGGCGTCGCTATCGTCAACCAAAACATCCAAACTGTCCCAGAGCCAGCAACTATGTTCGCTGTCGCAGCCGGCTTGGCCGCGATTGCTCGACGACGAAAATCGTAACAGCATAAAGGCATACGGCACGTTCTGACTCCACAGTCGGACTGTGGGTAACGGCCCGGTTCGCGCACAGCGAACCGGGCCTGATACTTGAGCTTGCTCGAACCAGCCAAAACCCCGAAAGATTCAAAAATTTGAAGAATTTTGGCAAAGCCGGTAAACATACTGGCCTGTTTTGGCACAAATCTTGATATACTTAGCTTTGTCCCGGACTACATTGTGTTCGGGTTATTTCGCATCGAAAGGAAAAGAAAATGAAGAGATCAATTCAGCGCTCCCTCGCGCTCTCGGCAGTCTTGTCAGTGGCAGGAATTGCGAGTGCGGTCACATTTAGCAATATTAACATCACCAACCCACCTCTCTCCTCCGGATGGAGCTCGAGTGCAGCGGGTAACGCGATCAGCTTTTTCACTCCGAACGCGATCGTGGGCGATCCTGTCGATCCACTCCGATCTGGGGCCCTCAACATTACTTACGTTGCAGACAGCTCGGCTCTCATGGTCGCAAACATCGTAGGAGTTGCTTTGGGTACAGCCCTTAGCGGTAGCGGCACCGTCATGTTCACCGAAACAATCTGGGAAGCAGACGGTCTCGGCAATGCAATCGGTACGCCTATCGGAACGGACAGCTTCTTGTTCACGTCCAGCACATCGAACGTGTACAGCAATGTTATCTCGCTCTCGAAGGCAGTCCGCCGAATCAAGGTTCTGAAGACATTCAACCTCGATGCAACGACGAACACTGCGAATCTTGACCTGGCTGCTCTCGCCATCGTCAACCAAAACATTCAAACACAACCAGTGCCTGAGCCTGCCACCATGGCTGCCCTCGGCCTTGGCCTCGCTGCTGTCGCACGACGACGAAAGAGTCGCTAAAGAGCTCTAATAGCTTCGATGCGATGCCCTGGTAGAGATTTTCTCTGCCAGGGCTTTAGCCTTTTCAACAGGTCGTCATTTCGTTCCAGTTCTCGCCCCTCTTTGCGTCGACTTCCACTGGAACCGTGAGAGGAAGCGCCTCCTCCATCGTCTTTCGAATTGGCTCAATCAGATCCTCTTCGCCCTCGGCAAGCTCAAAGACTAGTTCGTCGTGAACTTGCAGGAGCATCCTTGACTTTCTTCCCGCCAACACGGGAGTGAGCTGGATCATCGCCAGCTTGATCATATCCGCCGCCGTCCCTTGAATCGGAGCGTTGACCGCCTGTCGCTCGGCATACATTCTCTCATTCCGGTTTGCGGCATGAATCTCCGGGAAATATCGACGACGATGCGCCAGCGTCGTCGTAAATCCGGTGCTCTTCGCGCCCGCAATCACACTCTCCGTAAACTCCTTCACGGTCGGGAACCGCTCAAAGTACTGCTTGATGAGCTCTTTCGACTCTGAAATCGAAAATTCGCCGCCCAGCTGCTGCGCCAACCCATATTCGCTGACACCGTAAAGCACGGCGTAGTTCAGCATCTTCGCAAGCCGCCGTTGAGACTTCGTGACCTCACTTTGCTCGACGTGAAACATCAGGGAAGCCGTCACGGTATGGACATCCACACGATCGCGGAACGCCGTCACCAGCACCGAATCCTCGCACATGTGGGCGAGTAACCGCAGCTCAATCTGCGAATAGTCGAGACTCAATAGGCTGAAACCCGGAGCCGCAACAAAGGCCTCCCGAATCTTCCGGCCAAGCTCGGTCCGAATAGGGATGTTTTGAAGATTAGGGTCTTGGCTCGAAAGCCGACCCGTGGCGGCGACGGTCTGGTGAAACGCCGTATGAATTCGCCCATCCGCGGCCACAAGACGAGGCAGCGAATCCGCATAGGTGGACTTTAGCTTGGTGAGCTCTCGGAACCGGAGCACCTCCGCCGCGATCGGATACTGCTCTCGCAGAGGCTCCAGCACTTCGGCACCGGTGGCGTATCCGGTCTTCGTCTTCTTGGCGCCAGGGATTCCCAGTTTTTCGAAGAGAACCTCACCGAGTTGCTTCGGCGATCCGATCACGAACGGACCGCCCGCCAACTCATACACCTTTTCTTGCGTCGTCCCGATCTCCACCTCAAGTTCACGACTGAAGTCCTGAAGCTTTGAGGCATCTAACGCGATACCCCGCGCTTCCATTTGGCTCAAGAGAGGCGTCAGAGGTTGCTCCATTTCGGTCAGCACGGATGTCTGACCTTCCTTCTCGAGTCGATCTAGGAGAACCCCTTCTAACTGGGTGAGGGCGACCGCCTGCTCGGCCGGTGTGACCGGCGGAAGCACCTCCAGATACGCTTGAGCAAGGTCGCGAAGAGCGTACTGCGACCGGGCGCTCTGCAACACATACCCAGCAAGCATGGTGTCCATCCTCACAGGATCGGTGACATCCAAGGCTTGCGCGAACCACGGCTTTGCGTCATGAAGAACCGCGTTCCCGCTCGATTGACGGAAAACCTCCAAGGCGAGTTCCTTGGGGGTCGACATCGTCTCCATGCCGACGGCAACGGTTGCCATGCCGTTGTTGGCCCCGTCATCAAACATGCTCGCCTGGTCGGCCAGCGGCCCCACGATAGAAAATGGGCGGTCTGCAATCCAAGCTCGCAGGGCGTTCAGATCCTTGGCTGTCCCGATTTCTCTCGGTTCAAGCTTTGTTTCCACGACCTCGACGATCGGAGTTCGCGGTCCTCCTCCTGCCATGTAAGGAGAAAGAATCGAGGGCAACTTCTTGACGAAGGTTCGGAATTCGAGACCCTCCAAAAACTTGGTCCCGGCCTCCACCGTTTCTTCGCTCACCTCATAAGGCTTGAAATCCCATTCGATGGGGGCCTTGCGATCAATGGTGCAAAGCCGCTTCCACTTTTCCATCGTTTCCTTCACCGGCTCGATCTTCTTCTTGAATTTTTCATCCACTTCGTCGAACCGATCCAAGATGCCTTCGATGTTCTCAAACTTTTGCAAAAGCGCCGTGGCGCTTTTGTCCCCGATTCCCGGCACCCCCGGAATGTTGTCACTACTATCTCCCGCGAGAGCCTTGTAGTCCTTCACCTGCTCCGGTCCGAATCCATACCGGGCAAACACCGCCTCGGGGTCGTACATGGTCACGTCGGTGACGCCGACCTTCGGGACCATCACCGTCACCATGGAGTCGACAAGCTGCAGCGAATCAAGGTCACCGGTGATGATCGTTGTCCGATACCCGTGCTGCTCCGCCTGCAGACTGAGCGTTCCAATAATGTCGTCCGCTTCGTACCCAACGAGTTCGATCTGAGGAATTCCGAGGGCGCGGATCATTTCGCGAGCCACCGGGATTTGCACCTTCATCTCCTCTGGCATCTCGCGGCGAGTCCCTTTGTATTCGGGGTACTCCGCATGTCGAAACGTCTTGCCGGGAGCATCGAGGGCAATAAGGATCGACTCCGGGTGGTCTTTTTCTAGAACCCGGAACACCATGCTCAAAAATCCATACAGAGCATTCGTCGGTTTCCCGTCGGTGGTGCTCAAAAACTTTTGCCCAAAAAAGGCTCGATAGAGCAAGCTGTACCCATCGACAAGGACTAGATGACGGTTGGACATTGTGTTTCGGAGGTTACCTAAGCAACTCGCCCCCCCTCATAGGCCAGAATGAAACGTTATGCGTAGCTTGGTCCTCATGCTTCTCCTGGTCTTGAGCGTGGTCTCGTCCGCCTCAGATATCACGATTCGCATGTTGCCCGGGCCCGGATACGGAATCCCGCCGAAGGAAGCGATCGACCCTAGGTCTCAGGCCCGACGCGCGATGTTTGAGGCTTTTCAGCGAGAAAATCCCGGGATCACGGTGATGAACGCCGGAGGGCTTGAACTCGTCGGGGCCCAGGCCGACTCTTTGTTCCTCATGTCGATGATCGGCGACAACACGCCCGACGTGTTCTACGTCAACTTCCGCCAGTACTACCAATTCATCGACCAAGGCTTCTGCCGACCCCTCGATGAATTCATCGCAAAGGATCCCTCCGTTCTCGACCGAACGAGCCCCATCATCCGCGACGTTCTCACGAGCAAGGATGGAAAGATTTATGCGGTCCCGTTCTTCCATGTCGCTCTCGGCCTCAACTTTCGCCGGGATTTTTACATCGAAGCCGGACTCGACCCCGCAAAGCCCCCAAAGACCTGGGAAGAATTCATTCAGTACGGCAGACGGCTCGTAGAATCGGCACCCAATCGCCCTGCGTTCATCTTTAGCAACCCACCCGGGTACCTCTGGAGCAATTTCGTCTATCAAGCGGGGGGAGATATTGTCCGCACGAAGGATGGTAAGACTTCCAGCGCCATCAACACTCCTGCGGCCGCTGAGGCCGTGCAGATGTTCCGTCGCCTCCTTCTGGAAACCTGGAAAGGGAGGGACGGCAAGACCTACGGCCCCGTCGCCAAGATCAGCACCGATTTTGGAGGCGACATTCGCCAAGGGAAGACGGCGATGTGGTTTTCGTACACGAACGACGTCCAGCTTGCGAGCGCTGTGGATATCCCCATGCAACTCATCGCCGTGGCGGCCATGCCCGCGGGGCCCGGAGGCAGCAGCAACGAAATCAATGCAGGCATGTGGGCCATCAATTCCAGCATCAAAGACCCCAAGAAGCTGGCCGCGTGCTGGAAATTCATCGAATTCTTCGCGGGGGAGCGGGCCGCCCGAGTCAATACCGAAAAGCTTGTCGAGCTTGGGTTAGGGAACCAAGTCAACCCCACCTATCTTGAGAAATTTGGCTTCCCCGACCTCGCTGAACAGGTGGATCCTAGCTACGTTCAGGCAAGCAAAGACATCTTCAAGAATGGCCACCCCGAGCCATACGGGCACAACGTTCAACAGGTGTATACCGTCCTCGACGATCTGCTGGACCGAGCACGGGTGTATCCCAATCAGTCTGCGACCGAACTCCTTGCCATCACCGAACGAGAGATGAACAAGAAGCTATTGGGCTATCGCCCAGAGGCAGAAATGCAGAAGCTCCGAGGCTATGCCGCGGGCATCCTCATCAGCTTCGCCGTGATTGGCGGCCTCGTCACTTTCGTGGTGCTTCGGCGACGCGCGCTCAAGCCGAAAGAGGATCAGTTTTTTGGACTCCCGAAGCGACCCCGAGCCCTGGCCTTCATGGTGCTCTGCCTGATGCCCGCCGCCCTCTCGTTGCTCATTTGGAGCTACTACCCGCTCGGCAAGGGCCTGACTATCGCGTTCCAAGACTACAAGGTCGTGAAGGGGGCCGAATGGGTCGGAACCGACAACTTTATCAACGTTTTTTCCAGTCCAATCTTTTACCAATCCCTTTGGAATAGCTTTGTATACGTCGGGCTCACCATCGCCATCGGGTTTTTCGTCCCCATTTTGCTCGCGCTGGCTCTGAACGAGATTCCCCGATTCAAGGTGCTGTTCCGGACCATTTTCTATCTCCCTGCCATGACGAGCCCCATCGTGATCTCGCTCTTGTGGCGGCAGTTTTACGACAAGAGCCCCGAGGGTCTGCTCAACACGATTCTCGCTCCGGTCATCGCGTTGATCAATCCGGTTTTGAGCTTCTTGCACATTGCTCCGCTGGCCCCCACGCACGATTGGCTGGGCGATCCAGGGCTGGCGATGCTCGCGGTCGTGATTCCGGGAATCTGGGCAGGGGCTGGGCCAGGCTCGATCCTTTACCTCGCCGCGCTCAAAAACATCCCCGGAGAGCGATACGAAGCTGCCGATTTGGACGGCGCAAACTGGGTCCAGAAGATTCGATTTATCACCTTGCCCGGCCTCAAGCCGCTCATTCTCATCAACTTGTTGGGAGTTTTCATCGCCGGATTCAAGGCGATGGAGAGCATCTTCGTGCTGACCTTTGGCGGCCCGTTGAACGCGACGCACACGATCGGCCTTGAGGTCTGGAAGAATGCCTTCATGTTCCTCAAGTTTGGCTATGCGACGGCGGCCGCGTGGGTGATGGGAGCCATTCTCATTGGCTTCACCATCCTCCAAATCCGGTCGTTGCTCAAGATGCGGTTCACCACCGCAAAGGTGTAGTTGTTGTGTGACCTGCGGGCGCAGGTCACACAACAAAAAGGTTTAACCGCGAACCTTTGAGTCAAGAACAGAGATAGCTTTCTCGAGGAACAAGTCTTTGGCTCCGTCGGTGGAGAACTCTTCCTCAACCCGGATGTCCGGAGCCACTCCCTTGTCCTCAAGCTTTCCTCCATCCACGGAGACCGCGACAATCGGAATCTCCAGGTACGCCCAGCTGTTCATCTGCAGCGGCACGGTCCCCAACACCGCTCCGGCGGTGTTTTTCCCCACCAGGGTCGCCCGCTTTGCCTTCTTCAAAACGTAGGCATAGACCTCTTTCGCGCTCCTTGTCCCTTCGTTGATGATCGCCACGAGCGGCTTCGAGTATCCAAATCGGGAGATTTGCCCCTCGCCATATTCCACGGTCATTTCGGGCCGGAAGAATGCATCGCCATACCCCTCGGGGCGACCTCCAAACCCATCACGAAGGTCAAGAATGAATCCGTCGGTCCCCGCAAAACGGCCTTCGATCGCTTGATCAAGCGCTTGCGAAAAATCCGGAGCCCCCATCGTCCAAAGGTGCATGTAGCCATACCGCTTGCCATTCACCTCGATCAAGCGAGCACTCTTCGTGGTTCCATCCAAAAACATCTGCATGGCTCGGGTCGAAACCACCGAGACATCCACCGTCTGCTTGACCCCGTTCCGAAGATAGGTGATTTTCGGCGTCTTTCCCACGAAAGGTCGGAGGGAGTCGACCGGCGAGAAAGGGAGCCCTTCGATACTCGTGACGATATCCCCTTTTCGAATCCCGGCCAGCGCCGCAGGCAACCCTTGCATCAGCATGGAGACCACGTACCCTTCCTTCGCCCTCCGGAACCACGCTCCGATATGAGGCATTTCAACAGCCTTTTCTCGCTTCAACAGCCCCTCAAACACATAGAACCCTTGCTCATTGTCTGGCAAGAAATCGAAGTGCGAATCTTGAAACTCGTCGATGAGCTTGTCCATCAAGATCCCGAATTCCTCTTTCGTCTTCACCGCTTGCACTTTGGGGCGATAGGCGTCGAACCGAGCCTTAAACTCCTGCGATCGCTGCCCTCGAGAGTAGTGGAGCTGACTGATCATGGAGGCTGCACGTTCAAACACGGCCATAAAGTTGGTATCCGTAGATACAGCCGGGGGCGTTTGCGCGATGACGAAGCTGTAGACAAGAGCTGTAAGAGCGTGCATGATGCTATCTCATACCCGTAATCCAGCGTCTTTTGGTTCCAAAGTAGAACAAAATCCGAGACCTAAGGGGAGGGGCTCAACGGGAGTCACGCTTGCCGAGAGGGTAAAACCTTGCGAGATGACTCCAGCCGTTCCTTCCAAGATCAAGCCGCGCGCGCTCAAGCCCGGCGATACCATGGCGATCGTTTCGCCAGCCAGCCCAATTGATGAAGAGCGACTCCTCAAAGGCTGCAAATTGATCGAAGACGGGGCAGGGATCAAGACGAAGCTCTACTCCCACGTGTACGACGAGGCCGGGTATCTCGCGGGGGCAGACCAAGACCGAGCCAAAGACCTTATGGAGGCCTTCCTCGACCCAGAGGTGAGCGCGATTATGTGCTCTCGCGGAGGCTACGGCTGCGCCAGACTGTTTCCCTACATCGATCTCGACGTGATGGCCCAGAGCGGGAAGATGTTCTTGGGTTACAGCGATGTCACCACGTTGCATCTCGCGTTGAATCGAAGGGGCTTGGTGACCTTCTACACCCCCATGCCGCTGACTCTCGCCTACGAGCGAGCCGATTGGGTGTACGAATCCTTCTTCAACATTCTCGCGGGAAACGCCAAGATGCCTGAGAAGACGCGCCGCGCGGATACCATCCATGCCGGCATCGTCGAGGGCGAGGTCACGGGGGGCTGCATGTGCCTCCTCTGCGACTCCATCGGAACCCGGGACCCTCTCGAAACGGAGGGCAAGATCATCGTCATCGAAGATGTCGATGAGTATCCGCACCGGGTCGATGCCATGCTCACGCATCTCCTGAATACGGGGCACCTCCAAGCCTGTGCGGGGATCGCCATCGGCGAAATGACGAACACGAATGATCGGTACGACCCAACGATGGGCGGACGGCCTTGGCAGGAGATCATTCTCGACCGAATTCACCCTCTTGGCATTCCTTCCGTAATGAATTTCCCCTTTGGCCACATGAAGACCATGCTGAGCCTTCCGTTCGGAATTCGGGCGAGGCTTGATGCCAATGCGGGTACTCTCACCTACCTAGAATCACCATGCGCCGACTAAACTTCCTCGCCCTTTTTGCACTCGGCCTTACCGCTTCTGGCCACGGCCAGATGTGGGAAAAGCTCGTCGTTCCAGGGCTGAGCTACCGATGCGAAATCGACAATTCTTCGAATCGGCAAATCCACATTCTGCGCTTCAGTCCCGGCTCAAACGGATTGGTGATGCGCCCCGAGGTGGCGGGCGGAAAGGTCTACGCACTGCCTGCCGACAAGGGCCGAGAGACCGTGACCGAGATGGTAAAGCGAACCGGCGCCATCGCTGGCATCAACGCCGACTTCTTTCCTTTCACGGCAGATCCTCTTGGCGCGATGGTCCGCGAGGGAGAGATCTTTTCGCGACCCGATCCACGCCGATCCGTCATGGTGTGGGGCGATTCTTCCACGGTTTTCACCAGATTGAATTGGACAGCGCGCGCGGTCCTGAGTGCGGACAAAGCGGTCACGATCAACGGTCTCAATGAAGAATGTGGCGAGAACCAAGTGGTGCTGAGCACCTCTGCCGCCGCAAAATCTCTCGCCGCCGCTCCCTGCATTCACC
Organism: uncultured Chthonomonas sp.; assembly: GCA_964496145.1. Classification (GTDB taxonomy): domain Bacteria; phylum Armatimonadota; class Fimbriimonadia; order Fimbriimonadales; family Fimbriimonadaceae; genus UBA2391. The sequence continues at coordinate 21,768 of CAZBXR010000014.1, read as the reverse complement.
TGGTTCTTCGTGTGGAAGAGGGGAAGTGGACTCCCACCGGAAAGCGCGAAGCCGCCGTGGAGCGCGTTGTGGAAGGAGAAGCCGAACTCGCAGTCGAGCCTGGATATGCTGTGCTCACCGGCAGAGGAAGCCGAGTCACCGAGCTTCGATCCCTTGTTCCTGGAACAAAGGTCACTCTCGACATGCAGACGGTCGGGGTGGATTGGCGAATCTACAAGAACGTTGTTAGCGGCGGGCCCAACCTGCTCACCAAGGGCAAGGTGGACATCAGCGCAGAATCGGAAGGATTCAAGGGTGGTTTTGAAACGAATCGACACCCACGAACGGCTCTGGGGCGGAACGCCCGGGGCGATATCTTCCTTGTCGCGGTCGATGGTCGCCAATCGATGAGCGTGGGAGCCACCCTCGACGAAATGGCGAACATCATGTTCAAACTCGGGTGTGTGGATGCCATCAACTTGGACGGCGGCGGAAGTACCGCCCTCAACATCGGCGGACTCACGTTGAATCGGCCAAGCGACGGAACCGAAAGAAAGGTTGCAAACGCCGTGCTCATCTTTGCGGAAAAGCGAGAGCCCTCCACCGAACAAGAGTTTGTCATCGAGAAGATCACCCAAAAGGACAATCCTCGCCGCCAAACCTTGCGCATCGTCACGAGCACGGGCAAGGTGCTTCGCGATGCGGAAGTTTTCTGGGGAGCTCAAGGCTCCGCCTGGATCGACCAAGGTGGAAACCTCACCTGGATCCAACCCGGGGTGGCGACCATCAGTGCCTATGTTCGGGGAAGATTACTGACGCAACAGCTTGAACTCAAATAGAGCCCTATGATCCTCGTTATCGACAACTTCGATAGTTTCACGTACAACCTCGTGCAATACATGGGGATGTGTGGGGCCGAGGTGGAAGTGGTTCGCAACAATGCGCTGACCCTGAATGAGATTCTCGATCGGCGGCCGGCGGGAATCATGCTGTCCCCGGGGCCGTGTACTCCAAACGAAAGCGGAATCTGCGTGCCTTTGCTCGAAGCGGCCCTCAGCCAAAAGTACGAAGAGCTGAGCGTGCCCATCTTTGGTGTGTGCCTCGGCATGCAGGCGGTGGGCATGGTGAGTGGCGCGCCCGTGATCCAGGCAAAAAACATCCGCCACGGCAAGGCAAGCCCCGTCGAACATGACGGCAAGGGGCTATTCACAAACATGCCAAACCCTTTCCAGGCGATCCGATATCACAGCCTCGTGGTGCAGCGAGACGGGCTCCCGCCCGAGTTCGAGGTTACCGCCACAGCCATGGACGATGGCGAGGTGATGGGTTTACGCCATCGAACCCTGCCCATCGAGGGTGTGCAGTTCCACCCGGAGAGTGTGCTCACCGAGAACGGCATTCAGATCGTTCGGAATTTTGTCGAGCGCGTAGGCTGAGAGTTATCCCCGAGGAAGACCGGGATACATCTCGCGAGAGATCGAACGAACGTCGACTTTCCAGGCTCCATCTTCATCCTTTCGGATGTCGAGGCCGTAATCATCGCCGTATCCCTGTTGGTTCTTTTCGACCTCAACACGGACAGAAGCCGTGCGGTCGTCGCTCTGCTGATCCCCTTTGATGCGCCACTTAAAGTAGTAGTACTTTCCGGCGACCTCGGTTGCGTACACCCACTTTTCTCGAATCTCCTTCTTGTCCGCTCCGGGCATATAGGTGATTTCGGTGAGTGTGTCCACGTCTCCGGCGGCGAGGGCAGACATGAATCGTGTTCCTACGGTCGTAGGAGATTCTTTCGAAAATGCAAGGACCCCGAAGATTAGAATCAGGCCCAAAACGGTGAATACCGTGAGGAAATGAGGCTTACGTCGAGTCTTCATCTTGTTTATTGTAACTGGCCCGCGCTTTGTTGAGTTCCAACCGCCATCGTTCCATCGATATCGATTCTCCATCCGGCGGACGTCTTTGCCGTGATCCAAACGAAGGTCGTCGATCCTCCAGAGGGAGAAATGGCAGACGGGCGAAGTTTGTAAGTCACGGGGACGAGCGAAACGTTCCTTTGGGGGGACTGAGCCCGACCAATTTCGAGGTCCGTACTCGTCCGCAAAACAGCGTCCAATGTTTGCAAGAAGTTGTTCGCTCGGGGCGTCACCTGGAAGGGGATAACGAACCGTTCGACATTCTTTCTGGCAAGCACGGCCTCGTGAAATCGCTTGACGGTGTTTTCAGGCGAATCGACGCTCTTCAGCCGCACAAACACAGCGAGAGTGAGTGCCGCCATCGCGACGGCTGACAGTATCGAGGCCGGGGCCGCGCGCTTATCCACGGTGCGATTCTACCAAACAGTGAACCTCCTCCAATAAAGGACGTCTTCACCGATAATCCCTTCAAGGCAGCAGAACCATGAGCGACAACTTTTCCCGCAGAGAATTATTGAAGACCACCGGCATGATCGCCGTCGGATTGGTGGCCCCGAGCTGGATGTCCACGATTGCCCGATCCGACATGTTGAAGGTCTCGAAGGGCGGCGCGATTGACCCAGATTGTGTGCTCGTGGTGTGCCAACTCAGCGGCGGAAATGACGGCCTCAACACGATTGTTCCCTATGCCGACGGGCGCTATCGTGAACTACGGCCCACCCTCGGAATCCCTGAAGACAAGGTGATTCCGATCAATGAAAAGGTAGGGTTTCACCCCGCGCTCAAGGGGCTAAGCGACCTTTATAAGAAGGGCAAAGTCGCCGTCATCCAAAACGTTGGCTATCCCAACCCCAACCGCTCGCACTTTAAGAGCATGGACATCTGGCAATCGGCTTCGCCCGACCTTTCGATGCGGCATGGCTGGGTCGGCCGGCACTTTGATCTCCAGGTTTCCGCCGGGAAGTTTAACTCCATCAGCGCTCTCGGGCTCTCCACCGACAAACCGCTCGCCCTCACGGCAGATAAGGCCTCCATCCCGTGCTTTGCAAGCCTGGCCGACATTCAGTCGATGGTGGGCGACCCTGACGCGGAGCGTAGATTACGCGAGCTCACCACCGAAGCGGGTTCTGGCTCGGGAGACGTCGTTGCAGAAGCCAACAAGACGGCCCTCGACGCGATGGCCATGCTTCGAGATCGACTTCAGAAATACAACTCGAAAACCACCTACGGGAAGGACAAGTTTGGGCAAGGGTTCTCCCAAGTCGCGCGCCTCGTCGCGACCTCGCCACAAACCCGCGTGATCTACTTCAGTGCAGGAGGGTTTGATACCCACGCCAACCAAGAAACCACGCACAACCGGCTCCTAGAAGATTTTTCCAATGCGCTCGCCGCATTTCAATCCGAGATGGAAGCCCTTGGCAAAGACAAAAAGGTCATGGTCCTTGTTTTCAGCGAGTTTGGCCGTCGATGCTATGAAAACGCGAGTGGCGGTACCGACCACGGCGCCGCTGGCCCGATGTTCCTTGTCGGAGGAAGGGTGAAAGGGGGCCTCCATGGACCGATGCCAGACCTGGAAAACCTGGTGGGGGGCGACCTCAAGTTCGCCATCGACTTCCGGCAGGTGTATGCAACCGCCCTCGAGGATTGGATGGATAGCGACGCGACGAAGGTCTTGGGCAGTTCGTTTAAGACGCTCGATCTGATTCAATAACAGAATCCTGTCATTGGTACGGTAAGTGTTTCCCGCCAGTGTGCCAATATTTGCACAGAGGCGAACGGAATGGAAGCTTTCAGGGACCATAACGAGGACGAACTTTCCGGGGCAAGGCGAGAGGCAAACAGCTGGCTTTCCCGGCTAGATCCGATCGTCAACCTTTCGGGGGAAACGACCCCGAAGGACCTTGAACGGCACCTCAAGACTCTGCGCGAGTTATCGAAAATCGGTCCTGGGGTCTTAGAACGACTCACGAATGTGTCCACTGCGGAGGATTCCTCGCTTCTCACAACCCTTCGATCTGGCCAAGCTCACCTGAGCATCATCGAAGAAGGAGTTCGCTCAAAGCTCGCTGCCCTCCAACCGGGCCATGCCCAAGGGCAGGTCGACCTCGACCGCCTCTCCGCCAAACTCACGGAGATCGCAGCCCACGAGGAGATGGATACGTCTCCGCTACTCACCGAACCTCTTAAGATTCAAGCCCACCAGGGGAGCGTCGCTGCGGCGATGGGGATCGGCGTGTTCGGCATGGGATGGACTGCGTTCACCACGTTTCACGCCTTCTTGATGATCGGGGGCATGTTCAAGAGCTTCGGATTCGTGGCCCTGTTCCTCCTCTTGTTCTATTCGATCTTCTTCCTGGTCGGGTTTGGCATGCTCGCCGGTGCATGGCATGCCCTGTGGACAGTCGATGTGGAAATCGAGGGGGATACTCTCCGAGAGACACGATCCTTCAGGGGCATGCGGAAAGAAAAGACCTACCGCCTGACCCCGAACACCGAGGTTGAGATTGGCTACCCAAAGAAACTCCCCTTTGGAATTTCAGCGAACAATAAGAATCAGAACGGCAAAAAGGCCTTGGTGATCCGCGATCCAGCAGGATGGGAGTACACGATGGGGCTCACCTGGGATCATGCAGAAAAGAAACGCCGCCTTGCGCAAATTGAGGCAAGAATTCGCATGCTTTCTACTCCTTGAGGCAAGTCAATCCCAATACGAGGATTCGTCGGGAATGCCCAACGGCGCAACATTGAGATCTGGGGTCGGGTCCTTGACTTGATCAAGATCGGGCAACTTGAAGTATCCCCAGAACCCCAAAACAATGGCTCCCACCCCCGCCAGAAGGGGAATGACAACCATGAAGGTCCACGTGACCCAAGTCCCTTGCTGAAGGTCTTTTGCCGAGGCGATCGCGAACACTAAGGACCCCAAGAGGATGACCATTCCGATGAGAAGGGACCCCAAAGCTAAAATCCAGCGCGCCATACCCTTCATCGTAACACATCTTTGCTCCAGTTTCGGCCACTCAACCCCCTGCAAATTGCTATAATCTTGTCTAGCAGTTTTGATCTTTCGAGATCGATCACTTCAGGAGATATCGTTGGCCGCAAAAAATACGCAACCGGATCAGAGTCAGGCAATTGACACCGCCATTTCTCAACTTGAGAAGTCGTTTGGAAAAGGCGCTGTGATGCGCATGGGAGCGGGAGGACATGAGCCAGTAGAAGCCATTTCCACCGGCTCGTTGAGCCTTGACCTCGCTCTCGGAATCGGAGGCTTGCCCAAGGGCCGTATCACCGAAATCTACGGTACGGAAAGCTCCGGTAAAACGACGATCGCCCTCCACGCGGTGGCAGAAGCCCAAAAGGCAGGAGGCATCGCGCTTTACGTCGATGCTGAGCACGCCCTGGATACCGAATATGCCCGCGCTTTGGGTGTCGATGTCGACATGCTTTACATCAGCCAACCCCAGAGCGGAGAAGAGGCTCTGGAGATCATGGACGCGATCATTCGCACAGGCAAGATCGACATCGTCGTTCTTGACTCCGTCGCCGCTCTCGTGCCTCGTGCAGAAATCGAAGGGGAGATGGGGGATGCGTTTGTGGGAATCCAAGCTCGAATGATGAGCCAAGCCCTGCGAAAGCTCGGAGGCTCCATCAACAAGTCCAACACCGCCTGTATTTTCATCAACCAGCTTCGCGAAAAGATCGGCGTGATGTATGGCAACCCAGAAACCACCCCGGGAGGCCGCGCCCTAAAATTCTGGGCGAGCGTCCGACTCGAAGTTCGCCGCGCCGATGCGATCAAGGTCGGCACCGAACAAGTGGGTTCGCGAACAAGGGTCAAAGTGGTGAAAAACAAGGTCGCCTCGCCTTTCCGAACTGCGGAATTTGACATCATGTTCGGCAAGGGAATCAGCCGCTCGGGCGACGTGCTCGACAACGGCGTGGCCATGAACATCATCGGCAAAGCCGGCACGTACTTCAACTACGGCGATGTGAGGCTGGGTCAAGGCCGCGATAATGCGAAGACCTTCTTGGAAAGCAACCCCGAGGTCTTTGGAAAGATCGAGGGACAACTCCGAGAGGCATTGATCGCCGCCCGGGCAAAGGCGATTGCCGGAGCCCAAACTGAGGATGAGCCCGAACCGACGGATGACGAGTGATGCATCGCGTCGCGAAGAAGCCATGAACTTGGCCGCAAAGGCCCTGAAGCACCGTGATCGATTTGAAAATGAGATCGCGGTGCTTCTTCGTAACAAGGACCTTGAATCAGAGGTCCCTCATGTCCTCGAAACCTTTCGGCGCTGGGGAACACTCGACGACCGCCGCGTGGCCGAAGGGATTCGTGATCAGGCCCTTACGAAACGATCGTCCACCCAGGCCATCCGGGCGAAACTGCTCTCTCGCGGGGCGGAAGCCGACCTTGTCGAAGAAGTCCTCTCCACCCTAGATTCTTCGCAAAATCTCTCGGCCGCCCAGGCGCTCGTCACCAGCAAGTTCAACGAAACCACCCCGGCTCCCAAAATTGCCCGGTTTTTGGGCTCACGAGGATTCTCAGAAGAAGTGATTGAGGCCATTTTAGAAGGAAGGACCTCTCTATGGAGCTAGCCCTCGCGATCGCCCTGGGCATCGTGTTTTTGGTGGCCCTCTACTTTGTGGTTCGGGCGGCGGCCCGTCCGGCGGCGCCCCCGATCGACCTGGGGGCTGACAAGCTTCTCGCCGAGGCCGAGACGAAGCTCTCCGAAGCCAAAGCCGAGCTCTTTCGCGTGAGCCAACTTTCCTCCGAAGAGGCCAAAGCGGAGGTGTTGAAGCTCGCCAAAAGTGACCTCGCGAAGGACATTGCAGACTGGGAACGCGACGCTACAGCAGAGGCGGGGGCGCGGGTCCGGGCGCTCGTCGTTTCGACCATGGAGCGGTCCCACCTTCAATATGTCTCCGAGGCCACGACCGCGGTCGTCTCGCTTCCCTCAGAAGAGCTGAAAGGCAGAATCATCGGACGAGAAGGGCGCAACATCCGCATGTTTGAGCAAGTCTGCGGCGTTGACCTCCTCATCGACGATTCTCCCGAAGTTGTCACGATCTCTTGCTTCGACCCGGTGCGAAGAGAAACGGCCAGGCTGACCCTTCTCAACCTCATTTTGGATGGCCGAATTCATCCGGCCAGAATCGAAGAGCTCCATGCCGAAGCCAAACTCGAACTGGAACGAGTGATGGCGGAAGCAGGCGACGAAGCGTGCCGAAGAGCCGGAGTTTTGGGCCTCTCCGCCACAGTCGTCCATGAGCTGGGCCGACTTAAGTTTCGAACCAGCTATGCGCAAAATGTCCTAGACCACAGCGTGGAAGTGGCATTTTTCGCAACGACACTGGCCTCAGAGCTAGGGTGCAACGCAAACATCGCCCGCACCGCAGGCCTTCTTCACGATATTGGAAAAGCACTGCCCGAAGACGGACCTCACGCCCTCACAGGCATGGAGTTTCTGAGAAAAGCGGGCATCGCCGAGCCGATTCTCCATGCGGTAGGAGCGCACCACCACGATATTGAGCCTGCGACTCCGGAGGCCCAGATTCTGATTGTCGCCGACAGCATCAGCGCCTCACGCCCGGGAGCCCGACGAGAGAGCCTGGACAACTACGTAAAGCGCATGGAGGCCCTTGAAGCCACCGCCATGACCTTTAGTGGCGTGGATCGTTGCTTTGCCCTCCAGGCAGGGCGAGAAATTCGTGTCCTTGTCAATCCAAAAGCGCTCGATGACTCGGCTGCCCGACAATTGGCGCGCGATCTTGCCGCTAAAATCAAAGGCGAACTCCATTACCCAGGACAGATTAAAGTAACGGTCATTCGAGAACTACGGGTGACGGAGACAGCGGACTAATGTATAAGATCCTCTTTTTAGGCGATGTGGTGGGAAAATCTGGCAGAAGGGCCGTTGCCGAATGGCTGCCCATGCTGCTGGAGACGCACAACCCCTTGTTCACCATCATCAACGGTGAAAACAGTGCGGGCGGGGTGGGCATCACCCCAGACATCGCCGAGGAGTTTTACTCCGCTGGCGCCGACGCGATCACCCTGGGGAATCACGCCTTTAACAAGCGAGAGATTTCTTCTTACTTAGATTCGGGCAAACCCATTGTGCGACCCGGAAACATGGCCGATGGGGTCCCTGGCACCGGCGCGTGCCGCGTGTTTAAAGAGGGAATAGAACTCGTCGTGATCAATCTTTGCGGACAAGTCTTTCTCGATGGTTACAACAATCCGTTTAACTGGATTGACAAGTTTTTGGCCGAAGAGGAAAGCCCTCACATCTTCCTCGACTTTCATGCCGAAGCCACCAGCGAAAAAATTGCCATGGGTTATCATCTCGATGGTCGGGCGACGGCTGTCGTGGGAACCCACACGCACGTGACCACCGCCGATGAACAGATTCTCGAACACGGCACGGCCTACATAACCGATGTGGGAATGTGCGGACCCCGGGGAAGCGTATTAGGAATGGAGAAATCGATCATTCTCGGACGATTTCGAACCACGCTACCGGCACGATTTGAAGTTTCCGATAATCCAGGGTGTATCTCTGCGGTCATTATCAACGTCGAAAGAAATACAGGAAGAGCGAACGATATAGAACGCATACAACTTCCCACAATAGGATAAGCTAGAACTATGAAGAAATGGGCCCTCATTCTGCTAGGCGCTTTGGCAAGCTCGATTGCCTTGGCTGCCGACTCAATCGTTCTCTATGCACCCACCCGATCGATTAAAGATCAAGGCATTACGACTAAAGGTTGGGGAAGCGGTAGCATCGCTGAAACCGATGAAACCGCCTATGAAGGATTGAACTCCCTTCGAGTTTCTACGAGAAACTACTTCCAAGGCGGCCGGATTCTCTTGAGCAAGCCAGTCGATTTGAGTGCAGCCGCTGCAGACCCGAACAACTTGCTGTTGATCGTTCTCAAGACCGCAGATTCTTCCCAGACCCTTGGGGGCGGAACCACCGGCGGTCCGGGCCGCGGAGCTGGCGGTGGCGGCGCAGAGGGCGGCGCGGGCGGTAGCAGCGGCGGCGCTGTTGTCGATGGCGATGGCGGCGGGGGCGGCACCCGAGGTGGAGGAGGAGCCCGCACCGGTGGCGGTGGAGGCATGACAGGCGGCGGCGGAACCACAGGAACCAAGATTGACGCGGTTGCTCTGGACCAAATTCGTCTCATTGTCACAACCACCGACGGCATGAAGAGTGAAGTTTACGTTCCTATGAAGGGCGCCCCGGGCAAGGATGGCTGGCGAAACATCTCAGTACCTATCTCGGCTCTGCCCGGACTGGCGAAGACCAACAAGCAGATTAAGGAAGTTGCCTTCTCTGGCAACTCGGTAGGGACTTTTTACATCGGCGAGATTCGCACGGTGAACGATCCTACGCCGATTTCAGGTGAACCTAACATTCGCGAGGCCAATATCGGCCTGAATGAGGAAGTGCAGTTCATCGGGAGCGGATACGGCGGATCGACGATCTTGCGATACACCTGGGACTTCGATTCTGCAGATGGTATTCAAGAAGAAGCGGAAGGTCCGTTTGTGAAGCGAAGATTCCGCAAGACGGGGGTCTACACGGTCACTCTCACGATCCACGACTCCTATGGACTGAAGAAGCCCTATTCGACCACGATCACAATCAAAGTCAACTAACCTCGTCTCTCCCATTCTTCAAACAAGTCCTCGCAGGTTCACCTGTGAGGACTTGTTCATTTTGTAACAACTTGGGGTCACAATCGTTCAAACGATTCATCCAAAATTTTACGAAATTGTTCACGGATCTCGCTTTTTTGCCTTAAACTAACAACTTCTATCTCCACTGGGAGAACTTGTTTGCATGGTAAATCGAAATCTGGCATCTCCCTCGCGGGATTTAACAGCGGATCGTCTTGTTCTTGAGGCGCAGAGAGGCACTGCGGACGCCGCAGAAGCGCTTCTCGATACCTATCGCCCCATGGTGGAAGCCAAGGCGAATCGTTACTTTTTGACCGGCGCTGAGCGCGAGGACGTGATCCAAGAGGCCTACGTAGGTTTTTGGCGCGCCGTGCGCGACTATAAAGCCCAAACTCCCGCTGGATTTACCCCTTTTGCCGAACTCTGCGTCACGCGTCAGATCCTCAGCGCGATCAAGGCCTCGTCGCGGCAAAAGCACCTTGTACTGAGCCAATCGGTCTCCCTCGACACGCAAGATGGCTTGCAGATGACCTGGGAAGATTCTTGGTTGCGAGCCAACCACGAGGCCGAACTCCAAGCGGCGATCGAGCGGCGCCTGACGACACTGGAGCAACTTGTTCTTCGCGGCCTCCTCAGCGGCGATTCGTACGAACAAATGAGTACGAATCTTTGTTGCCAGGTGAAAACGATCGACAATGCGATTCAGCGGATTCGACGAAAGGCCAGCACGATGGCGATTTCTGCCTAGACGCCGGGTCCCGGCCACTCCCCCGCCTAACAAAGTACACTTCGAGGTGCTTTCGCAAGGGTGACCATGGTTCAACGAGTACTGACCGCCGCAGTTTTGATCCTCGTCATCCTTGGGACGCTGTTTGCGCCTAGCCCTTGGGTTTTTGCGGGGGTCATGCTCCTGGCAATCGCTCTGTGCGCGTACGAGGCAACTGAACTGGTGGCCACAAGCAAGCAATCCGCCTTGCCTGCGGCGGCTTTTTGGTCAGCGGGGTTTGGCGCCATCCTCTTCTTTGCCACAAAAGAACCCCTCACGGCAGCCTGGGTCAGCGGTCTCATGGGCCTCACCGTCCTGGGCGTCTGGAGCTGCTGGAAGCGGATATCGTGGCTGGCCGGAGCCTATCCAGCCGGCGCGCTCGCCGCGCTCACGCTCATCCATTTCATGCCCCAAACCGGGCCTCCGCTTGTACTGGCGGCCATGGTACCCATCTGGGCGGGAGATACCTTTGCCATGCTCGCAGGGCGACAGTTTGGCAAGACTCCGCTGGCTCCCTCGCTTTCGCCCAAGAAGACCAGGGAAGGAGCCATTGGAAACGTCGTCGCGAGTCTCATCGCGAGCCTGGCAATGGGGCCGGCCTGCGGTCTCCCCTGGGGAGTCTCGGTGGGGATTGGCCTCTCTGCCGGCGTGGTCGGGCAGGCGGGCGATCTTTTCGAGTCCTTCTTAAAGCGTCGAGCCGAGAAGAAGGACAGCGGCACCCTCCTCCCGGGCCACGGCGGAATCTTTGATCGGATCGATGCCCTGCTTCCTCATGCCGCCCTCACCCTGTGTGTCCTCTATTTTCGATGATTGGGGCGGGTAAAGTGAAGCATTCCATGCCAGTAATTGAAGTCGAAAAGCTTTCCAAGACGTTCTTGAGCGTGAAGAAAGAGGCCGGAGTAAAGGGAGGCCTGAAATCTCTCTTCACACGCGAAAAGGTAGCCAAGCACGCCGTGAAAGAGGTGAGTTTCACCCTCGAAAAGGGTGAAATCGTCGGATTTCTGGGTCCGAACGGTGCGGGCAAGACGACAACGATCAAGATGCTGTCCGGAATCCTCTACCCCACTTCAGGAAGATGCCAGGTCCTAGGGTTCGAGCCGTTCCAACGCAACCCCAACATGCTCCGCCGCATGAGCCTGGTCATGGGAAACAAAAACCAGCTTTGGTGGGATCTCGCCGCCGTAGACAGCTTTCGCTTGCTCCGAGAACTCTATGGAGTCGATCCCAAGGTCTTTGACGAAAGGCTGACAAGAATGGCGAAGGAGCTCGACATGGAAGAGAAGATCCACTACCAAGTACGCAAGATGAGCTTGGGCGAGCGCATGAAGTGCGAATTGATCGCCTCTTTGCTCCACAAACCAGATGTCCTCTTCCTCGATGAGCCCACGATCGGGCTCGACTTGGTGAGCCAAAAGAAGATCCGCGAGTTCTTGTTGAAGATGAACGAGCAAGACCAGTGCACCATCTTGCTTACCAGCCACTACATGCAAGATGTGGAAGAGATGTGTGAGCGCGTCATTATGATTGATGAAGGCGTTGTCGGCTACGATGGCACCCTCGCGAACCTCAAGTCGGCCCAAGGCGCAAAAAAGCGCGTAAAGGTGACCTTTGCCCATTCCATTCCCGAAGGCGTCCTCCAGAGCCCGGCTCTGCTGGAGCAAGATGGATCGACGGCGATCTTAAACTTTCCGGCAGAAGAAGCGACCCGTAACGCCTCTACCTACCTCTCCGACTTCGATGTTGTGGATATCGCCATCGAAGAAGAGCCTATCGAAGACGTGATTCGACGCTACATGTCGCCCGCCAACGCTTGAGAGTGTTTCACGTGAAACACTGAGCGGCACCCCTTTGAACTTGTTTCACGTGAAACGTCGCCTGGTAAAATAGGCCTAGTTTCACGACAGGAAACGGTTAACAATGGATTACACGGAACTGCCTAAGAATTACGATGCGTCATTCGTCGAGCCCAAGTGGTACGCCAAGTGGGAAGAGGAGCGATGCTTTGAAGATGACCCGGATTCAAACGCCCCCCGATTTACGGTCACCATCCCGCCTCCGAATATCACGGGTTCTTTGCACATGGGGCACGCCCTCTGCTATCCCGTCCAGGACCTTGTGGGCAGGTTCAAACGCCTCCAAGGGTACAACGTGCTCATTTTGCCCGGCCAAGACCACGCCGGGATCGCCACGCAAAGCGTGGTCGACAAGCAACTGAAGAAAGAAGGGCTGAGCGCGTCCGCTCTCGGCCGAGAGAAGTTTATCGAAAGGGTGTGGGAGTGGCGTTCTGAATCGGGAAGCACCATCCTCCAGCAGTTTCGACAGCTCGGCTGTGCATTTGACTGGAAAAGAGAGCGTTTTACGCTCGATGAAGGTTATGCGAAGGCGGTTCTCGATGTCTTCATTCAGTGGTTCAATCGAGGGCTCATCTATCGCGGAAAGCGCGTGGTGAACTGGGATCCAGTCCTGAAGAGCAGCGTTTCGGATATTGAAACCGAGCGAAAGCTCGTCCAAGGGAAGCTGTATCACATTCGGTACCCCTTCACCGATGGCTCGGGAGACGTGGTGATTGCCACTACGAGGCCCGAAACCATGTTGGCGGACGTGGCGGTGGCCGTACACCCCAGCGATGAACGCTACAAGGATAAAGTCGGCAAAACCCTCATGCTGCCGCTGATGAACCGGGAGATCCCGCTCATCGCGGATATGTATCCCGACCCTGAGTTCGGAACCGGCGCGGTGAAGATCACCCCCGCCCACGATCCGAACGACTACGAAGTGGGCGCACGGCATAACCTTCCTATGCCCGTGATCCTCGATGAAAGCGCCAAGGTGACCGGCGATGTGGGACCTTACGAAGGTCTCGATCGGTACGAAGCGCGCAAAAAGATCGTTGCCGACCTGGAAGAAGGCGGATTCTTGGTCAAAATCGAAGACCACGAGATTCCCATCATCATTTCAGAGCGATCGGGTCAGGTTGTAGAGCCGCTCCTGAGCGAACAGTGGTTTGTAAAGCAGACGGAGCTTGCTCCACCTGCCATCGAGGCAGTCAAGAGCGGGAAGATCAAGTTCATTCCAGAGCGCTACAACACCGTCTACTTGGATTGGATGGAAAATATCCGAGACTGGTGCATTAGTCGGCAACTCTGGTGGGGACACCGAATTCCGGTGTACTACACGGAATCGGGAGCCTGTTTTGCGGCCCATAGCTGGGAAGACGCCCAAGTCCTCGCCGGCGAAGAGAAAATTGTTCGCCAAGACGAACACGTCCTGGATACTTGGTTCTCGAGCGGACTTTGGCCGTTTGCGACCCTTGGATGGCCTCAGGACACGAGCTTTGTCGGGACAACCTACCCCACTTCGCTCCTTGTGACTGACCGGAACATCATCTACCTATGGGTGGCCCGCATGATCATGATGGGTATGGACTTTGTCGGGGACATTCCCTTCAGCGAAGTCTGCATCCATGCAACCGTTCTCACAGAAGATGGTCGCCGCATGAGCAAGAGCCTAGGGACCGGGGTCGATCCTAGAACCATTATCGATACGATCGGGGCCGACGCTCTGCGTTGGACGCTGTTGAGCCAGTCGGGAATGAACCAGGAGATTCGCTACAGCGAACGCCGGACCGAAGACGCACGTAACTTCTGCAACAAGATTTGGAACGCCTCGAAGTTCGTCATGATGAACCTGGGCGATGAGACGCCAGATCAACCTTCTTCACTCGACGAAGTCGATCAATGGTTGTTGAGCCGTCTCGCTGCCACCGAGGAAGCCGTCCGGGTCGGATACAGTCAATATGACTTCCAAGCGGCCGCAAACGCACTTTACTCGTTCTTCTGGTCCGACTATTGCGACTGGTACGTGGAAGTATCGAAGGCGCGGCTGAATGACGAGGCCGAACGAGGAAAACCTCGCTGGGTGCTCCTCACAGCTTTGGAAGCGTTTCTTAAAATGCTTCACCCTATCATGCCCTTCATCACTGACGAAGTGTACTCGTACCTGCCCCTTGCGCAAAAGGAGAGCACTCTTATGAAGAGTCGATGGCCAGAGCACTTGGCCAGTTACAACCAACCCAAGGTTGAAGAGAGGGTCGCCACTTGGTTTGAGATCACTCGTGCAGTCCGCGCCCTCCGGGCGGAAGTCGGCATGGGAGCCCTCAAAGAGAAGATCCCTGCCTTCTACGAAGGAGACCTTCTTGGAGGCGAGCTTGTCATTCGATCACAATCCGGCCTGAGTGAGCTCACGCCCGGCAAGCCTGAATCAAAATACGTCAGTACGACGGTCAAGGGAATCAGCTTCCACCTTCCTATCGAAGGCCTCTTTGATCCTGCGAAGGAGCGAGAAAGGCTGACGAAGGAGCTGGAACGGCTCGGGGCCGACCTCGCAAAGCTCAACCAGCGGTTGGAGAACCCTCAGTTCATCGAGAGAGCCAAACCGGAGATCGTAGAGAAGGAAAGGGCAACCGCGGCCGAGCTTGTGGAGAAAATGGAACGAACAAAAGAGAGAATTGTTCTCTTCGGCGGCTAGGGATCGCCGGCCACGAACTCAAACGATCCAGACTGCGCGGTCGTCCACGTTGGAATCTTCAACGTGGCGCACCGCGCAACCACCTCCGCATTGGGATGCCCAAACGGGTTGTTTCTGCCGCAAGAAAACACCACTGTCTTTGGCTTGAGGGTCCGCAGAAGGCCCCACCCGGTCGAACTGCCACTCCCATGGTGACCCGCCTTCAGGACGTCCACCCTTCGGTTGGGAAGGTGCGAGAGGAGTAGCTCCTCTTTCTCCACGGGCAGATCGCCGGTGAGCAACACGCCTCCGCTTTTTCCCGATGCCAGGATGACAAGCGACCCCGCATTGTCTCCCTCCCCTAGCTCTTGTGGAGGCGCCCAAACCCATAGCGTTAAATCTCCAAACTGAAGCACCTTGCTGCTCTGAATGAGCATCCGATTCACACCGCGCACCTGGATGTCCTCGGCGAAATGCTCCGCATAAGATACTTTTCCAATTCTGAAGAATCTTTGCAGGGTATCGAATCCACCAATATGATCATCGTCCGGATGAGTCAAAAATACTGCTTCTAGAGTCTTTACCTTTCGCTTGAGGAGTTCTGGGACTACCAGGCGCTGGGTTAAATCGACTTGATCGTTCTTCCGCGCGGTATCGACCAACGCAAAGCGGCCATTGGATTCAAGAAGAATGCAGTCCCCTTGGCCAACCTGCAGAATCGTGACGGCATCTCGTGTCGAGGGCCGATCACCCCTGTGTAGAGCCTGCTGATAGGCCCCGAACGCCAGGCTCGCTGCGGCGAGAATGATCACGAACCGCCCAAACAAGGAACGCAGTGCCATAGCCAATCACCAACCACCATACCGAAAATTCGTACACAGGAATTGTCAGCGATGGGTGGCTCATCGTTTCGGCAATCCAGCGCAGGAGATCAATGCAAGGCTGAATCAGCTTCCCAAGCCAAGGAAGGATCGTGGAAAGACCCGCGAGAGAGGCGACCCACCCAGAAAAAACGGCGCTTACGAGAACCGTGTAAGGAACCAGGGCGAGAACGCTCGCGGGAATCCCGCCCAAGGCTACGTAATGAAAGTGGTAAGCCAAGATAGGGGTGGAGAGAAGCCAACCAAACGCGCTCATTCGTATCGCATCCAGACCCCCCGCTACGGCCTGACGGATCCACCCCGAGTCCTCGACTCGAGGCCTTTGCACGACGATGCCGTACCCTAGGCTACACGCATAGGAGACTTGAAACCCGGCGTCCTGGAGAGATCCAGGATCAAGGATCAACGCCACAATCGCGACGAAAGAGAGGGTAGAGATCGCGTCGTAGGGCCGTCTCAACCACTCGGCGAGGACTACAATCGTCAGCATCAACACCGACCGAATGGCCGCTGCGGTGAGGCTAGCGGCTCCCGCATACAGACAGAGCACAACGAGAGAAAACACAAGGCATGTCCAGCGAGGCAACGGCAAAGATCGAAGAATGACAAGGAGTACGGCCGAGATGATGAGAACTGTCGATCCAGATGCCGCCATCAGGTGCTTCAGCCCCGAGTAACCGAAGGAATCATTCGTCTTCTGATCCAATCCGGCATAGTGGTTGAAACACATAGAATCGACCAAAGCCTGATCCTCAGACCGGACCATGAGGGTCGTAGCCTCGATCATCGATCTTCGCATCGAAAGGCTGGTTTTCCAGATTTCTGGACCTTGCTTTTCTATCGTTGGCCTTGTTTTTATAGTCCAGAGCCCGCTGAAACCCTTTTTTCGTAGGTATTCTTCCGAGCCTTCCGCGAGTGGCTTGATCCAACCTTCGGCCTGCACGACGTCACCAAGGGAGACTCCCCAATCCTCCTTCCATGCCGCGAGGTACTTCTTATCCCCAACGGCCACTCCAGAAGAGAAACCCTCCTCTTGTGTTCGCGGAATAGTGATGATTTGGGCGGTTCCTTTATGAAAAAAGGGCTCGGAAACCAGTGCCGCCGGCGAAGGAAGGACCAAGAAAAAGCCGAGCAACGAACCCAGGATGCCGGCACAGAACCCCTTCAGACAACGCAAAACGAGAGCCGAAACACAGACGACTATGACAGCGATGAGGTCGAACCCAAGAAGGCCACCGGCAAACGCCAAGATCATCCAGAACAAGGGGCGATGAACAAGCTGCTCCCGGAGGTTAGCCCAGCCCTCACTCAACGTCTTCTGGAAGCTCATTTTTCCATTCACGTTGAACCGGCCGTGTGCCCACTCTCATCTTGATGAAGAGCCGTTCCCCCGCGGCTTCGTTCATCCTATCCAAGATGGTGTCGGCTTGAAATCGAATCTCTTGAGCCCAGGCGTTTCCGACAGCACCCACCCACAATGTGCCGTGGTCATAGCGATCGGGGAGACACTTTTCGGCAAGAACCGGACCCACAAATTCTGGCCACTTTCTAATGATGCGCTGGGCTCGCGCCGCCCGCAAAACTTCCGATCGGTCTACAGCCGAACCCAGCAAATCGCCTAGCCTTCTCATGCAGGTTTCACGGTTCCTTGGTGTACAGAGTAGATCATAGATCGAGAATCAACGAGCTCTCCGGCTTGTGCGCGTTCTGTGCAAGTTAGTACGATTTGACCCGCATATTTCCTTGCCGTTTCCACAAGCCGCTCCCGCCTGCCGGCGTCTAGCTCAGAGAATACATCATCAAGAAGCAGGATGGGGGAACACCCCAAGGTTTCTCCGGTCCATACCAGAGTTGCCAACTTGAGGCTGATCCCCGCAGAGCGCTGCTGCCCTTGAGACCCAAAGGTGCGCACGTCATGGCCATTCAGGTCCAGGCGAAAATCATCTCGATGAGGGCCCACCATCGTCGAACCTCTTTGGATTTCTCGAGCCCGATTCTCCTCGTAGGCATGCATGAGTTGCTCCAAGGTCCAAGCCTCCTCGAACGGGCAGTAGTGGGTTTCCAGGAGCTCGCTTTGCTGAATGCTCGAATGAATCTCGCGCATCTTCAACCCAATCTCCCTCAAGAAGTCGCGTCGAAACTCTCGAATCTCCGATCCAAACCTTCCAAGCTCTTCTTCCCAAGTTTCGAACTGAACAGCGCTCACCGGCCTTTCTTGCGAAAGCTTCAGCAGGGCGTTCCGCTGCTCCAGAGCGCGCTTGTAACCCGCGAGGGCTCCCAGATAGGGCGGAGACACCTGGGCAAGGGCCAGATCGACGAACTGACGCCTTTCTGACGGTTCTCCGCGGACGGTCTCGATGTCTTCGGGAGCAAAGGTCACACTGGGAATCCGTCCCATGAGGTCGCTGACCCGCTTCAGGCTCATCCCATTCAGGGTCGCTCGCTTGCGCGAGCCTCGTTTCGCCTCCACCTCGACGACCGAATCGGATTCTCTGAGGGTGCCTCGAACCAGGTATCCAGCCTCGCCAAACTGAATCGCATCCGCATCCTTCGATCCACGGAGCAGCTTTCCGGTGGAGAGAACATGCACCCCTTCCAAAATGTTTGTCTTCCCGTGTCCATTCTGACCCTCAAAAATCGTCAAGCCATCCGAGATATCAAGATCGAGGGATCCGTAGTTTCGAAACGTGCGAAAGGAAAGGGACGCGATCATGGGAGGAGATCTCTTAAGAGTTCTTTCTTATAGAGAATTTATTGTTATTATTATGGGAGGCAGGGTTGTGGAAAACTCAGGATCAAAGTACAAGGCGGACGGCTAAAAAGTGAATAGTTAGGTTCAATGGTCCTCTTCAACCTTAGAGTCGCACTGGTGGATAACGTTGTGGAAAACCACAGAAGTGTGCAAGTTCGACGGTGCAGAAATGGACCCCCTCTCCATCCCCAAAATCCTCCCCAAGGTTTTCCACAAGCTTTCACAACAGGTCATGGGCACGGCCATATTTCATCACGACCGCCTCCATCAGATACACGTCGTGGACATTCGCAACGGATTCGATCCCGTGTTTCTCCTTGAACGGAATCCACACCGTGGTGGTGAGATGGTCTCGGACATGGAGGGCAAGCTCGGGGTATCGGTCTGCCAGCCTCTTGATCGCTTGATACTCTTGTTGCGTCATGCGGCGAAGATCGCCAATGCTGGATTCAAAGGGGTGAATTCCGACACGGTGGGGTGACACTTCGAACATCGGCAAATCCACGACATCTAAAACGGTGACTGTCGACGCGGCGAGGTCTCCCAGCCTTTGGCCCTTGGGGCTGACAAAGGTCGAAACGAGACCGACCAGATAAAACATGGGCAAGATATCGGCCCAGCGAAAGAAGTTTCGATAGAGGGCAGCCTCCCAGGTGATGGGGGTTCCGTCTAACATTCGTACACGAATCTTAAGCAATTTCTTGCCTGGAGTGAGACCGCTCCAAGCGCCCTCAAACAGGTAGAAGTAAATGAAATAGCCAAAGACGATGTAAAACAGGCTGAACGCCTGGGACAAGGAGGACAAGACGCCTCCGCCAGCGGCGGCAAAAGAAAGGGCGGCCGTCAACGAAACGATGCTGGCCAGGATGATCAACGTATCGATGAAATGAGCGAGGATACGGCTACCCATCCGGGCAACCCGGTATGATGCAATCACTTTTTCGGGAGTGAGGATTGTGATCTCTTGCATCGCTGATCCATGCTACCCAGAGGACTCACAGCTCGTGACACCGACCCGTAGATTTTGGTGGTTGCTCTTGGCGGGAATTTTGTTCCCGTTGGCATCGGTTGTCGTCCCGGACCTGTACAAACTCCTGCCCATTTATGACGGAGGCCTCCTTCTTCTCGCGTTGGTCACGTCGAGATTGGTGCCGAAGGGCAATCTCATCCGCATCCGGCGAAGATATGACCAGGTGCTCTCGGTGCGCGCCCGAAATCGTGTTGAAATCGAGATCGAAAATGAGTCCAATGTGGCCGTGCGGGGAACCCTGCGCGATGTCATCCCCGATGGATTTGAAGCCACTGAAACCGAATTTCAAGTCGACCTCGCCCCCCACGAGACGGCCGTACTTTCGTACCATCTGACCCCGCCAGAGCGTGGCCGGGGTGATTTTGGAAACATGTTTTTCCGTATCATTGCCCCGCTCGGCCTGGTCGCCGTAGACCGCGAGCTCTCTGCCACCGAATCAGTCCCTGTCTATCCAAATGTCCTGCGCGTGAAGGAGTTTGGGCTGCTGCGGCAACGGGGACAGTTGAACCAAATGGGGATTCGCCGGTCGCGGATAAAAGGTCGCGGGAGTGAGTTCGAATCGCTACGCGACTATCATGCCGACGATATGCGCATGGTGGACTGGAAATCGACCGCGCGCCGAGGAAAGCTCGTGGTTCGAGATTACGAAACAGAGCGCAACCAAAACGTGATCGTGATGCTCGATGTGAGCCGGCATATGTTGCCCGAGGTAGAAGGCACATCAAAGCTTGACCATGCGATCGACGCGGCGCTCATCCTGCTCCACGCGGCGACCCTTGAGGGCGATGCGACCGGGCTTGTAGTCTTCTCGAACGTGGTCCATCGACTCATGACTCCGCGACGCGGGAAATTGCAGCGCTCCCAGATTCTAAATGCCTTGCATGACCTCGATCCTCAAGCGGTCGAAGTGAATTACGAGGCCGCTTTCAGCCAACTGATGGGGCGGTGGAAACGAAGGAGCCTGATCGTCATCTTTACCGACGCCGAGGACGAGAAGGAAGGGAAGGCCCTTGTGCGTGCGCTCGGGATGATTGGCCGAAGGCATCTTGTTCTTGTTTGTCGAATCTCAGACCCGTACGTGAAAGAGCTTGCCAATAGGCGGCTCGAGAAACCCAAAGACCTCTTTGAAAACACGGCTGCGCTTTGGTACAGCGAAGAAAGACGGCGGGCCGAGGTGTCGCTCGTAGGGGCAGGGATTCGGAGCATGGATTCTGAGCCGCAAGATCTCGCCCAAGATTTGGTCTCAGCGTATCTGCACGTGAAAGATACGGCCGCTCTGTAGGGCCCGCTAGCGCGAGTCGGGCAAACCGCTGAAAGCGGACTCCAAGATTTCTGCCAGGTGAAGAATCTTCACTCCACTGCCTGCGGGTTTGTTGCCCTCGATCCACGAATGGCATCCCGGATTGCCCATCACCAAAATGTGCGCCCCCGTGCTCTTGATATTCCCCCACTTCCGATTTACGAGCTCTGTCGCCATCTCGGGTTGCTGAATGCTATAGGTTCCTGCGCTGCCACAGCACAAATCACTTTCGGGGAGGGCGGAGAGCGAGAGACCAGGAATGGCCTGAAGCAGAACTCGTGGAGGATCTTTTATCTGTTGACCGTGGCAAAGGTGACAAGCGTCATGATAAGTTGCTGAAACCTGATCAAATCCACTGGAATTCTGAAGAAGGGGAACGAGGCCTTCTGTGAGCAAAAACTCGCTGATATCTTGCACTCTGCTCGCGACGGGAGCGAGTGTTTCGTCGAGATGGTTGTACTCCTTCATCGTGGAGCCGCACCCGGCGCTATTCACGATGATCTTGGCATCGTCGCTCTGAACCAGCTGGGCCAGGTGAGAGGCACGGTCTTTCGCATCGCTGGCAAACCCGGCATGTGCATGAAGCGCCCCGCAGCAACCCAGATCAATAGGCTTCACTGTATAGCCTATACGGCGTAGCAGCCTTCGGGTGGCCTCGTGGACTCGCGGGTACATCACTCTCATGACGCAACCCTCGAGTAGATACACCTCGCCCTTCACGGCTGGAAGGTCTGATTCTTGGAGGGCGCCCCAGGCGCCGTGGGGTGAAATGGGGTTGGAAGTGGGGGCCTTTGCCCGCTTCCCAAATGCAATTCTCAGCACCGCGTTCTGCAGGGGCTGAGGAATCACCTTTCCAGCCAACAATTGGGTTCGAAACACGGCCGGGTTTGTCATTGCCCCGAGAAAAGCCCGCTTTCCGGGGCTCGGAGCTTGCTCTTCCATCTT
>CAZBXR010000013.1:0-40239 GCA_964496145.1 uncultured Chthonomonas sp. | reverse complement strand
CATCTTCTCCTGTCTTCACGCACGTGATAATGACTTCAGGGAGAGCGAATGTCATCGTCCGGAAAAGCCAGGCCACGCTGGTATGGACTTGCCATGTGGCGAGCGCGACCATGGTACTCATCGTGAGGGGCAGGTGGAACTTCGCAATCTCAAGCGTGGAGAGGGGGACATTCCCCTCCTCTGAATGGGGAAGATTGTCGTAACAATAGCGAGCCGCCCACGTGACGTACAAAGCTTCGATGATCACGCTCGCCGTCAAGGAGATTCCGGCGATCAACGCGCCGGGGAGCGACGTGAAGTTCAACAGTCCAAATCCTGCGGTCAGCATCATTGCCAGCCGCAGGAGTGTCCCTACCGTGACCGGGCGGGTGGTGCCGGCCCGAATCAAGAGACCTTGCTGCCATCGTCGCCACCCAATGGCTGCACTCCATGGAATCATGATCGTGAGCGGGGTGCGAAGCACCTCTACCACCTGGGCATCGAGATGGAGCCACGAGGTCCATACGAAGTAGGCCGGAGTCACGGTCGCCAAGGCGTGAACGACCGTACACCAGATCATGGTGCCGATCGCAAAGGCGCGAACGGGTCGATATTGCGACCGGTTTTGAATGAGTCGGGTCGAGGTGGTGAGAAGGTCTATGACCGGACTCTCGATGAAGAGGCTCACCGCCATGAGAACCATGAACGCCGCTAGGTGAACCTTGGCGTCTGGAGTCCGTGAGACGACACTCACCGCCGTGGGGCCCTCCATGGCCATGAGGAGCCACGACAAGGCAAGAGGAACGTAAAGAGCCAACACCTGACGAATTGTTAAGCTCTTAAGCACAATCAAACAATGTACCGGAAACCCACAAATGAAGGCCCCGGTTCAGTCGGGGTGGACTGCCGGGGCTTCTTTCTGCGGTTGAGGGATTTTTGGACTATAAAAGACTTTATAAAAGGTTCTACGCAAGTTTACGGAGAACGTCTCAACCAAAGCATGGATGCGTTCCCAATCCTCGGCAACGTGGGCTCTTCGAGTCTCGATCCTTGAGGCATTGGAGCACGGTGCGCATCCGTTTGTGGGCTCGGTGGAGCCTGGAACGCACGGTTCCAAGAGGAATTCCTTCCATCTCGGCAATCTCTTGATAGCTCATCTGCTCGATGTCGGCGAGGATCACGAGCGCTCTTTGGTCTGCACTGAGGGCATCCATCGCGATCTTCATCTCTTCGCTCATCGTGCGTTGGACAAGAGCTTGCTCTGGCGTGGGGGCCGTATCCGCAGCCTGCATGTGCAACTCATCATCGGTTCCATCGGCTCTGACAGGGGCGTCATAGCTGACGGCTTGAATTCGTCGCTTGCGGGTGCGCTTGAGGTCCAAGAACAGCCGGGTGACAATCCGAAAGATCCAGTTTTCAAAAGGCTTATCGCCTTCAAAAGACTCAAATCCTCGGTAGGCACGGAAGAATGCTTCTTGAGTCAAGTCTTCGGCGTCGCTTCGATCACCAGAAAGCCTATAGGCCAATTGATACACCTTTTTATAGGAAGACTGCATCATTTCATGGAATACTTGCGTTCGTTCTTGATCTAAGACGCCTTGTTTCATTCGTTTTATACCGCCTGGTATAGAAAGGAACGCGAGGGACCCTGGTTTAGTTCCGGGGGAGATTGGAAAATTTACAAAAAAGTCAAATTACATGTCGCGGCGGAATTCGAGGGCACTCAAGAGGGTGGCGGCATCGGCATAATCCAGCTCTCCTCCCACGGCCATTCCCTGCGCCAAGCGCGTGACTCGGTAGCCCAAGGGCTTGATGGTTTTTCCGAGATAGAGGGCTGTGGCATCTCCCTCTACCGTGGGATTGGTGGCCACGATCACTTCTTGCACTTGGTCGTTGAGGCGAGCAAGGAGTTCTCGAATCTTTAGCTGCTCCGCGCCGATCCCGTCCATCGGGCTCAGCACTCCATGAAGAACGTGGTAGCGCCCCTTGAAGCGCTTCACTCTCTCCATAGCCGCCACATCGCGTGGATCGGCCACGACACAGATCGTGGTCTCATCTCGCCGAGAGTCGAGACAGATTTCGCAGACTTCCTCGGTGCTAAAGTTTTGGCACACGCTGCAGAGTCGAAGGCTTTCCCGGGCCTTGACGAGAGCTTCGGCCAGACGCCTCACATCATCTTCCGGTCGAGCCAGAAGGTGAAAGGCGAGGCGTTGGGCCGAACGAGGACCAATTCCGGGCAGCCTCTCTAACTGGCCGATGAGTTCGGCGAGAGGCTTAGAAAACATCGTTTAGGAAAGGAGATTTCCGAGTCCAGGAACGTCGGGCATAATCTCGCCCACTCGTTGCTGTCGAACTTCGGTGGCCTTTTCGAACCCATCACGAGCGGCGGCGACAATCAGATCTTCGAACATTTCGAGGTCTTCAAGAACTTCCTTGTCGGTAATCTTCAAGCCGATGAGAGCTCCGCGACCATCGAAAGTCACCTGAAGGGGGCCCTTTTCCATCATAAATGTCTCGAGGGCGAGTTCATCTTCAAGATGCTTGGCCTTTTCCATGGCCTCTTGGGCCTTGCGCATCATGTCGCCGAGGTTCGGCGTTCCAAATCCTAAGTTCTTGGGAAGCTTCATGTGTTTGTGGTTATTGTACTCTCGGGTCGAGGTCATCCTTAAACACCTCGATCCCCATCTTCAATAATTTGTCGCCGCTGGCCGGTAGCTCAGCGGTGTTTTCGTGCATCGGAGTCAAGGGCTTGGAGGCCGCATCCATCACGAGGGTGAGTTTTTGAGTTCGGGGTTCGCACGCGCCTCTCCAGATGTCTTCGAGCACGGGCAGGAACTTCGGCTTGTCTCGAACCCAATCTAGATCGAGTTGACGAGCAAAACCCACCTTCACTTCCTCCTCGGAAACCTTCAGCACGTACGTCTTCTCTAGTTTTTGGCGTGCCGTGGGAGATTTCTCTCCGATGGATTCGCGGACCGAGTGCCAGGCCGTCGTCGCCTCTCTTACGAGTTCGGGATCCCCTTCCGCAGCAGGAGCCGTCGACGCCGGAGCCGGAGACGGTTCGGATCGTGGGGCCACGACCGCCGCCGCCGGAGCCGCCGTCGGAGGTGCGGTTGCTTGGGGCGTGGCTTTCGGAGCTTGCGGGGAAGGCTGCCGAACCGGCGCCTCTGCAGGGGCAGGCGAGGGCTGAACGGTCAGCCCAATGAGTTCTGCCTCTAGCCAAAGCCTTGGGAGGGTGACATCCCGAACGGACTTCAAGGCGCTGGAGGCCACCGTCCGGATGTTTGTGAGAGTCGCCTCGCCGATCCGAGCCGACATAGACTTCAGGGTCGCTTCCAGAGCCGCATCGTGCAGAGCCCCGATTTCGACACCGTACAGAGTGCGGGTGAGATCGGAGACGCGATAGAGGAGCGATTCCAAGATCGAGCGCGGGTCTCTTCCGGTTCGATAAATCTCGTCAAGCCGATTGAGAAGGTCGCTGGTCCGGCGTTCCTTGATCGCGAGCATCAGTTCGTCAATTTGCTCGTCGCCGATGAGGCCCATCTGGTCGTATACAGATTGGAGCGTCACCTTGCCATCAGAAACGAGCATCGCTTGCTCCAGCAACGTGAGAGCATCTCGGTAGCCGCCATCGGCCATGCGGGCGAGCGCGAGGAGCGCGGATTTCTCCGCCTCGACTCCCTCTTGACCGCAAACGTATTCTAGGCGACCCATCAGGTCCGCCATCGTAGCCCGGTGGAACTCAAATTTTTGACACCGAGATCGAATCGTCGCAGGGACCTTGGTGTATTCCGTGGTGGCCAAGACAAAAATGATGTGTTCGGGCGGCTCTTCGATGGTCTTGAGCAGGGCGTCGAACGCCTTCGCGCTCAGGTCATGGACCTCGTCAATGATAAAGACCTTATAGCGGCAAGTCGCGGGTCTGTAATCGGTGGCGGCGACGATCTTATCGCGTACATCGTCTACCGTGGACTCACTCGCGGCGTCCATCTCGTAGACATCGAGGCAAGTTCCTTGGCTAATCGCGACACAGTGCTCGCATACATTGCAAGGCTCTGCGGAGGGGCCATTCACGCAGTTCACCGCTTTCGCGAGAAGGCGTGCGGTGCTGGTTTTCCCAGTTCCTCGGGGCCCGGTGAGGAGATAACTGTGGGCGATTCGCCCTGTCTTTATCGAATTCTGCAGAGTGCGGACCACGTGCTCTTGGCCCATGAGGTCGCCAAAAGTTTGGCTGCGATACTTTCGATAAAGGGCAAGGTGGGCCATGAGAGTGCAAACAAATAAAAATCAAAGGTGCCGGGAGGCCTGCATCGCACAGAGGTTCGACTAACCGTTGCTACCTTCCGGTCCTGGCGGGGTTCACCGGCCTGCTGCCGCGCAGATCCCGGCCGCGGAGGGTTTCCCCCACGGCCGAGCTCGGCACCTTTGATATTTTACTCGGGTCGTCCGCCAGGCGTAAGCGCGGGAGCCTTCATCGGTCGTCCCGTATCGTCCCCTGGGTTAGTGGGTTGACTCAAGATGCCAGGCACTTGAATCGTCTCCGAGCTAAGGTTCTTCGACTTTCGAGCCACAAAGTTCTTGGTTTGGAAGACCGCCGGGCGATCTTGCCATTCTCCGATCTGCAAAAGCTGATCTCGAGTGACTTCAAACTTTGTGTACATGACCCGGGTCCCCGGTCTGGCCTCGGTGTTCAAGAAGTTCGAATCAGTAAATCCTTCCCCGTTCCAAGAGAACTTGTCCTGGATGTGAGGAGGTGCCTGTCGAGGGTTGTAGTAGAACTCCAACACGTACTTGTCCTTCGTCAATGGGTACATGGTCGGGTCTCGGCTCATGTCCACCTTCAGGGCAAATGCACGATTCTTTACGTACAACTGATCTTGGAGGTAGGTCCTGTCTCGAGGCGGGTCAAGGTTGACGCCGACCGCGAGTTTGTCCCATTCCACCGAGCCTGGAATTGCCTGCGGGTAATCCGCATCGCGAAGTATGACTCGAACACGAGTCCCAACCGGGAGAACGTTCCAAGTTCCTTCGAACTGGATGACCTTCGGCTCGACCACGGTTGCGCGAACACTGAACCCAACATCGAACGGAGGCTCCGTATCGAAGGGGGTGCTTGTTCGCTTCGAAGGGTCTTGCGAAGCCAACCAGCCACGCTGCGACATACGAACCAGCATCGTTTCGATGTTGTTCTGGATCGTGTCTCGGTTTTGCCGATTCGAGAATGTGCCTGGGTCCGCCTTGTAGCGAGCCTCGGCGTCATCCAAGAGTTTGTATTGGAAATCGAGCGCCTGCTGGATTTGGCCGTTTCGGAGGTAGGCGTTCCCGAGAACGTTCTTCCGAGCGGGGATCAAATCCATATCCTTTCGCTTTGTCGCTTCCTCAAACCACTTCACAGCGTTGGGATAGCTATCGTCAATCTTGTGGTACCAAAGCCAGCCCGTTTCAAAGAACAACTCGTAGGTGAAGCTGTTCGTCCGCGAGCCTTCCATCCCAAGGGATAGGGCCGAGGGGAGATAGCGTCGGTCCGATCGCTGCTTTTCGTCCGTGAAGTTGTAGCCGATGTGCCACATTCCGGTGGCGTACACGTCGATTTGGTTCGGGTCGAGCCAAGTCACCAGTCGAACGATCGGCAAGATGGCATCGTAGTTTCCGGTTTCGAAGAAGGAGTCCGCCCGCACCCAAAGGATGCCTGCGATCATTTCTCGGAACCCAGCCATGGCCGCAAGAAGTTGGTCTGGCGAAAGGCCCTCTGCGATGGCCGTTTGCTTCGGCGCGTAGTCCTTTGCCCAACGTCCGTGCAACCACCCCATGTTGAGAGCGGCTTGCGCGACGAAGAGCCCCGCAATCACTCCTAACCATTTTGTTCGAGATCGTTTCATTGTTTACACCTCGCGCCGTTCGAAAATGAGCATTCCGCCGATGAGCAAAGCCACGATGTACAGGAGGCCGTAACCAGCCGCCCCAATGTAGTATGCCGCCTCGTTTTGGATCTGCTGCGTTGGGTTGATCAACGGATTTTGCACATTGAACTTTGAGAAGTTCGGCAAGATCGTGTTGATCAAGTAAGCCACACCCTTTACGATGGGATTGGCTCCCTTTCCTTCTCCCAGCGATTCGAATACTGTAGAGAACAACGAACCGGCCAAGAACATTCCCCCGGAAAGGAAGAAGTTCACCAGCGCGGTGACGAAGGTGGAGAAGAACATCGCGACGGCCGCCAGCAAGGACATCTGGAAGAAGTACAGGAGCGGTGGTTTTGCGATTTCGGCCAGCTTAGCGGGGTCGCTGACCCCTTGCGTAATGGCGTAAACCCCGATCAAGACGAGCGTCATCGACGCCATCATCATCGCAAGCGCAGCCACGGCGCCAAGATACTTGCCGAGCAAGAATTGGTAGCGTAGAACGGGCTTCGATAGAATCGTGTAGATCGTCCTTCGCTCGATCTCGTTCGGCAAAAGATAAACGGTGAGAACAATGGCAATCACCGCGCTCGCCAGCTGAATGACGCCGAGGGTAAGGCCGAGAAGAACGGTTCGCTCTTGTCTCGCCGACAGCACCTGGAGCGCAGGGGCGATGGCAAGGATGCCCAGAGCAATGAACAAAATGACCAGAAGAACGCGTCGGCGAATGGCTTCGCCCACGGTGGTTTGAGCAATAGAAAGGATTACCTTCACTTTGTTTCTCCTTGAGCAGCTTGCTCAGCCTTGAGGTTGTCGTTGGCGGTCGCGACGGTTTCCACAAAGAGATCTTCGAGTCGGCGGCGACGTGGGATGATGCTTACGATCTCCCCGCCCGCTGTCCGAACGGCATCCACGATGGAGTTCGGGTCGAGATCGTCGGGCATGTCGATGATGGCACGACCCGACTTGACGGAAACCGTGGTTTCGCGCAGAGAAGTGAACTTCCCGGCGACCTCATCGCTCACCTTGTTGGCGGTGATTTCGATGCGGCCACCCTTCAGCAGGTCTTCAAGACGCCCTTGCGCCTCAATCTTTCCCTTGTTGATGATTGCAACGCGGTCGCAGATGCGCTCGACGTCGCTCAATTCGTGGCTGCTGATGAAAACAGTCTTCCCTTCCTCACGAAACTGAAGAATGAGGTCTCTGATTTCGATGTGAGCGATAGGGTCCAGACCGCCAGTAGGTTCATCCAAGAACAGAAGCTTGGGGTCATTGAGCAGACTTTGGGCAAGCCCGATTCGCTGCTGCATTCCCTTCGAATACTGACTAATGCTTTTGTGCATGTCGCCCGCGAGGTTGACCTTTTCCAGGAGCTTGACGCACTTCTCCTCGTCCTTGATGCCAAAAAGGCTGGCGTAGAACTTCAGGATTTCCATCCCGGTCATGTGGTCGTAATAGTAGGGCTTTTCGGGAAGATACGAGAGAATGCGGTGCACTTCCATATCGTCGACCTCGTGATCAAAAATCGTCGCCGAACCAGACGTCGGATCGATGATGTTGAGCAACATCTTGATCGTCGTGGTTTTTCCAGCTCCGTTTGGACCAAGAAAGCCGAAAATTTCGCCTTCCTCGACCTGCAAATTGAGATCTTTGACAACATGGGAGACTCGCCCTCCCTTGAACTTGTATGTTTTTGTAAGATTGCTAGTTGAAATGGCTGCTCCCAAGGGGGGCACCTCCAAGAATAAATGCGGTCGAAGTATACCCCTCGGCCTAGTTCACGGGAATTCAACGCAAACCTGCCCAGAAATGCGTCACTCCACAGGTCAAATGTGACAATTATTAAGAAGTTTTCACTTTTTGTTGTTTTTTCGCAAGATTTGCGCTATCCATCGGCGATTTGTTTGGTATCATAACTACACAACAGACAGGTGAGGGTATTCGCCAAGGGCGGATAGAGAGGCCCGACACCAGTCGACAAACGAACTAGCGGGAATGTGCTTTGCTCTCCTTTCAGCGTTCCCGCATCTTTTTTTATCAGGTTCGTTTTGCCGCTTCAATGAACGCTCGGATTCGTCCGCGATCCTTCGTGCCGCGTGAAGATTCCACTCCACTGCTCACGTCCACCCCATAGGGTTTGACCCGCTCGATCGCGGTGGCCACATTGTCGGGATCCAGCCCGCCGGCCAAGATCACCGGTCGAGGACAGATTCTTGCCCAGGCTTCTGCCGAATCAAGAGAGACCCGCGTCCCGGTTCCCCCAAGCTGCTCCTCATGGTGCGGCTCCAGGATGAACGCTTCCACATCATCGACAAAGGCGTCGGGCATCGGCTCTTCTCCTTGCCGGATCCGGACGACCTGAATGCGCCGTCGATCGAGAGGAGGAAATCCTGTGATGTACTGGACTACGGCTTGCTCGGGGAGAACAACCTCGCTTCGGTAGTGCCCGAAAACGGCAACAACGGTGCCGAACGGCCCCAAACCAAGTGCATCGCGGACAAGAGTGCTGTCGTCCCCGACGTACCGAGTCGTATCCGGTTCGAAAACGAACCCCACCGCATCGGCTCCCATGGAGAGGGCAAACTCTGCATCCGCCAGGTTACGCAACCCACAAATCTTTACTTTCACTTTGCCGCGCTCCATCCCATGAGTTCGAGAACTTTTGCCGACACGTCGGGGGCGGCGCAAAAAGCGGAGCCAATCAACACGGCTTGGGCTCCCGCTTGCTCCATGGCCTCCACGTCGGCTCGGGTGCTCATCGCGCTTTCTCCGACCAAATAGGCGCGACCCGTGTACTGAGGCAGAACGCGCTTCCCTACTTCGACGGTCGTTTTGAACGTTTCAAGGTCTCGATTGTTGACTCCCAACAGCTTGGCCCCCGCCGCGAGGGCGCGGTTTGCCTCCTCCTCGTTGTGGGCCTCGATCAAAGCCGCCATTCCAAGAGACTCTGCCAGGTCGCGGTATTCACTAAGCTGCGAGTCGGAGAGGCCGTTCACGATGAGAAGGATCGCGTCCGCCCCAAGAGTTCGCGCCTCATACACATCGTAAGCATCCACGGTGAAGTCTTTTCGAAGCACAGGAAGGGGCACCGCTGATTTCACCTGGTGGATGTAGGTTGGATTCCCTTGAAAAAACTCGACATCGGTGAGGACCGAGAGACAGTGGGCTCCGGCGTGGTGATAATCCCGGGCGACTTCGACTGGGTCAAAGTTTTCTCGGATGATGCCCTTCGACGGGCTCGCCTTTTTTACTTCTGCGATCAGCGCAAGACCTGAGGCGTTCGCGAGTGCGCCCATAAAATCTCGGGGCGGGGCCATATCCTTGGCCCGAGCTTGCATCTCGGCCAGAGAGATTTTGCCAACTTTCTCTCGCAACGAATCGCGCTTCGTGGCAAAGATTTTGTCGAGGATGTTCATTGGTTCGAGACGTCTCTCCACGCGGCCAAACGATCGGCGGCGGCACCGGAGGAAATCACCTCGCGGGCCAAATCGGCACCTTCTCTTACTGAATCGACTCGTCCCGCAGCCCAAAGCGCGACCGACGCGCTCGGCACGATGGCCTCGGCGCGGCTAGGGTCCTTCCCTCCGAGAGCGAGTTGCAGAATCTCAGCGTTTTCTTCAATTGTCGATCCGCTCGCCGTATTTGCCACAGAAATTTCTGACATGCCAAAAGAATCTAAATCGTAGACCGGGACCGAGACGCGGTCCTTCTCCACCACGGTCATCCACGTCCGGTTCGTAGGAGACACCTCGTCCAGACCGTCTTCTCCATGCACGACCACCGCCCGGTCTGTCCCCAGTTCCTGCAGCGCGA
The DNA here is from genome assembly GCA_964496145.1 of uncultured Chthonomonas sp. GTDB lineage: Bacteria > Armatimonadota > Fimbriimonadia > Fimbriimonadales > Fimbriimonadaceae > UBA2391. The sequence goes on along the minus strand of CAZBXR010000013.1, from coordinate 30,547 downwards.
ACGCGAGCACTCCAGTGAGGCCGGGTTCAAAAACTCCGATCACCTGCCGGCGAGCTCTCGCCGGATTCAGCAGAGGTCCTAGGAGATTAAAGGCGGTTCGAATCCCAAGAGCCTTTCGCACCGGGCCCACCATTTTGAATGCGGGATGAAAATGCGGCGCGAAGAGGAAGGTGATGCCCACTTTATCAAGCTGCTTGCGGGCCATATCGGGGTCGGTCGCCAACCGAATCCCCAGCGCTTCGAGCACATCCGCCGATCCGCAATGACTTGTGACGGCCCGGTTGCCGTGCTTCGCGACCCTCGCGCCTGCGGCAGCCGCGACGATGGCGGCGGCAGTACTGATATTGAAGGAATTGCTCCCCCCACCCGTGCCGCACGTATCGACCAAACCCTCGATTTCGGTATCAACCGCGACGCATTGTTCGCGCAGGGCAAGCGCAAAACCCGCAATTTCTGGGGGGTGATACCCGCGAGCCCGCTGGGCGGCCAAAAATGCCGCGACCTGGATTTCAGATGCGTCCCCTTGCAAAATCAGGCGCATACAGTCTTGCGCTTGGCTCGCCGAGAACTTCTCGCCCTGGACAACCGCTTCGAGAAATTCGACAAAGGACATAGAACTCAGATTCTACTTGACCCCGGAATCGAGTAACATGGACGGCAGAATGCAAGCGGATTACACGCCTATTCTTATCATGGTGGGTGTGGCCAGCGTCATCTGTGGCGCGATGGTCACGCTGAGCTGGCTCCTCGGCCCGAAGAAAGTCACTCCCTACAAGGTGAGTCCTTACGAGTGCGGCGTCGCCCCGCTCGGAGATGCCCGGGAGCGATTTCCCGTCAAGTTTTATCTTGTCGCGATGCTCTTTATTCTCTTTGATATCGAAGTCGTGTTCCTCTGGAGCTGGATTTCGGTCTACAAGAATGCCCCTACCGACTTCCAAATCTTCACCCTTGCCGAAGTCGCGATCTACATGTTCACCTGGCTTGTGGGATATGCCTACGCCCTGAGAGTGAACGCGATCGATTGGGACGAGACGACTTCTCTCGACCCTGCAAAATTTGGAACCGAGTCTGAACCGGTGGGAGAACCCATTGCGGTGCGGCTCGCCCCTGCGCGCGGAGGTCAGCAATGAGCACAACCACGGAAAGACACGAACTCACCCTCGCCAAGGCCCAGTTTGGAGAAAAAATTCTTGGTAGCAAGGAGTTTCGTGGAGAGCTCTACATTCTTGTGGAGAAAGATGCGATCTGCGAAGTCTTGGAGTTTTTCAAGGAAGACGCTCGGCTGGGCTACGATTACTTTGCGGAGTGCGTCGGAGTCGATTATTCGGTGTGGACGCACGCCCGAGACTTCTCTCATCCTAAGCGATTTGAAGTTGTTTACAACTTGATGAACTACCGGACAGGCGGCCGGATCTTCTTTAAGGTAACCGTTGACGACGGCGAGCCTATCCGATCTGCGAAAGACATCTTCACTGGTGCCGAGTACCCCGAGAGAGAGATTCAAGACCTCTTTGGAATTGAATTCACGGGCAACCCAGAGCCAAAAGGAATGCGATTCATGCTTCCGGATGACTGGATTGGCTACCCTCTGCGGAAGGAGTATCCGCTGGGCGGAGAGGACGTTGTCTTTGATAAGGGCACTCTTGGCCCCGCCGTCGAAGACGTTTCCCTTCCCCACGCCGGAGAAAGCTTCGAGGGCAAGACCGGATCGAGCGACCAGTCGGGAAGATAAAGCCTGGACGGCAAAATATCAAAAAGCCCGAAGCTGATTGGCTTCGGGCTTTTTTCATTGTTCGACGGCTCTTTGGTTAGAAGTAGCCCTTACTGGAAGTATTCAGTTCGTCTAACCAAGCTCCGATAAATGTCTTCAGTTGATCCTCATTGACGCCTTCCGTCATCGGAATGACCCGATAAAAGATGCCGTCAAGGTCATCGCCGAGCCTGAGTTGCTCTAAGAACAGCGACCACTTGAGAGCTTGCGTGGATCCGTAAAACTCTCCGCGTGGGCCCTTATAGAAGAATGCTGCCAGCTTATTCCGCGCTCCAGCCGAAGACATCGTGATGAGCGTGATAGGCACCTCGCCACGAGACTGCGTCTTGACCGTAGAGGCTTTGAATTTTTCAAGAGTCCAACCCTGACCGGAGAAACAAACTCTGGGGTCGTGGAAGCTCGCCCGTGATCGGCTCGCGATGAGGACCGCGTCGTACACATCGGCTCCGTTCGTATACTGGCGGGCGACGATGCCAAACGGAGCCAGCAACTTGTAGGTCGCATCGTCCATTCGATAGCTCATGCCCTCTTCGGTCGGTTTAGTGGATCGCGTATAGTCCATCCCCAACACGGTCGGAGCCGCCATGGCTACCAACTCTTGTTCGGTTCGCTTTTTCGTATCGATCTTCGGTTTCGTGGTGTGAATCCACACGCCAAAGCCAAAGAGGATGACCGCGCACGCCAAGAAGGCCTTGTTCAAAGAGTTATTTAGGTTCAGTCTTTCCATCCGAGCAACCTCGCGAGTTTAAAGAGAAGGAAGAAGCAGACAAGAAGAGTGATGTATCCGCTGTAATCGTGGAACTGGTGTCCGGCAGCATTCCCCCACTGGTTTCCGACGACCCCGATGAGCGCGATCCGCAGTCCGTTGATAAACAAGCAGAGCGGCAAGGTGGCGCCAATCATGATCAGGTTGCCCCAGAAACCTAGACGGGCGATTGCCATGAAGAAGAGGTTGAACGCGGTGACGGCCAATACGAGCTTAAATCCAGAACATGGAACACCGACGTCCAGGGTGAAGTGATCCAGCATGATGATCGTGGTCGAATCGCGGAGGGGTTCCAGACCCATGATATTGAGCATGTGGTAGCTCATCTCCGTGGACCACTGCTGGAGTGTGTTTGTGTAGTTGTCGATCGCCCCGGTCCAGACCGGCAGCATGAAGACAAGATACAAAATCGGGAGCGTCATGAGCAGCGCCCAGCGGAAGCCAAAGACCAACCAGGCCCCGGCCAGAAGAGCGACGATAAACGACGCGCTCATGAATTGCTGAACATCCGCTCGGTAAGAGACCCAGAACAGGTAGGTCGCCGCCGCGACGATGATTGCTGCTGGGTAGAACGGCTTCGCCTTCGTTTTGGTGAAAGTGGGCCACCACTTGTACACCATGAACGCCGAGATAAATGGGACGAGGACGCCGTGGGAGTAATACCCATCGTCCGCGAACCAAATGTCCGGAAGTTTTGATAAAAGCGGGAAAAATGCGAAAATGATCGCAGCGAGCAGAATCACTCCTGGTAAGAAGCTTTCATTCTGTTTCGCTCGATCAAACCACTCGCGAAGGGACTCTCGTTCCGGTCGCGGTGCCTGTTCTAGTTCAATTGCGGCGGTACTCATGTAGTTATCGACGTGCCGAACTCGGCATCAGGAGGCATTTGCCTTCTCTCTCAACGTATTTTCGGCAAGAATCATTCCAAATTATTGCGCGAACTTTATTTCCGCAAGAAATGTACTCGCAAATCACGGGTAAATTGCCGCCGTACCTATGGCAATGCGCGGCGTCATCATCAAATCAGCTACCGAGTTTCGCGATTCGAGGGGTTGGCTCACCGAATTGTTTCGTTCCGACGAACTTCCCGAAGGCTTCGTCCCCGCGATGAGCTATCTGAGCGTGACTCACCCTGGAGTGGCGAGGGGCCCGCACGAGCATGTCGCGCAAACCGACCTCTTCGTGTTTCTCGACGGGACCTACGAACTTCATCTGTGGGAGAACCGGGAGGGAGAACCTGAGGCCTATGAGGTCCACGTCGTGGGCCGAGAAAATCCAGCGATGGTTTGGGTTCCCCCGGGAGTGGTCCATGCCTACCGAAACGTCGGCGAAGCTGACGCATTTGTACTCAATTTCCCCGATAAGCTCTATGCCGGGCAAGGAAGAAGCGAGCCCGTCGATGAGATTCGGCACGAGGCCGACCCCGATTCGAGGTTCAAGCTTTGAACCTGTTGGTCACCGGGGCGGCCGGGTTCATTGGGTCCAATTTCGTGCGGCTTATGCTTCGCGAGAGTGCAGACACCAAGATCGTGGTCCTAGATGCTCTCACGTACGCGGGGAATCTCTCCACGGTGGCAGATTTCCTTCCGTCCATTGATTTCGTCGAGGGCGAGATTCAAGATAGAGGCCTTGTGCAAAGCGTGATTGAGACTCACAAAATTTCGCATATGGTCAACTTTGCCGCGGAAAGTCACAACGATCGCTCGCTTTTGGATTCCACTCGATTCATCGAGACGAATGTGTCTGGAACCATGGTTCTCTTGGATTTAGTCACAAAAATGGGTCTCCAGAAGTTTGTCCATGTCAGCACCGATGAGGTCTACGGGACCATCGATGAAGGAGAATTTTCGGAATCCAGCCCGCTCGAGCCGAACACCCCCTACAGCGCCAGTAAGGCAGGCGGCGATCTCCAATGCCGCGCCTATCACAAGGCGTACAAAACGCCGGTGTGTGTGACTCGCGGAGGCAATACCTACGGCCCCTTCCAGTATCCAGAAAAGCTGATTTCCTTCTTCACGACACGCCTACTCGAAAAAAAGAAAGTCCCGTTGTACGGCGAAGGGCACCAGACCCGAGAGTGGATCCATGCCGAAGACCATGCGCGAGGAGTGAAAACCGTCCTTGAATCAGGCAAACCCGGCGAGGTTTACAACATCGGCGACACAAACGAGCGTCGAAACATCGATGTCGTGAATTCCCTGCTCGAACACACGGCGACATCTCCAGACCTCATCAAGCGAATCGAGGACCCACGAAAGGGTGCCCACGACGCGCGATATTCCATGACAACGGAGAAGATTCGATCTCTGGGCTGGAATCCTCGCGTGGACTTTTCAGAGGGGCTTGCGGACACCGTTCGTTGGTATCGCGACAACGAGGCATGGTGGCGAGAAATCCAGGCGAAGCCTGCCTACCAAGACTTCATCCGAGCCTTTTACGGAAAGAGTCTTGGCGAAGACTTATGAACTGGACTTGCGAAAGGATCGCTTGAAAAACGAGATACTCGCCGCGCCGTAGAGCAAAATCATCACGCCGAAGGCGATGATCGCGGCCACGTTTTGCCATGTCTCGACCGGGTAGTTCAAGAATAGCTGGACGATCGCAACGGTCCAACCAATCAAAAAGAGCATCCCCAAGCCCACCCGCTCGTTAATTTTTGGAAAAAGGAGGGCGTAGTCGTCTGCAATTTGGAGATTGCAAAACATGAGCATGGCTGCGACCCCGTAGCCGCGACGGACATTGAACCAGTAGAACACGCAGACCAAAAAGCCACAAATTGCCAAGAAGTGCCACACGTGTCCGATGCGTTTTCGCACGGCTGGATCATCGGGAACTGTGTAGTGCAGGATCAAACCGATGAGACAAGCAGGCACCAGGGCAACCGCCAAACCTGCTCTGGCGAACTTGCTCAGCAAGGAGGGGGAACTCTTTTTGGGGGGTATGGAGTTGACTTGCATGAGCTGAGCCAGGAACCGTCTCTCTCTATTTTGCCAAATTATCCGAAAATCTTCCCTCGAAGTAAGGTCCAATAGACCAAGATTCGACAAACTATGAAAGCTTTGATTCTCGCCGGTGGAAAAGGGACGCGTCTCCGACCCATAACTTTTGCGATGGCCAAGCAATTGGTTCCGGTCGCAAACAAGCCGGTGATTGAGTTCGGCATCGAGGCCATCGCCCAGGCTGGAATCAAAGAATTTGGCATCATTGTCGCCGATACGGCCAGCGAGATTGAACAAGTCTGTGGCGACGGCAGCCGCTGGGGAATCAAGATTACCTACATCCATCAGCCAGACCCTCTCGGTCTTGCCCACGCGGTGCAAACCGCAAGGCCGTTCCTCGGGGATGACGATTTCGTTATGTATCTAGGCGATAACTTAATGAAATCAAGCGTCACGGAGCTCGTCGCCGAGTTTCAGCACCACCGACCCGCGGCCACGATTCTGTTGACCGAGGTCCCGAACCCCGAGCAGTTTGGGGTGGCCGAGCTTCACGACGGCAAAGTTTCTCGGCTCCAAGAAAAGCCGAAGGAGCCCCAGTCGAACCTCGCGCTGGTGGGCGTTTACCTCTTCGACCGGCGAATTCACGACATCATCGAAAACCTGAAGCCCTCGGCGCGTGGAGAGTATGAAATCACCGAGGCTATTCAAGGGCTCATCGATTTGGGCCTCGATGTTCGCTCTCACATCGTGAGCGGTTGGTGGAAAGACACCGGGACCGTGGAAGCGATGCTCGAAGCCAATCGGCTGATCCTCGAAGACATTCAGTCCGACATCGCCGGTGAAGTGTGCCCCAACTCTCGAATCGAGGGCCGGGTGGTCATCGGCCCGGGAACCATCGTGAAAAACTCCATCATTCGAGGGCCGGCGATCATCGGGGCGAACGCGGTGATCGAAAACAGCTTCGTGGGCCCCTTCACGGCGATTGATGGAAAAACTGTGATTCGGAATAGCGAAATTGAGTTCAGCATTGTCCTTGGAAGCGCCCTCATCGAAAATTGCCCCGATCGTCTTGAGAGTTGCCTCATCGGGCGCGAGGCTCGCGTGGAAAGAAAGGAATCGAGGCCGAGAACCATTCAGTTGGTGCTTGGCGATAGCAGCACCGTAGGGCTACCGTAACATGAAGATCACCGTTGTTGGAACTGGATACGTGGGATTGCCCACCGGGCTCATCCTTGCCGAATTGAGCCATGACGTGATCTGCGTCGATCGCGACCCTGCCAAGGTCGAGGCGATTGCGGCGGGCCGGTCACCCATTCATGAACCCGGAACGGAGGAACTCCTCGCGCTCCAACTGGCAAGCGGCAAGTTCCGCGTCACAACAGATTTAGCCCAATCGGTCAAGCAATCGGATATCGTGATGCTTGCCGTCGGCACCCCACCCGGAGACGACGGCTACCCCAACATGACCGAACTCGAGGCCGCCGCCCGCGAAGTCGCACGCGCCGTTGAGGGTCCGCTTCTGCTGGTCACAAAATCCACGGTTCCCGTCGGGACGGGGGATCGGCTTGAGGAGATTTTTTGTGAAGAGGGAGTCGCGCCCGGTCACGTCCAGGTGCTGAGCAATCCAGAATTCCTGCAAGAAGGGTCGGCGATCAAGAATTCTCGACACCCAGATCGAATTTTGGTAGGAGCCAAAGACAAGGCGACGGGAGATCGGTTGGCAGCGGTCTACCAAGGGCTGAACGCCCCTGTTTTGGTGACAGATCGACGAAGCGCCGAGATGATCAAGTATGCGAACAACTGCTTTCTTGCCACCAAGATCAGCTTTGCAAACGCCCTGAGCCAACTGTGCGAGGCAAGCGGGGCCGACATCGGCGAGGTGGTGCGTGGGCTCGGAATGGACAGCCGCATCGGCGCCCAGTTTTTGAGCGCGGGTCTCGGTTGGGGCGGAAGTTGCTTGCCCAAAGACGTCTCGGGGTTGCTTGCCTACGGCAATCGAGTCGGCTACGACTTTGGCCTCTTGCGCGAGGCACAACGGGTGAACACTCGCCAGGTCGGAGCCTTTCTCTTAAGGCTCGAACAAGCTCTCGGAGGATATGCGGGCAAGAAAGTTGCCCTTTGGGGCCTCGCATTCAAGCCAAACACCGACGATGTGAGAGAGAGCAAGGCCATCGAGGCGATCCAAACGCTGAGGGAGGGAGGGGCGACGGTGATCGCGTACGATCCCGTGGCGAGCCACAACATGAAGCAGTTGTTGCCCGATTTGAACCTCGCGGGCACGGCCGCCGCGGCGGCCGAGGGAGCCGACGCGATTCTCTTGGTGACCGAGTGGCCCGAGTTCGCACACCAAGATTTCGACGCGATTCGCGCCACGATGCGAACCCCGATTCTTTTTGACGGAAGACGAATGTTGATCTCCAAACAGCTGGGTCAGCAAGGCTGGGATTACCAAACAATTGGGAAAAAGCCTGACTTTGTTGCCTAATATTAAGAGGCATTTGTACCGAAAACATAGGGTCAAGGCGAGGTTGGGTACAACTTGTCGGCAACTCTAAAACGAGCTCGTATGAAGAAGGCACTGATTACTGGAATTACTGGACAGGACGGGGCATACCTTGCGGAACTGCTGTTGCACAAGGGTTATGCGGTCCATGGAATCAAGCGACGCACCTCGCTCTTTAACACGCAGCGCATCGACCACCTTTACCATGATGCGCACGAAGAAGGGCTTCCATTCAAGCTCCATTACGGTGACCTGACCGACTCGACTTCCCTCATTCGCATCATCAAAGAGGTGCAACCCGATGAGATTTACAACCTAGGCGCCCAAAGCCACGTGAAAGTGAGCTTCGAGGAGCCTGAATACACGGCGAACTCCGACGCCATCGGGACGCTTCGAATCCTCGAGGCGCTTCGGATTTTGGGCATGGAGAAAGCCTGCCGGTTCTACCAGGCTTCGACGAGTGAGCTTTACGGCCTTGTCCAAGAGATCCCGCAAAAGGAGACCACGCCGTTTTATCCGCGAAGTCCTTACGCCGTCGCAAAAATGTACGGCTACTGGATCACCGTGAACTACCGAGAGGCCTATGGCATGTATGCCTGCAACGGGATTCTCTTTAACCACGAATCACCTCTTCGCGGCGAGACATTCGTCACCCGAAAGGTCACCCGCGCCGCCGCTCGCATCGCTTGCGGGCTGCAAAACAAGCTGTTTTTGGGCAACATGGATGCCAAGCGAGACTGGGGCCACGCCCGAGACTACGTCGAGGCCATGTGGCTGATGCTCCAGCAAGATGCCCCGGACGATTTTGTGATCGCAACCGGAAAGCAATACTCCATTCGCGAACTTTGCGAAGAAGCGTTTAAGCACGTTGGCTTCGAGATCGAATGGCACGGTGCCGCAGAAAACGAGATCGGAATCGACAAGAAGACGGGTCGAGAACTCGTCGCCGTTGATCCGGTCTACTACCGTCCCACCGAAGTTGAGACCCTTCTGGGTGACCCCACTAAGGCAAAAACGAAGCTGGGTTGGGAGCCTCGCACCTCCTTCTATCAACTGATTGAAGAGATGGTGAAGGCGGACTTTGACACGGCTCGACGGGACGCGCTGGTACGAAAGGAAGGATTCGATGTCTACCAAAGTGCTGAAGAAGGACGCTAAAATTTTCGTCGCGGGACACCGCGGCCTTGTCGGTTCAGCCATCGTCCGCAGCCTCAAGAGGCACGGGTATGAGAACATCGTCACTCGCACCCGCATGGAGCTTGACCTTGAGAATCAAGCCGCGGTCGCAGCCTTTTTTGAATCAGAAAAGCCGGATTGGGTCGTCATGGCGGCGGCCAAAGTCGGAGGCATCGGGGCTAACTCCACTTACCCTGCCGACTTCATCGGTCTCAATCTCGTCATGGAATGCAACCTGATTTGGGGTGCACATCTGGCCGGCATCGAGAACTTCTGTTTCTTGGGTTCGAGCTGTATCTACCCGCGAGAAACCAAACAACCGATTCCAGAAGACGCTCTGCTCACAGGAAAACCCGAACCAACCAACGCCCCGTACGCGGTGGCCAAGATTGCCGGACTGGTGATGTGCGAATCGATCAGCAAGCAGTATGGACGCAACTATTTCACGTGCATGCCGCCGAACGTCTACGGCCCGGGCGACAATTACGATCTTCAAACGAGTCACGTCCTCCCTGCGCTCATTCGAAAGTTTCACGAAGCCAAGCTGGCCGGCAATACGCCCGTCACCTGCTGGGGCACGGGATCACCACGACGAGAATTTCTTTATAGCGACGACGTCGCCGACGCGATCGTGTTCCTGATGGGCACGGAAAATCCGCCCAGCATGGTGAACATCGGAGTCGGGACTTCCATCAGTATCAAGGATCTTGCAGAGACTGTCCAGCGCGTTGTGGGGCACACCGGCGAGATTCAGTGGGATTCTTCCAAGCCAGATGGCTTCCCCGAAAAGACCAACGACGTCACTCGACTGTTTGGCCTCGGCTGGCGACCTAAGTTCAGCCTTGAGGACGGCATTCGAGCCGCCTACGAAGCCTATCTTGCATGCTGATTCATCTCACGCCAGGCCGATTTGTCAACGCGAACCAGTACACCACCCTGGTGTGCGATGCCTTGGATCAAGCCGGGGGCAAGACCGAGAACTTGACGCCAAGGTCTGTCTTTGCACGCCCTGACATCGTCCATGTTCATTGGCCCGAGTTCGCCTTAGCAGACTCTTGGCACCGGGCAGTGCTTCGCACGGCGAGGCTTTTCACCCGAGTGTGGATGCTCAAGCTCTTGGGCGCTAAGCTCTTTTGGACCGCGCACAACGTTCGTCCGCACGAAAGAAAGCACCCCGCCCTAGAGCGACTCGTGTATAAGATTTGGTGCAAAATGGTGGACGGAGTTTTCTTCCTCTCGAAGAGTTCCGAACGCCTTGTGGTGGAAGCCTATCCACAACTGGAAAAGAAACCCAGGTTTATCACGCCTCACGGCGACTATGCCCCGCTGATGTTCAAACAAAAGACTCGCGAGGAGGTTCGCCGAGAGCTTGGTATCCCAGAGGAAGCGCTTGTCATCGGGAACATGGGTTCGATGAGGCCTTACAAGAACCTCGTCGCGCTTTGCGAAGCCTTCCGAGAGATGGCCGATGACAACACGTGGCTGTTCATCTCTGGACAGTGCCCCGACCCATCTCTTCGAGAGGCGATTACGAAGGCGGCAGATGGTCACCCGCGCATTCGCCTCAACTTCAACGAAATGTCTAACGAAGAGATCGAAAACTACACACGAACATGCAGTGTGATGGTTTTCCCTTACACGGACATCTTGAATTCTGGAAGTCTGCTGTTCGCCCTCACCGTAGGAGCCCGTTCGATGGCTCCGGCGATCGGCTCGCTCCCAGAACTGCAATCTGACGTCGGTGAAGATTGGGTTCATCTTTACCAGGGTGATTTTGGTCCGGAGATTCTCCGAAAGGCATTGGCATGGTCAGCGACACCCACCCGCGAACCCGCCCCTAACCTGGAAAACTACGATTGGGGCCGAATTGGGCACCTCATGATGGATGCGTATCGTCAAGTCTCACGCAAGTCCTGATGAAAAAGAAAGTCGTCAAGCTCGTGAACATCGTGGCCCCCTACCGGGTGCCAGTCTACGAAGTTTTGGGCGAGGCGTTTGACTTTGTCGTTCTCACCAGCGGAAGCGAAAGCAACCGTGGAACATGGGAAGACAACCTCGGAAATGCCGCTTTCAAGGCTCGGCAGAGCAAAGGGTGGAGCTTCACCATTTGGCAGAAGCAAAAGGGCAAAGCGTTCTACCCGCGCTACATGCACATCACCGTCGGGTACTTGATCGATCTGATCAAGGAGCGCCCTGCCGCCGTCATCAGCATCGAGATGGGTTTTCGAACTCTGATCGCGTGGTTCTACTGCCTGCTTTGGCGGAAGCCACTCTGGGTTTGGTGGGGTGGCACCCTCGTGACCGAAGCAGGTGCGGGCCGGGTGAAGCGCATGCTGCGAAAGTTTTTCTCCAAGGTCGTTCCCCGCTGGATCAGCTATGGCGAGACGAGCACGGAGTATCTCGAGTCCCTCGGCATTGCTCGGTCGAAGATTCTCACGATCCAAAACTGCGTCGATCATCGGAAGTTTTCTAAGCTGCCCGAGCCTCGGTTCTCCGACCTCGAACGCCCGGTAGGGCTCGTAGTCGGACAAATGGTGCCTCTCAAAGGCTTGGATGCGCTGCTTGAAACCCTGAAGCGCCTCAAAGGCAAGGGCAAAGAATTTGATTTGCTTCTCGTGGGGGGCGGGCCGTTTCGCGACCACTACATGGAGATGGCCACCTCGATGGGATTGAGCCGGGTCCAGTTTGTGGATGCGCTCAAACCGCAAGATATGCCCTCCGTGTTTGCCAGCGCCAACTTCCTCATCTTCCCCACCCTAGCCGACGTGTGGGGACTCGTGGCTAACGAGGCGATTCTCAGCGGCATCCCGGTTTTATGCTCCACCCGAGCCGGCTGCTACCGCGAGGTGGTGCCAGAATCGAATTGGTTCGATCCGTTGGACCCCGACCAGTTTGAAAAGAAGCTGGAAGAGGCTCTCGAAGGGAAACTCGCCCCGGCCGATCCCTCTCGCTTGAAAACCTTTGACGAAATTGGTGCCATGATCGCGAAAGACATTCAAGCGAAGATAAATTCATGAAAGTACTGCTCGGGCACACTTACTATCTTCATCGAGGCGGTGAGGATTCGGTTGTAGAAGAAGAAAGAGCGCTTTTAGAGTCGCACGGGTGCGAGGTCGTATTCTTCTCGAAGCACAACGAGGTCATGGAGACCTTATCGCGGTCGAAACAGGTTCAAACTCTCATCCGAAACGAAGACGCGGCCCGAGAGATCACCGAGCTGATTCAGCGGGAAAAACCCGACGTGGCGCACTTTCACAATACGTTTCAGGCCATGTCTCCGGCCGTGCTGGTCGCGTGCAAGAACGCGGGAGTTCCCGTCGTCCAAACTCTTCACAACTACCGGCTTCTCTGCCCCGGAGCGCTCTTTTTGCGCGACAGCAAGCCGTGCGAATTGTGTCTGACCAAGCAACTCAAGTGGCCCGCGGTCCGATACAGTTGCTACCGAGATAGCAAAGCGGCCAGCCTCGCCACGAGCGTGATGCTCTATCGAAATCGGCATGTCTACAAGCACGCGGTGGACAAGTATATTTGCCTCACAGAGTTCGCTCGGGAGAAGATGAAAGAGGCGGGATACCCCGCCAGCCGCCTCGCCGTGAAACCGAATTTCTTGCGGAATGATCCTGGAGTCGGCTCTGGCGAAGGGGCTTACTTCTTGTTTGTGGGTCGTTTCTCGCCCGAAAAGGGCGTTAAAGTCCTCCTTGACGCGATGCGCAGTTTGCGGAGCCAAGGCTTCACTCCTCCGGTTCTGAAACTGGCCGGAGACGGCCCCGATTTTGCCCCTCTCAAGGCCGCCTATGGCAATGATCCGGGTATCGAGTTCTTGGGCAATCAAGAGAAGAGTGCCGTCCTCGATCTCATGCGGGGAGCCATGGTGCTGGTCGTGCCGTCCATTTGGTATGAGGGTCTCCCCATGACCATCGTCGAGGGCCTGGCGACCGGACTTCCGCTCGTGGTGCCTCGGCTGGGTGCCCTTCCCACGCTCGCCCCGGCCGCTTCAAAGGCTTTCGAGGCCGGTGACTCAGAATCCCTCGCCGCTACGCTTCGAGAAGTCGCCAGCGACCCGACCGGAGTCGGTGCCCTGAGGGTCACCGCGAGAGAGATATTCGACGCCGTCTACTCTCCCGAGCGCAACTATGCCATGCTTCGGGAGATTTATGAGCAAGCCATTGGGCGATAAGCCGCCCATCGTTGTCATTGGCGGCGGAGCCTCGGGCATTGTCGCGGCCTACCGCGCCGCCACGTTGGGCGCCTCCGTCACCTTGCTCGAACGGACCAACCGTCTGGGGACCAAGATCCTCATTTCGGGCGGCGGCAAGTGCAACATCACCCACTCCGGCCCCATCGAATCCATTCTCAAAGCGTTTCGGCCCCATGAGGCCGCTTTTCTCAGACCCAGCTTCTACCGGTTCCGCCCTGAGCAGATCGTTGAGATGTTGGAGAGCAAAGGGATTGACACGTATGTTCGGCCCGACGGTCGAGTGTTCCCCACCCACCTCATCGCCAAGGATGTGGCGAATGCTCTGGCCGACTATCTGGAAGAAGCCAAAGTCAACGTGCGATTCTTGAGCGCAGTCCACCGCTTTGAGCGATCCTCCGATGGGTTTTTGTTGCGGCTGAAAGACGAGGAAGAGATGGAGGCTCGCCAAGTGGTCCTTTGCGCCGGTGGATCTAGCTATCCGAATTCCGGGACAACCGGCGATGGCTGGCGCTGGGCGGAGGCTCTGGGCCTTCCCCTGGTTCCTCGACGAGCCGCGCTTGCCCCCATCACACTGTGCGAAGACCCTGCCGAGGGCATGGCAGGCGTCGCCCTCCGAGACATTGTCCTCAAGGCTAGGCAGAACAAAAAAGAGATCGATCGCTGGAGAGGAGACCTGCTTTTCACGCATCACGGGGTGAGCGGTCCCTGCGCTCTCGCCGTGAGCCGCGTTGTTGCCGAAAAACTAGACGAGGGTCCCGTGACGCTCGAGGTGGACCTCGCCGCTTCGGAGAGTTTCGAATCCCTCAGTGCGGACTGGATCGAAAGAGCCAAGACGGAGCCCAGGAAGACCCTTCTCAAGGCGCTTGCCCCTCTCGGGCCAGAGCGCATCGGCTACGCGCTGCTGGAAAATGCCGGCTTGGACCCAAGCATGATGCTGAAGGACCTGCCCAAAAAAGAAAGAAACCGCTTGATCGAAACGATCAAGATGTTTCCGGTCGGACAGGTTCGCGAACCTGTCCTCTTGAAAGGGGAGGTCGTCGCCGGGGGCGTATCGCTCGAATCCGTCGATCCGCAGTCGATGCGTGTCCCTGCCATCCCGGGGCTTTACATCGCGGGCGAAGTCCTCGATATCGCGGGGCCCGTGGGGGGTTACAACCTACAAGCGGCGTGGTCCACAGGTTGGGTGGCTGGGGAATCAGCCGCGAAAGACTGGCTCGAAGAGGATTGAACTTGTTCGCCTAAAGTCCCTGTGTGGGGCTCAAGCAGTGCATTCTATGCAAAAATGCGGGGTAGGTCATTCCTATGAAACAAGCGGACAGCCTCAACAACATCGCGCTCCTGGTGCTCCGGGTCATCGCCGGCGGAATTCTCTTCTACTACGGATGTCAAAAGATGTTCGGTTGGTTTGGTGGCCAAGGCTTTAATGGAACGATCACCATGTTCAGCACTCAGATGGGCATTCCCAAATGGGCGACCATTCTTGCCATCATCGCTGAGTTTGCTGGAGGTCTGGGTCTCATTCTGGGCGTCCTCACTCGACTGGCGGCCTTTGGCTCGTTTTGCACGATGATCGTGGCCACCGTGGTCAACCTCAAGCAAGTGAGTTCCATCACGGCAACCGCCACCAATCAAAACCCGATTCAGGGGTTTGCCTACCCGCTCCTCATCGGCGCGATTGCATTTGCGATCATGCTCATGGGAGCCGGTGACTACGCGCTCGACAAGAAGCTGTTCGCGCGTGGGTCGTCGCGTCGCTAGGTACCCTCTTCAGATATGGTTCATCCTCCGCTTGTCTCTCCCGGGCAGAAACTGCGTGACCTTTGGAGCGAGGGCATCGTTTCGATGCCAGGGGCGTTTAGCCCGCTCTCTGCTCTTGCCGCATATAAGCAAGGCGCCCAAGCCGTGTATCTGAGTGGAGGAGCAATCACGAACAATCTCATCGGCATGCCCGACATCGGGCTTGTCTCGCTGGATGAGATGGCGGGGGTGGCCGCGCGCTCGTGCCAGGTCGCGCCTGTTCCCATCGTTTGCGATGCCGACACCGGGTTCGGTGAAGAATGGAACGTGGTACGCACCGTGATCGAGATGGAGCGTGCCGGGCTCGCCGGAATCCACCTCGAAGACCAAGTGAGCCCGAAGCGATGTGGTCACCTGGATGGCAAAGAGGTCATTCCCTCTGAGCACATGCAAAAGAAGATTCAGGCGGCCGTGGCCGCGAAGCGAGATTCCAGTTTTGTGATCATCGCTCGAACGGACGCCCGGGGCCTCGAGGGGTTGGATGCGGCCATTGACCGAGCCAAAGCCTATGTGGACCAAGGGGCCGATGCCATCTTCCCCGAGGGTCTCCTGTCGGAGCAAGAGTTTGAAACCGTTCGCGAGGCGCTCCCCGGAGTGCCTCTGCTCGCCAACATGACCGAGTTCGGAAAGACGCCCCTCATCTCCGCTTCGCGGTTTGGCGAACTCGGATACCAAATGGTGATTTTCCCCGTGACCTCGCTTCGAGTCATGCTCAAAGCCATCGAGGAGTTCTATGCAGAACTCCTCCAAACCGGGACCCAAGCGGGTTGGATCGAAAAGATGCGGACCCGCCAAGAACTCTACAACACCCTCGACTACAGCGAGTACATGGGTGCCGAGATCAAGCTCCTGCGGGACTAAGGCGAAGGCGTGCCGTTGATGTACGACAGGGCCTTGATCCACACAAGGTTCGCGATCTGACGTCCCATGATGCGCCCGTAGGTGTCGCCATCCTCGAAGTGAATGCCCCCGAGGCGTCGAGACAACCCTGCCTCTGCGGCCGCGTCGCTGAACGTATCCCAATACAAGGTGACGGGCAGTTGCGGAGTCACCCCTGGCTCAATTTCTGATGAACCAGGCTTGAAAATCACGGACTGGCGAAGAGAGTCGCTACCCGTAAATCGCTTCAGAATCTCAGCCGACGCCGCGCTGAATGTGGAGTGACCACTGGTGTATTCGGCGAATGGCGGAGTGATAAAGCTCGCAGGTTGATACGGGATATAGTCTTCGCCCTTCATGGTGACAACCCCTCGACCCGGCCCTCCCCAAGAAACAATATCCTTCCCTCGATACAGCTCGCGGATCGCGGTGATGGGCCGAACGTAGTCGTAATACACCTTCGTTTCCCAGCAACAGATTCCTGCATCCATGAGGGCATTGCCCAGGATGAAGAACATTTTCGCATCATCATCGACCGAATTCTTGTCGCGCTCAGACACGAATGCCCCGATTCCGGCCCATTGGCCGGGAGGAAACTCCGTTCCCGATCCCTTCGCCCAATACTCGGCGATCATTTTCTCGCGGTCGGACAGGTTTCGCGTGAGATCCAAAATCTCATCTGCTCGCTGCTTGAAGAGGGCGGTTCCTGGCGCTGGCGGCGCGGGTGCCCTCACGGTAGCGGGATCGGTGATCGCAAAGGTCTTGACCTTGCCCCATTGGGGAGTCAAGAAGCCTGGAGTTTTCTTGGAACCGTCTGGAAAAACGAATGTGAGAGGCTGCCACCGGCCAATATCATTGACCTTATCCACCGTGTTGGCAGGCGTATATCCCGTCCAGTCTTTATAGGCTCCTGGAACGATGGTCCCGTTTTGGTTCGATCCATCGGTCGCCCGGTAGGCAAGGAGAGCCTTCGCAGCGGTGACACCGATATCGCCGGGAGAGCCCGCCGCCCCAGAATCGAAGGGGTTGTAGCCCAGCTTCCACATGAAGGTATCGAAGTTGCCCTTTTGGGTGGGGAAAAGGTCGACGAGAGCCGTGTACATCGCATAGCTCATCGCCTTGCGCTTGTTCGCGTCGGTCCACTCGTTAGAAGGCCTTCGAAGGGACGATCCAAGCTGTGTCCCGTAGGCTTTGACGTTGTAGGCAGCCCAGGCGTCGTAGCCTGCGGTGTGCACAATCGCGATCGCCCGGCTTCCGGCCGTAGGCCCGATCGCCGTCACTCGAATAGACTGCAGAAGCAAGCTGTTCCACTGGACAGAAGGGGTTTCCGAGGTGTTGACCACCGCCGTACCGCCATTCGACGAACTCGGGCCTGTGCCGCCTCCGCCGCATCCAACTAAAAGGCCCAGAACGGCCATACCCATCGACAATTTCCTGCAACTCATCATCGTCGTATCCCTACTAGTATGATCGGCGCATTGGGCTCAACTGCCTAGCGAAACTGCCCGATTTTGCGCTTTGCGGGTACCATTTCGTTCGGCCTAATCTCCCAACCAGGCTAACGACACTACTCGCAGAGGAGTAGAACCAGTCGGAACCACAGAGACACAGTTTATGAGCGCTACCGCTACGTATCCCAATTACAGCCCCGGTCTCGAAGGAGTGATCGGCGGCATTACCACTATCAGTGACATCATCAGCGAGACAAGCACGCTTGTGTATCGCGGATATGACGTCCATGACCTGGCCAGCAAGGGCAGTTTCGAAGAGACTGCGTACCTTCTGCTGATGGGCAAGCTTCCCAACCGGGCCGAACTCGACGCTTTTAAGGCCACTTTGGCCGCCGAGCGCGAAGTTCCTGCTCAAGTGTACGAAGCCCTGAAGCAACTGCCGAAGGACACGCACCCCATGGATATCGCCAAGGTGGGTTTTGCCGTGTACGCGCCTTACGATCCGGACTATGCGGCGGTCGCCACCGACCACGATGCCAACGTCCGCAAAGCCGTTCGTATCCTTGCCAAGGCGAGCACGATTGTTGGAAACGGTCACCGAATCCGACAGGGTCTAGCCCCGCTTGCCCCGAAGCCCGAGCATAACATCGCTCAAAACTTCTTGTACTTGATGAGCGGCGAAGAGCCAAACGCCGAGACGGCACACGTGCTCGACTCCTCGCTCACGCTGTACGCGGAGCACGGATTCAACGCCTCCACTTTTGCATGCCGAGTGACGGTCGCGACTCTTAGCGATCTGTACAGCGGTATCTCGTCGGGAATTGGAACTCTTCGCGGCCCGCTGCACGGCGGCGCCAACGAAGAAGCCATGCACATGATCAAGGAAATCGGCACTGCTGACAAAGCAGAAGCCTGGATTCGTGACGCCCTCGCCACGAAGAAGAAGATCATGGGATTTGGCCACCGCGAATATAAGAAGCGCGATCCACGGGCGATCTACATGACCAAGGTCGCGAAGGACCTTTGCGAGAAGAAGGGCCAAACGGAATTCAGCAAGATTGCGGACATTCTGGAAGGCGTGATGGAATCGGAGAAGAACATCTTCCCGAACGTTGACTTCCCTGCGGCGTACGCCTACTACGTTCTCGGCATCCCCATCGACCTGTACACCCCGATCTTCGTGATTGCACGCGTTTCTGGGTGGAGCAGCCACATGATCGAGCAACTCGACAACAACCGCCTCATCCGACCGAAGTGCATCTACGAAGGTCCAAAGTCAGAGACATTTGTTCCTGTCGACGAACGATAATCGCCTGTTGGCAAAGCAAAGGGGCTGAGTCTTGAGAGACTCAGCCCCTTTTTTGCATCTGGCTCCGCCAGATCACTCGCCTTCTTGGACGTAGAAGAACTTTTCGTGAACGATCTTGCCGTTCTCGACCTTGTAGTGAGCGGCTTCGGTCATCTGACTTCGGTGACCACTCGGCTTGTGGGTGGTATCCATGGTAAAAGTCAAGATAAACTCGTCTCCGCCGTGCGGATACGGACCTTCGACGGTACTTCCGTGCTCCTCGAAGTTCTCGGCCCACCACTGATACTTGGCCTTCAGGCCTTCCATGCCTTCGTGCTTCATCCCGTCGGCTTCGACGCTCACAATGTTTGGTGAGTAGAGATCGTTCATGATCTCTTCGTGCTTGCCAGCGCGGAACAATTCAACTACTTTTTGTCCTACTTCAAATGCGTTCATTCTAAGTCTCCTTGCGGGAATCTGCTTCCCAAATCAAATTATAGTATCTCTTTGTCTACTATTTCAAGAGGGGGGATCAAATTGTGGGAATTTCTCGCAACCGACCCTCGGGGTCCACGTATACTATGCGTTGGAGACTCTGAGCAACATGGGACTTTTTGACAAGATTCGCGGCGAATTTATCGACATCATCGAATGGCTGGACGATACACAGGATGTAATGGTGTACCGGTTCCCTCGCCACAACAACGAGATCAAAATGGGAGCGCAGCTCACAGTGCGCGAATCTCAGGTGGCGGTTTTCGTCAACGAAGGGCAAATTGCCGACGTTTTCGCTCCGGGTCGATATGAACTCAAGACCGAGAACATGCCCATCCTCACCACCCTCAAGGGCTGGAAATACGGTTTCAATTCTCCCTTCAAAGCCGAAGTGTATTTTCTGAATACAAAGCGGTTTACAGATCAGAAATGGGGGACGATGAACCCTGTGATGATGCGCGATCCCGAACTCGGCGTCGTTCGAGTTCGAGCCTTTGGCACCTACGCGATGAGGATTTCGGATGCCGAAAAGTTCTTGAAGGAGATCGCGGGCACCGATTGGCAATTCACGACCGATGAAGTGTCCGAGCACATTCGGAACCAGATCGTGAGCCGGTTTAGCGAAGGGGTCGCTCAGGCGAAGATTCCCGTCATTGACCTTGCCGCAAACTACTCCAAGGTCGGCGAGACGATTCAAGCCACGTTTGCCCCTACTCTCGAAGAAATCGGCATCGAGATTTCCAATTTCCGAATCGAAAATGTTTCCCTGCCCGCCGAAGTCGAGGAACTGCTCGACAAGCGCACGGGCATGGGTGTGATCGGCAACCTGCAGACCTACACGCAGTTTCAAGCCGCGAATGCGATCGAAGACGCCGCCCAAAACCCGGGCGGACTCGGCGCCGCGGGCGTGGGCATCGGGCTCGGCCAAGTCGTCGGGCAAGCCATGGCGGGAGCCCAAGCGACTCCGCCACCTGTACCGACTTCGACCGCAAGCATCTACTTGGTGATCAACGGTCACCAGGCCGGTCCTTTCAACCTGGATCAGCTTCGCGCCGAGGCCGGTAAGTCGCTGCAAGCCGATACTTTGGCTTGGAAGGCGGGCATGGCTGAGTGGGTGCCAGCGGGTCAAATGCCTGAGCTTCAAGCTTTGCTCGGAGCCGTGCCACCACCGATCCCCCCACAGTAAGAACCCAGGTTCATGGAGGTCACTCGGCAAAACGACGTGAGCGAACAGCGGTACGCCTGCGAGAAGTGTGGGGCCGCCGTGCTGTACAAGCCCGGCTCCACATATCTCCATTGTGAGTATTGTGGCCACGACACGCCCATCAAACTGGCCCAAGGCCGGGTCCTTGAGCTCGATCTTGTCCACCATCTATCGCTCGTCCACAATCGGTTTGAGGTCGATGAGGATGCAAGCGTCCACTGCGACAGCTGCGGCGCGACCTTTACCGTCCCCGCTCTCGAGGATTCGAAAGAGTGTCCGTTTTGCGGCTCGCGCCACGTGGTGGAAGGAACGCGAGACAGCCGAATTCCGCCGAATGGCATTTTGCCCTTCGCCATCGAATCGAACTTTGCCCGGGGCAAGGTCGGAGAATGGCTGGGCTCCAGATTTTGGGCCCCCAACAACCTCAAAGCCCTCGCGCTGAAAGAAGGAAAACTCCGGGGCGTCTATCTTCCCTTCTGGACCTTTGACAGCTTCACGATTACGGATTACACCGGGTTGCGAGGGACCTACTATTACGTCACCGTGAACTACACGACGACCGAGAACGGGCGGACCGTGACTCGATCGCGGCAAGAGCGGCGCATTCGGTGGTCTCCTGCGGCTGGTCGGGTTGAAGTGCCATTCGATGATGTTCTCGTGCAAGCCACGAGCGTGATTCCGCCCCAGATTTCAGAGCGGCTTCAGACCTGGGACCTGCCCAACGCGGTCCCTCCACAATCGGAGTATCTGGTGGGCTATCAGAGTCTGAGATACGACATGAATCTGGAACAAGGGCTCGCGGTGGGCCGCGACCGGATGCAACCCGGCATTGATCAAGCCATCCGGTGGGATATCGGCGGCGACGCCCAACAGATTCTCACGAAAAACACCCAGTATCTGAACAACACCTTCAAGTTGCTCCAGCTTCCGGTATGGGTCGGTGGCTATCGCTATCGAAACAAGCCGTATCGGTTCGTGGTCAATGGCCGCACCGGCGAGGTTCAGGGCGAGGCCCCCGTCAGTTTCTGGAAGGTGTTCTTCGCCGTTCTCCTTGCCCTCCTCATCGTGGGCGCCATCGTCTACTTCTCGGAGCAATACAAGGACGGGAGTTCGAGTATCGAATTTTCCACGAGTTATTGATGCGTGTCAAAATAGAGATCTATGGCCGGTGAATTTTCGTTCGATGTCGTCAGCAAGGTAGACCAACAAGAGGTCCGGAATGCCGTTGACCAAGCTCAGAAGGAATTGATGAATCGCTTCGACCTCAAGGGGACGAACTCTGAGATCATTTTTGAGAAGGATGAACTTTCTTTAGTCGCAGGAGACGAAGGCAAGCTCCAGCAGATCCGCGACATCTTGTTCTCCAAGTTCGTGAAGCGCGGCATCGACCCTCGAAGCGTCGAATATGGCAAAGAGGAACCCGCCTCGGGCCTTACTGTGAAGCAAAAGGTGGAGTTCAAGAGCGGAATTCCGATGGATAAGGCCAAGGCTCTTATCAAGCTGATGAAGGAAAATGGCCCAAAGGTGAACGCCCAAGTGCAAGGCGATCAGGTTCGGGTGAGCAGCAAGAGCAAGGATGACCTGCAAAAGGCCATGACCTGGATCAAGGCCCAGGATCTTGAGTTTCCCGTCGAGTTCACGAACTACCGCTAAACAGCGTTAGATGTACGTGACCACACGCCGAAAAATCTTGTCTGTGATGGGTTTTCGGATGTGGCTGAACACGAAGTCGGGCCACCCCGCCATAAAGTCCAATTCGTAGTCCGCCGGAGGCGCGATGAGGACGAGAGGCACCTTCGAGGCCACGGGGTGGCCCATTTTTGCGTGGGCGAACTTTTCGTAGCCGGCTATCCGGTTCGGCTCCATCAACGTCGCGACGAGATCGACAAACATCAGCGAGGCCCCGGCACAGTTCTCGAGCGCCTCATGCCACGATTCGAAAAAGTGCACGTCTTCGTCGAGGCGAAATGCCTTCTTAGCGGTCTCCACCACCTCGGGGTCCTTGGTGATGATGATGAGTTTTACTGAGTCGTCGGACATTTTTTGCCTCCTGCCGTGGGTGCCATTGTACCGACGAATCGGACACCAAAAAAAGTCGCAGGTTCAAATCAACCTGGCATCTCTAAAAAATATCATTAAATCATTCATCGGACGTGCATTCCATCATTGAGTCGTGATATGATGTGAAGTGTTAGGACCGGTAAGAACAATGAACCCGTCTCTGAATACTAGCCACCTTCCCTTCTCCGCCCGCAACGTATCGGAAGACTTTTCTCGCCTGATGGAAGAATCGAATCGGCGAGCCTATTCCATGGCGTTGCAACTCACTCGGAACCCATCCGAGGCGGAAGACCTTCTGCAGGAGACTTCAATCAAGGCGTGGCGTGGATTTGAATCGTACGTTCCTGGCCGCCCCTTTCTCAACTGGCTTCTGCGAATCATGCAGCGAGCGCACCTTGACCTCAAACGCCGAGACAACCCCATCCGAAAGGCAGATTCGCTGGACTCGCTGATGTCCACCGCCGAGGGCGAGGCCCGAGAGCTCAACGTGCCCGACCACACTCCAGGTCCGCAACAAGAACTCTTTCTTCTTGAATTCCGCCGCGAATTGGCAGAGTGCCTCGAAGAACTCCCATCGTTCTATCGAGAGGCTCTCGTGATGTGCGATATCCAAGGGATGAGCTACAACGAAATCGCGGATGTGCAAAAGACGACGGTCGGTACGGTCCGCAGCCGAATCCACCGTGGACGAAAGGTTCTCCGAGACCTCGTGAAGGCTCGTGGGCTGAAGCTCCCAAGCGATTTCTCATTCCCATCAGCCTCGTAGACTGAGCACCCCATCCCAGAAACAGGCCCCCGATCCATTAGGGGGCCTGTTTTTTTGCGAGGAACATCCGATGATCTGATTAGGATGAGAATCGACGCAACTCCAACCCAGACTGTTCAAGGCACCCAGGCGCCTCTGTCTGCCGAGCAAGCCCGCTTACGCTTGCAAACGATGTTGCTGAAGAAGAACTTAGAGTCGCAACAAGAACAGGCGGCAGAGATTCTTCGCCAAGTCGAAGGCAAGGGCCGTGTGCTCGATATCCAGGCCTAGCCAAGCGCATTTCTCAAACCTGGCAAGAGTTCCGTTGAGAATTTTGGCCGAAAAGCCTTACTGAAGATCAAGTCTGCATGAAAATGCGGAATTTATCTTGGTAAGAGCATCATGAAACGGATCTCCCTTCTCCTCGCGTGTGTCGCCTTGGCGGCGACAAGCTACGCAAACACCGCCTCCACCGTGTATCGGCGCGCGGCAGGAAGTGTGATGACCTTGTGGGTGAAGGACAAGCTCGGGAACTCTCTGGGCAACGGGACCGGATTTTTGGTGAAAGAGACGGGCCTCGTCCTCACCGCATACCACGTCATTAGCGACGCGCATTCTCTGACGGCTCACTTTGACGATGGCACCGTCGCCACCGTCCTCGGCGTTGTCGATGTGGATCCCTCGAACGATCTTGCTCTTCTTCAAATCAAACCCACGACCCGAAAGCCGGTCCCGCTGGCCGCGGCAAAACCCGAAATAGGGTCTGAGATTTTCGTCATTGGCGCCCCAAAGGGTCTAGAGTTCAGTATCACGTCCGGGATTATCAACCAGGTTCGAAAGGAATCCACGATCCAGTTCAGCGCCCCCGTGTCGCCAGGAAACAGCGGGTCTCCACTCCTGAACGAGTCGGGAGAGGCGGTGGGCATCGTGAGCTATCAGCGTAACGATGGTCAGAATCTCAATTTTGCCATTCCCGCCCAAGCAGCGACGCTCATGGACTGGAATGGAAAGGCAAAGCCGTTCCCGCTTGTCGCCTCGAAGGCAAAAGGCCAGGATCCAAAGAGTTGGCGTGACACCGAGTTTGCGGCCACGGGCCTCGTCGTGAAGTTGCCGGTAACTCCAGGGGTCATCGAGACCGAGATGGACAAGGACCTCCAGGTTCTTGCGGACGGCTATAAGTCAACGCGCCTTCGGACCGACATTGCGGAGATCACCCTAACCTTTTTCAGCTTCCGAAAGGGCCAATGTCCTTCGACCAAAGGGATTGCGGAAAGCTTGTGCCGCGATGGATTGGGCCCCTCCCAGGAGGTGCGCTCGAGTGGCGCGGATCCCAAGATTCTTGAGCTGAGCGTCCCCGGGGCCGATGAGGCACACGGCGTGGTTGCCGCCCGCGAAGAAGGCCGAACTACCATTGTCGAATGCACCGTGATCTGCCGAAAAGGCACGCGCATGTGGGTCGTGGTCTATGCGTACGACTCAAAAGCAGAGAATTTCGCGCCAGAACTTGAAGCGGTGATGGATAGCATCCGAATCAAGCGTTAATCGCTTTCGGCACGGATCATGATTTTGCGAAGGGCTGAGCCCACCACGTCCCCCGTGGAGGTGACGGCATCGACGCGAAATGTTCTCCATCCCGGCTGATAGTTCTCCGGCAACACAGTCACTTCGGCTCGTGTCGCGCTCCGCGCGCTCCTGATGACATCCCCGTCGATCGAAAACCTTAGGTAAGAAAACTCCGTATTCGATGCTACAGTCCTCGCCTGGACCATGGTCTCTTGTTGGAGAACAGACCCGGGCAGAAGTTCTCCAGAATTCGATGAAGGCGGCCGAATGGGTACGTTGCTCGCCCTGGAGATAAAGTGTGAAGACGAAATCACGTCGCGATACGCCTTGAGCACCTCTGGCTTGTCTTGGACCAGATAGTTGTTGTTCTTTCGGTGAGCTAAGAGTAGGTTATTGCAGTTAAAGTAGTTTATAGCCTTCACGCGGGGATACTTCTTGGGAAGTGCCCCATAGAGCTGGCGGATGTTTTTCGCGGCCCACTCGGCGTGGTGTTTGTTCTCGACTGGAGAGTAGTGCGTCGTCGCATACTCCCCGATCATGATCGGCTTCCTTTTCGCGTAAGTGTTGTAGACGAAGTCCAACATCTCAAGCGGCGAAATGTGCTTTGCCGGCTTCGATAAGTCCTGGTCAAAGTACGTAACATTGTACATATTGACCCCCACCCAATCAACATATTCGTCTCCGGGGTAGTAGTCGCGAATAAATCGCTTTGGGGTCGTATAAGGACACCACACCATGGCGACATTTGGCGCCCTCTCGCGCATGATGTTCGAGACGAGCCGAAACTTATCGATGTACTTCTTGGCGTCTCCGTGATAGTTCACCCACGGTCCGTTCATCTCGCTCGCAAATCGCAAGAAAATCTTCGCGCCCGATTGGCCCAGTTGATCGGCGAGCCGAATCAGGTACTCGTCTTCTTGCACGGCGTCCAGACCATCGTTTGGCTCCAGCGCAATGTGGACAAACCGATCCCCATCACTGAGCTTTTGAACCCAATCGGTCGGCACGGGCATCCCATATCCGAGATAAAAGAAATACATGCCGTGGCGGCGGCCCACCTTTTCTTCCCAGGGTTCGGGGAGCTTTCTGACGCGGTTGTTTGAGTCGCGATAGGTTTGGTCTAGGGTGGGATCGAGGTCGAGATACGCCCCGAGAATGCAGCCGGTGGTGGGTTCGTACTTTTCTAGCGGAGCCTTCGAATCAAATACTCCGAGGGTCGTCAGCTCAATTCGAACGACGGGTGCCGCCTTGGGTGCGGTGATCCCACGGCCGGAGAGGAAAATCATCGTGACCAGGCCGACCCCGATGCCAAACACTACCCCCGTCTTCTTAATGGTCACACCCATACCCGTCTGGTGACCTTACCTGGAAATCTAAGTGAGTATGTGCGCCTTGGCATGGAGTGAAGAGGATCGATCAAACTCTCTCACATGATCAAGCGTGCCGTGGTGATAGTTCTCGATGGATGCGGGGCCGGAGCGGCGCCCGACGCTGGGGTGTTTGGGGATCATCACCACCCCAACACCTTGAAAAATGTTTGGGACGCATGCGGGGGCTTGGATTGTCCGCTCCTCAGCAGTTTGGGATTTTTCGCGGGTGCAGGCGTTCCCGTCCCTCACGAGATGTCGCCCGAATCGGCATGGGGACGCCTTCGTGAGATCTCCATGGGAAAGGATTCCGTGACCGGACACTGGGAAATGATGGGAATCCACACCCAAGAGGCATTCCCCACCTATCCCGACGGCTTTCCGATCTCTCTCATCAAAGAATTTGAGGAGCGAACGGGGACCCAAACCCTCGGAAATCGGCCCGCGAGTGGGACGAAGATTCTGGAGGACTTGGGCAAGCTCCACATGGAAACAGGGTTTCCCATCGTGTACACCAGCGCCGACTCGGTGTTTCAGATTGCTTGCCACGAAGAGGTCGTGCCTTTGGAGAAGCTCTATGCGTGGTGCAAGATCGCGCGCGAGCTTTGCGAGCGACCGAACCATGTCCAACGGGTGATCGCGCGTCCATTCGTGGGGAACGCAAAAGATGGCTTTACCCGCACTCAAAACCGAAAAGACCTTCCCTACCCGCCTCCCAAAAACCTTGTGGATACCATTGGGGAGGTGTTTGGCATCGGTGTTGTCCCCGAGCTCTTTGGAGGGCGCGGATTTCGGGAGGTTCGCCGGACTCAGTCGAATGCGGAGCATGAAAAGATGCTGGTCGAGGCGCTGAACTCGGATGCACGTTTCATCTTCGCAAATTTCGAGGATTTTGATATGCTCTACGGTCACCGGAGCGACCCGGCTGGATTCGGCAAGTGCCTCGAAGCATTTGATAAGTCTCTTGCCCAACTTCTGAGTCTAAGACAGACGGGCGACCTCTGGATTCTCACCGCGGACCACGGGAATGATCCCACCGACGTCAGCACCGACCATACACGGGAATTTGTTCCGATCGTCACGCTCGGTGGCCCTTCCCTGGGGGCGCAACCCGAGAAGGAAGGACTTTGGGAAGTAGGGCGGCTCGTGGCCACTCATTTAGGCCTCAATGTGAAGCTGCCGGTGAGATCTTAGAACGGGAATTACTTCTCTAAAAGACTCGACCGGAATCGCCCCCGCGTGTTGGATCATCGTACGGCTCACGTGTCCAACCAGCCCGAAGGTTTGGATTCCCGCCTCGGCCCCTGCACGAATCCCGGCGAGGCTATCCTCCAAGAGGATGCACTCCTCAGGCGGAACCTGGAGCGTTTCACACACTAGGTGAAGGAGATCAGGCGCGGGCTTGGGGCGGACAACTTGCTCCGCCGAAAACAGGTTCTCAAGCAGTTGGGGGAACTTGGCGGCGAGGCCGCTGGCAGGAAGAGATGTTTGCGCTTTCGCCGCCGGAGCATTCGTGGCGGTGGCGAGTTGGTAACCAAAGCCCACGGCATTAGCGAGGACGTTTTCGATGCCAGTGACCGGCTTGATCCCATGCGAGACGGCGCGAATCTCGCAGTCGTGAATCTGCTGTTCCCAGTCTGCGGGCAGTTCCAGACCTCGCTCACGCAAGATTTCGCCTGTCGCGGAGACCGAAAGCCCGGTGAGCATCCGCGTAGATTCTTCCAATGAGATATCCAGGCCCAACTGCCGCACCCAGGCATGAAGGGCACGATTGCTCGCGGGCTCGGAATCTACAAGAGTTCCGTCGCAATCCAGAATGAGGAGGCGCTTCAAACGGCGGTTTCTGCCCGGCCTTTGAGAGTTTCGAGGGTGGACCTAAATCGATTGACGAGATCAAGGACGATGGGCTCCACGACTCCATGGCTGGACTCCTCGCCATGGTGATCTCCGTGCCCCGGTTTGACCCGACTTCGGAATGTATCTCCCGGAGCCTGACCTTCCAGCACTTGGTCGAAGAATCGAACCCCTTCCCCATCGTTTAGATCGAGATGAATGTCGTTCATTTCGAGAAATGCGAGAGAGGCCAGAAAGGCCATCGGCTGATTGCCAAAAGCAAACGCCTCTTTCTTAACGAGTTCTTGAGCGAATCGCCCGGCCTGGGCAAAGATATCGGTGCTCTTCCCGTAGCCATATTGGGCGTAAACAGCATCTTCAAGCCGAGCGAAATCAAACGGCTCGACCTGTTTGGTCACCTGTAGGTGAACCCACAAGAGATCTTGGACGGTGAGATACTGCATGCCAGCCATAAAGTTTCGCTAGTTTACCGCCGTCGAATCAAGGCGTCGAGGAGCAGGAGCGGCGAGAGAAGCTTGTTCAGGTCGTCAAACATGTTCGACTTAGAAGTTCTAAGCAAGATCACATCGTTCGGTTGCACGATGGGATTCGCCAAAACATTGCCTCCCTTGATGTATTCATCAAGGTTGACTTTCAGCAAACTGATCTTGCCCTTCGCATCGGCGCGCGCGATAAAGACTTCCCTAAGCGACCCTCTTTCGATAGGGCCACCAGCAAGAGACACGGCCTCAGACAGGTTATACGTGACTCCATCAGGGATCGTGAAGAGGCCTCCCCTCTGCACGGCTCCGAGGACGGAAAATCGTCGATCATTCTTTTGCAGGATGATCTGGTCTCGATCGTTCACAATGAATTTCTCGCGAACAACGCCTTTCATCATCGGAGTGAGATCGACTCGATACGCCTCGGTCCCTCGAATGACGAGAACAGAGCTGAGCGTACCCATGGAATTCGGCCCCCCGGCGCGAGTGACAGCGGTGAGAAGGTCGACGGGGCCGACCAATTCATATTCGTTTGGATTCGAAACCTCGCCAGTGACGGTAAATCGAGTGGTCGGAATCTTTTCAACCACAAGGACATCGCCGGTTTGCAAAGTCACGTCGCTCTGTCCCTCGGAGACTCTCATCGGCAATTCCGTCATCGCAGGGCCTCGACGGAGCATG
The DNA here is from genome assembly GCA_964496145.1 of uncultured Chthonomonas sp. Taxonomy (GTDB): domain Bacteria; phylum Armatimonadota; class Fimbriimonadia; order Fimbriimonadales; family Fimbriimonadaceae; genus UBA2391. The sequence goes on along the minus strand of CAZBXR010000013.1, from coordinate 1,327 downwards.
AGGCGAATTCCCCGATCTCCGAACGGGCTGTTTACGATTCCCGCGAGGGCAAGAGCTTTGCTCGCGCTGGAGCCTTCTTCCAAGAGTTTTTGACCGGGGTCAGTCACGGCGCCGATGACCCAGATTCGGATGTAGGGTTTGATCATGATCGTGACCACATCCTCCGGTTCCACCGCGAAATCGCCGCCCTTGCTCCCGACACGCAACACTTCAGACGCCACCTCGGAGAGAACCGTCTTTTCAGACCGGGTGACGGAGATCATCGTTTGGTCTGGGGTTGCGGGCAAGGAGGTCGTCGAAAGAACCTTCCGCAGATTTGTGTTGGGAACCCACCTAACCGTCCCCCCGACAATTTTTTGCGCCCCGACAAAGGGAGCTACAGGGGTATCAATGGTGCCGCCTACATTGACGATGTACACGACCTCTGCCTGTTGAAACTTGAAAAAGACTTCAACGAAAGGATCCACCAACCGCCCCTTGAGGGCTCGTGTGATGGCTCTTTGAGTTTCCAAGATGGTGAGGCCTTCGACTTGGATTCGCCCAAATCCGGGTCCCACCAACGTTCCATCATTCGAAACGGTGAATTCCCCGGAGTACTCTTTTACACCGAGCACCGCAACCGAGAGAACATCCCCGATTTTGACCTTTGACGCCTGGGGAGGCGCGGCAAAGGAGGTCACCATGAGGACAAAAATGAAGATGGCGGCGAGAGTTCGGCGCATACCTCATGAGATTACCAGGGAAACCCCCTCCCATTCTTCGCAAGAGGGTGGTATCATTTTTGGACCACGAGAGCGGGTGTTGCTTAGTGGTAAAGCTCCAGCCTTCCAAGCTGATCACGCGGGTTCGATTCCCGCCACCCGCTCCAAATTACCAGTTTTGGCCAAATATTCCAAAACTTCCCTCGAACCTGGTGAGATAACTTGCAGTCTAAAAGCGGACCTATGTCAAAATATAGGTTCTTAGTCGCTCATGAAGATTTCACCCCGCGTCCTCATTCTTGCCGCCCTCCCGCTCCTTGGAGCTGAGATGGCTACCGCCCAACTGAGGATCGCACAGTGGAACGTGACGAACTACCGTGGAGGTCGGTTCCCTGAGTTCCAAACGTCGATCTACGGCGAGTTTTCTGGCCGATCGATGCGCCCCGACATCCTCGCCGTGCAAGAGTTCTACACATCCGCCGGACACGCTGACTTTTTGACGATGCTCAATACGGCGCCAAATAGTCCTGGCGACTGGGCGGCCGCACCTTGGGTCGCGCCGGGGGCCGATTCGACGACCGCTTTTTACTACCGCACATGCGAATTAGCCTTTTGGCTTACGAACT
>CAZBXR010000012.1:0-40924 GCA_964496145.1 uncultured Chthonomonas sp. | reverse complement strand
GCGACAGAGCGAACACTACGCCGTGGCCTTTGTCGACGACAATCCTCAGAAACTGGGTCAATACATCCGTGGAGTGAAGGTTGTTGGCACCACAGAGCAGATTCCGTACCTAGTCTCGGAATACAGCATCGACGATATTGTCATTGCGACTCCTGACAATGATGGCGCCAAGACCCGCCGCCTAGTCGAGCTTTGCGACCGCGCAGGAGCGAGAATCCGAATCCTTCCGCCGATGGCGCAGCTTTTGGCCGGGAACGCTCCCGTGCAAAACCGCCTCCGCGAAGTGGATATCGAAGACCTCCTTCGACGAGAACCGGTCAAAATCGATTCAAGCATCCCCTCGCAGTACATCAGTGCCCAAACCGTGCTCGTCACGGGTGGCGGTGGCTCGATTGGTGGAGAGCTCGCAAGGCAGATCGCAAGGCTCGCCCCGGCAAACCTCATTTTGTTGGGAAAAGGCGAAAATTCGGTGTACGAAATTGAGCAAGAGCTCATTCAAGAGCTTGGATTTACGCCAAAGTGCATCATTGCGGACATCCGAGATCGCGCCTCACTAGAGGAAATTTTCCAGACTTTCTCGCCGCAAGTGGTGTTCCACGCGGCGGCTCACAAGCATGTGCCTTTGATGGAGGGCAACCCGACCGAGGCGATCAAGAACAACATTTTCGGCACGTACACCATGGCCGACCTCGCCGTTCGTTACGGTGTCCGGAAGTTTGTATATATAAGCACCGACAAAGCAGTTCGCCCCAGCAGCGTCATGGGCGCGACCAAGCGAGTCGGCGAAATGATCGTCCGCGCTCTCGCCGAGAGAAGCGAAACCGAATTCTCGATCGTGCGCTTCGGCAATGTGCTTGGGTCCCGAGGGAGTTTGATCCCGATGCTAAAGAAGCAGATCGCGAAGGGCGGCCCTGTTCGCCTCACGCATCCGGAGATGACGCGGTACTTCATGACGATCCCAGAGGCCGTCCAGCTGATCCTGCAGGCCGCCGCGATGGGCACGCATGGAGAGCTTTTCATCCTGGATATGGGTGAACCAGTGAAGATTGTTGATCTTGCAAAAGACTTGATCCGCTTACACGGCCTCGCTCCAGGTGAAGATATTGAGATTCAGTTCACGGGTGTTCGCCCTGGCGAAAAGACACACGAAGAGCTTGTTTACGCAGAAGAAGAGCTCGAACCGACGATTCATAAGAAGATTCGGATGGTCAAGCGAACTGGTGTGATTGACGAGTCTTGGCTCAAAGCGGAGATTCAAAACCTGAGAACGATGGTGGAGAATCACGAGCGCCCAGAGTCTGTTCGACAACAACTCATGGAGCTTGCGTGGGGCAAGAGCGCCGCGCCATTCCGCTACGCGGCCACAGAGCGAGACGATTCGAAGTCAAACTCCGAGCCGCCCGAAGCCAACTAAGTAGCCATGTCCAACGATCCAAGTTGTCGGCAAATTCCTGTTCCGATCGTGGTTGAACCAGGAGCCAGCCTCCCTCGCTATGTCACCCCGGGTTCGGCCGGAGCCGATGTCGTTTGCAAAGAAGATTTTGTTTTGCAACCGATGGAACGAAAACTCATTCCCACCGGTCTAAGAATTTCGGTTCCAGAAGGATTCGAGATACAAGTCCGTCCGCGGTCTGGGCTAGCCCTCCGCCACGGCCTGAGTATGGTGAACACACCTGGAACCATTGATAGTGACTATCGGGGCGAAGTCGGTGTGATTTTGATCAATCTGGGTCAAGAACCTATCGCTATCCAGGCCGGCGAGCGGATAGCGCAATGGGTTTTGTGCCCGGTGTACCAAGCTGAGTTCACTCCGGTAGACGAACTCCCGCCCACAGGGCGTGGGGAGGGCGGTTTTGGCAGCACAGGAACGAAGTAGCGAAGTTTGTCCACGGTGTTTGATGGCAGCTGTACCCGGCGAAGGGTGCGGCGAAATGGAATGCCCCATGGTCAACCCCGATCCGGTCGTGGGGGGAGACGCCGAGGTGTATCCACAATTGGCAAAGGCCAACCTCCATCGAATTCGAGGCGAGTACGCAGAATCGAAGGCCGTTTGTCTCGCCATCCTCCGCAGGCTTCCTGGCAACTTCTCGGCCCACCATCTTCTCGGAGACATCGCCTCCGAGCAGGGCGAGTCAGATCAAGCCATCGAGTGGTATGAACTCGCGCTCGATCTGCAGCCAGACAACGCGCAGGTTCGTGAGAAACTCAAAAAGCTTGGCGAATCGAAAGCCAACCAAGAAGCCGCCGAAGCGGCGGCGATGCTCGGGGTTCCCCGAACAAAGTCGAAGGTGCGTACATTCGCAATTGCCAGCACCCTCTTTGTCATCGCCGTGGGCGCGCTCGCGTTCTGGGCAGGAAAGGCCACCACGGTCGGAACGTACAATCGTCCGATCTTGGTGGGAGGCGCCACCGCGCCAAAGGTCGAGAGCCAACCTAGCACTCTCGTGCAAACAACTCCGACCGTCTCGAAACCAGCCCCCGCGCCGGAGCAAGACGAACCGGTGACGACCACGATTTCATCTCCAAAACCGAATGTCGATCAGCAGACCTTGAACGCTGTGAAGCCCCTGAAAGAAGGGCAGCGAGTGGTCGATGCCCAAAAAGATGTTCGCACCGGCATGGTGATGCTCACTTGCTCGGGATCGAAGAGCGAAGACCTCGCGGCGGTTGCTGCCACACTGGGAATCGCCGCTCTCGGAGCCTTGGAAGACTGTCCAAAGGTCACGATCCGGTTTGTCCTCGAGGGCGAAGTGATCTATGTGTGCGACCTCGCGCGAACGGATCTCACCGAAGCCGGTGAAAACCCGGAAAATCCAAAGGCGCTTCTCAAGAACGAGTGGCCCGCGCAGGCTCCGACCGGGTAGCCTCCACCCTAGCAATGCAGCTAGGTGCCCAACTGTACACGATACGTCGAGAACTAGGTTCCGACCTTCTTCCAACTCTCAAACTGCTCCGAGGGTTTGGCTATCGTTATGTAGAACTTGCAGGGACCAACGGTCACACCGTGAGCAAGTACCAAAAGGCACTCGATAAAGCCGAGCTTCAGCCGGTTTCGATGCACTACCAACTCGCCTTAGATGGGTCGAATCTCAAGGGATGCCTTGCAGAAGCCAAGGCTTTTGGAGTGAAGTATATTGTCTTGCCGTGGATTCCAAAGGAAGAGTATGAGTCTGGCTGGCCACAAGTCGGCGAGCGATTGACTGGTTTGGGGGAGAAAATCCAAGCCGCTGGCTACACTTTTTGCTACCACCATCACGCCTTTGAGTTCGAGCTAGAAGCCAACGGAGAAATTGGTCTTGACAACATGTTCGAGGCGGCCAATCCCGACTTCGTGAAGGCAGAAATGGATACCTACTGGATTGAATATGCTGGATTCGATGCAACCTCTGAAATGAGAAAACGTAAAGGCCGACTCCCGCTTCTTCATATCAAGGATATGAAGAATATTGAGGAGAAAGGGTTTTGCGCCCCGGGCACAGGAGTCTTGTCTTGGCCCGCTATTGTCTTCACCGCGTATGAAGCAGGTGTCCGCTACGCCTTTGTGGAGATTGATGAGCCGGAAAACGGCGTGCATGATCTCGCGGTGGGTCTGGAGAAGATGATGGACCTTCGGTTGACCCCTTAGAGCAACGGGAGATCACGAAGAGCTTCTTCCAGGGTCTTCGGTCTGGAATGCACTAGCTCCACGTTCCCATAGCCATGAGACAACAGGTGCGCCGCCATATCTTGGTTGGCGGGAGAAAGGAGCTGAAGTTCGCCGCCTGAAGAACTCGTCGCCTCCACCTGGAATGGCTTGACCAACGCCCTGGCGATCGATTCATTCCCCACTCGAATGGTCATCGCTTCTTGGCCGGCTCGTGTGATGAGTTCCTCCACAGACCCTGCAAACGCAATTTCTTGGCGGTGAAACACGACAAGGTTGTCCATAGACTCGGCAATGTCGGGGCGAGAGGTCCACGCGAACAGTACAGATTCACTCTTTAGGCGTCGAGTGAGGAAGTCGAGCACTCCGGGAAGCACCCAAGGATCCAGGGCATCGAGGTGTTGTTTACACAGCAGGATCGAGCCCGGAGCCGCCAGAAAGAGGGGGAGCAAGGCGGCATGCGCCGTCGATCGACGGTCCAGTTGGTCCAGGGTGAGACGGCGAGAATCCCAGAGATGTAAGACGGCAAGCGCTTCGGCGACGGCCTCTAAATCACCACCCAGCGGAAGTTGCTTTGCAAAGTCCATGAGCGGTTTCCGCCACTTTGAAACACCCCCGGATTCCACGATGGGTCCGCCGAGATTGACACTCCCGGCCTGAGGTCGCTTCACCTTGGCGATGACGTCGAACAGAGCCGAGGGCTCGCCGGGCCCCATCACCGCCCAAGACGTACCCGCTCCAAACTCGATGTTCATTCTGCGAGATTTCGCAGACAGGCGAACATCGGCCAAAACGACGAGAGGAAACATAACTAGCCGAACGCCAGAAGTTCTCGAGTGCTATGCGTCAGTCTTTCTGGACCAGCCTCCGTCACCACGACGTCATCTTCGATCCGAACGCCCCCGAACCCCTCAATGTAGATTCCTGGCTCCACGGTCCACACCTGGCCCACCTGAATCTCGAAATCACGCGTGGGGCTCAGCCCTCCGGGATCGTGGACGGCACGTCCGAGTCCATGGCCAAGCCCGTGACCGAAATACTGAGCCATATTCTCCGTGGCAAACAAGTCCCGGGCGATTTTGTCGACAGCGGTGCCGCTCGCACCAGGAATGAGAGCCTCGCAGCACAATTCCTCGGCCTCTTTTACCAGACCATAGATCAACTTGTGCCGGTCTGTAGGCTCGCCAATCACCACAGTGCGCGTAAAGTCACTACAGTACATATCGAGAAGGGCCCCATAGTCGAGCGTGACGAAATCTCCTGGTTGCAGCTTCCGCTCCGTGGGCTTGCCGTGCGGCTTCGCGCTGTTCGGGCCGCTCACGGCGATCACATCGAACGAGACCTTTGCCGAGTTCCTGCGCATAAAGAACTCAATCTCGATCATGATGTCCCACTCGGTGACGCCCACCTGGAAGAGCCGCTGCACATGCTGGAAGCATGCGTCAGCGAGGCCACAGGCCCGCCGAATCTTCTCAATCTCCTCGGGGGTCTTGATCATCCGAAGAGGTGTGAACAAGTCTGGCTCGGGTTTAAACGTGACTCCCTCAAACTCCTTTTGGAGCCCTTCGAACTGAACCATAGACATGCTTGGTTCATATCCAAGCACGGTTACCTTTTCCGCATCCAGCACCTCGCGGCACACTTGATCCAGAGTCCGGGGTGTAGCAAAAATCTCGATCTCGAAATCTTTGACCTCGTCGTGTGCCTGGACTCCGTATCGCGAGTCGGTGATGAAAACAGCGCGATTCGGAGTGAGGATAGCCCGCCCCGACGATCCTGTAAACCCGGTGAGCCACTGAAGGTTTACGACATCCGTCACGAGCATGGCGGAAATGCCAAGGGCCGCCATCCGGGCCTGAGTTCTTGCAAGTTGAGACATAAGATTTAGCTGGATTCTGCGAGAAGATTTTGGATTGCCTGAAGCGCCATGACATAGCCAAAGCCCCCGCAACCGACCACAACGCCTACTGCTACCGGCGAAATGACGCTTTTGTGCCGGAATTCTTCTCTTGAAAAGGTATTCGAGAGGTGAACTTCCATCACGGGAATGCGCAACGCCGCGAGAGAGTCGCGGAGAGCAATCGAATAGTGCGTGAGGCCGCCGGGGTTGATGATGATCCCCTTCGCCCAGGTCCGGTGCTCCTGAATGTTATCAATAAGGGCACCCTCATGATTCGATTGGAAGATTCTCACATCCACATTGAGGCGGGTCGCTTCGGCGCGGATACGATCATCAATCTCGCTTAGAGGCTGCTTGCCATATACATCGGGTTCACGAAAACCAGTCAGGTTTATGTTGGGCCCATGGATGACCAGGATGGGAAGTTTGTCGGCGTTCATCTTCTGCCTCTAGTTTGACGCAATAAGGTGACTTTTGGGAAAGCCACCTTATTGCGTCCGCCTCTGGAGTGGGACTAGCCTTGCTTTCGCCGGCGGAGCAGAGCCAAGAGTCCCGCCGCGACGGCTGTCAATGTCGCGGGCTCAGGGACGACCACAAAGTTGATGTCATCGATCCCGATGCCATCCGCGCCGATTCCCGTGCCGATTGCCGATGTAGGATAGATCAAAGAGATGCTTGTAAATGGGCTGCTCGTCGTGAATCCCATAAAACTCGCGCTTCCATTTTCGTGCGAATAGGGCTTGTCTCGTACTAGATCGTAGACTTCGCCCCGGTTGGTAAGCCACTGGTGAGTCATGTTGGACGAATTCGCGCCCCAATCGGCGAGGTCACTGATTGAACTGCCAAACGCTCGAATCGGTTGGGTGAAGGTGATCGTGAGTTGAGTGGTCCCGGAGTCCCCCAAAGTCAAGAAGTACTTTGGCCCGGAGAAAGCGAACGTCCCGTATTCGTTTCCGGTTGCCACCTCTGCGTTTGAAATCCCGGGGCCTGTTCCTCCCGAGAGCCCAACCACGAGACCGGCATCCATCGCCAGGGTGGTGTTCAGAGTTCCCAAATCCAGTGCGTCGAAGTCAATGATTTGCGTGGGTCCCGCTGCGGCCAGAAATTTTGACTTGGCTTCGTCGTGGTTGGGTTTAGAAACGGTCCAGCCGTTGTCGACTCCAAAAAATGTCTCGGCAGATTGCGCCTCGGTGACGAAAACTCCCAGCAAAGCAAGCGAAATGATGAAAGACTGTCCTCTGTTCATGGTGGAAGTCTACCGAAGACGAACCCCTTAAAAAAACCTGGACATCAGGTGCCAGAACAGCTACGGTAGATATCGAGGCATTTCGCGGCGGAGTCCTCCCAACTGAAAGCTTGGAGGCGCCGGGTCCCTCGCTCGACCCACCCATCTTTAAGGCCCGGCGTCAGCACCAACTCATTGATCAACCTTGACCACGTCGCCACCTCGTAGTCTGGAGCCACAATGGCCGCGTCCCCCGCGACCTCTGGAAAAGCTCCCCCCGGGCCGCAGATCACCGGAGTCTTCGCCGCCCAGGCTTCGAGGAGAGGAATTCCAAAGCCTTCGTGAAGACTCGGAGCAAGATAGACGTCGGCCGATGCGTACAAGGCCATGAGATCTTCTTCAGAAACCCAGCCCACCCGCTTGATTCGGTCGTTGAATATCTCTTGTCCCCAACCCGCCTTTCCCGAAATCACCAGATTGAGCTCGGTGTTCGACTGCAGAAGAGCTTTCACCGCCAGATTCATGTTCTTGCGCGGCCACCGTGTCCCCACCGTCAGCGCGAATGCGCTATTCAATCCAAACTTCGCGCGCACGCTGTTTTCCGCCGCAAGTCGGTCGGGAGGTTCAAAGCCTGGTGGGAGAGCGTTGTACGTCACGTGGACCTTTCCCTTGGAAGCCGGCAGATGCTCTTCTATCTCTCGCTTCGAGGTTTCGGAAACCGTAATTATAGCCTTCGCTCGGCGTGTAGTCGCTTTTGCGCCCCACTGCAAAAGGAGACGATCTTTCTCAGAAAACCAAGTGGGATCGATGAAGAACGAGACGTCGTGAATGGTGGAGATGCCGCCCCGGGCGAGCGGCGACAAGAAGTATTGGGTGTGCAAGACCTGCGCGCCCAGCTTTCGCGCCGCAAGAGGCAAGTGAAGCAAACTAAAGAGCCTGCGAGAAGGACTGCGCCGCACAATGCGGCGAAATCCATCGGGGAGGGCGAGTGGTCGGTCATCGGGCGTGATGACAAAGAATTCGGCATTGGCCTGTAACTTGCCAAATCCATAGACGAGTCCTTCCCAATAGCGGCTATCTCCGGTGTTCCCGGAATACAGAAGAGAACCATCTAAAGCAACACGAATCGAACTCATTGCAACAACTAGGGAACCTTTTCTTGTAAAAGAGGGTTCAGAAATAACATAATAGAAAGCAACGGTACCTTATGAAGAAAAAGAAGTCTCCAGCCGGATTGATTGTGGCAGTAATTGCAATTGCCGGATTTTTGGCGTTTCAAAACCTCGCGTCCTCTGGAATCTTTGACCAATTGGCTCAACAATCGAGAGAGGCGAAGGCCAACGAAGAAGCGAGCAGGAAGGAGCTTGATGGCAAATCCACCAAAGATGCCATGAAAGCTTCGCTGAGTTCGTCGACGACACAACGCGGCCCTACGCCGGTTGCGCCTGAGGACCAGCGCAAGAAGCCCGTGGTGGCCGTTGAGAAGCCTCAGAAGTACAAGCCCACTCCAAACCCAACTTCAACGAGTGCCCACTGGTACACGCCAGAAGCCGATCGGTAATCCCCGGCACTTACGACTTTGCCAGGCTTCATCTGTTCTTGATGAAGCCTGGCATTGTTTTGTCGATCACGCTTACGCTTTGAAGCGGTAAGTGATTCGGCCCCGGGTGAGGTCGTAAGGTGAAAGTTCGATCTTCACTCGGTCGCCCGGTTGAATACGGATGTAGTGCATCCGCATTTTGCCACTGACGTGGGCGAGGACTTCGACATCGCTGTCATCGATTTTCACTCGAAACTGGATGTTAGGCAGGTTCTCTACAACCGTGCCATCCATTTCTACGGCTTCTTCCCTATTGGGATCGTGCTTTTTCTTTCTGGGCTGGAAATTTCTTCTCATGCTTGGTTGCCGTAACGGCATCCCTATTATGGCCGTTCTTGGCCAGGTTATTCGACGGTAAGGATTTCGGGACCGTTCTTTGTGATCGCCACCGTGTGTTCATAGTGGGCGGCGGGGAGGCGGTCGCCGGTGACAATGGTCCAACCGTCCTGTAGTTCTTCCACTTTCCAGGTTCCTTGGTTGATCATCGGCTCGATGGCGAGGGTCATGCCTTCTCGCAAAACCGGCCCGGTCTTCGGACGACCAAAATTCGGAACCTCGGGCGATTCGTGCAAGGATCGTCCGATTCCGTGGCCGACGAGGGCGCGAACCACCCCGAATCCGTACGACTCGGCGTATTTCTGTACCGCGGCGGCGATGTCGCCGATTCGATTTCCGACCTTCGCCTTCGCAATTCCCTGATTCAGCGACTCCTTGGTTACGTTCAGCAACTTTTGAGTTGCTTCGCTAATCTTCCCGACCGGGAACGTCCGCGCCGAATCGGCGTGAAAGCCATCTTTGAAAACTCCAGCGTCGATCCCGACGATGTCCCCCTCCCGGAGAACCGTGTCGCGCGACGGAATTCCATGCACGACGACCTCATTGACGCTGATGCACGCATGAGCGGGAAAATCGCGATATCGATAGAAACTCGCGGTCGCCCCGGCCTCTTGAATCAATCTTGCGATGAGGTCATCAAGGTCTTGAGTCGTGGTTTTCCCGGGCACGATGGATTCGCCAGCCTCGCGCAAAATGCGCGCGAGAATTCGACCATTGGCCCGCATGATGGCAATTTCAGCCTCGGTCTTGTACTGAATCAATGAAATCCCTCAACCATCAATTGGAACACAACCTCAGGGTCTTGGGTGCCATCGATATGAACCACGGTCCGATCGTGGGTCTTGTAATATTGAATGATAGGGAGAGTTTGCTCCTGAAACACTTGCAGCCGTTGTCGAATCGCCTCCGGCTTGTCGTCACTCCGCACAAACAGAGGAGAGTTGCACACATCGCAAATGTTTTCGCGTTTCGGCGGCTTGTTGCGCACATGGTAGATGGCTCCGCATCGTGTGCATCCCATTCGTCCGGAGAGGCGTGTGACCAAGGTCTCTTCGGGGACCTCGAAGCTGACCACGCGATCAATGGTGATCTCCATCTCGTTGAGGGCGATGTCGAGTTTCTCGGCCTGCTCTATGGTTCGCGGAAAGCCATCGAGGGCAAACCCCTTTTTGGCGTACATGGGGTTTCGAAGTCGCTTCGCCATCATTTCGATGGTGATGTGATCAGGCACAAGACGGCCTTGATCAATGTAGCGCTTCGCGAGCCGGCCAAGATCTGTTTCTGCTTCAATCTCCTGCCGGAATATAACTCCTGACGAGAGTTGAGCAATGCCCAGACGTTGCTCAAGGAGAGCAGACTGCGTACCTTTCCCCACTCCAGGGGGGCCAAACAAGACTAAGTTCATGACATGGACTCCATCGCTACGTTCTCAGCCGAAGCAAGAATCAGACCATTGTCATAAGTCTACCGCCCGTACGATTTCATGAGCAGGTTCGCTTCGATCTGCCTCATCGTTTCGAGCGCGACACTCACCATGATGAGCAGGGTGGTCCCGAAGACCATCTGCACCGCAGGCACGTTGATCAGCAGCGGAACGATGTACTGTCCGATGGAAACCACGGAGAGAAACGCCGCGCCCACCACAGTAAGTCGTGAGATCACTGCGTCAAGAAATTCCTTTGTCTGCTTCCCAGGCCGGATACCTTGGATGAAGGAGCCCCCTCGCTTGAGGTTATCGGCAATATCCTCCACGTTGAACTGGATAGCCGTGTAGAAGTAGGTGAAGAAGAAGATGAGGCCCATGTAGGCGATCATCCCTACCCAGCCCTTCGGGTTTGAAAGATTCGGGTTGGTGAACGAAGCAATGTTCATCAGAACATCGTGCGCACCGGAAGTCGGAGGGACCATCGCGGCAAACTGCGACGGCATATAGATGAGCGACACGGCGAAGATGATGGGGATAACTCCCACCATGTTGAGCGAGAAAGGAAGGTAGCTGGTTTGACCACCCAGTGCCTTCGTGCCCACTTGCCGCCGCATGTGTTGAATCGGAATTCTTCGCTGGGCGATGGTGAATCGCACCACGAACCAGGTCGTGAGGAGGAACAAGAGAACGACCAACAACACGTTGAAGATGGACGTCGTTCCGCCGGACACACCTGCGCCAATACTACTCACCATGTAGGGGAAGTTGATGATGATGCCCGCAAAGATGAGAAGCGAGATACCGTTGCCAATTCCCTTTTCGCTCACTTGCTCACCGAGCCAAAGCAAGAACATGGAGCCTGCACACCAGAAGAGGATCGTAGTGAACGTCACCCACATGGTCTGGCTCGATGCCGGGATGGCAGGAGTTTGCTTGATGAGCGAGAAGATTCCGTAGCCTTGGAATACAGAGAGCAAGATGGAGAGCCAGCGCGTGCGCTTGTTTTGAAGCTGCCGTGCGTGGGCACCTCCTTCCTTCAGCTCTTCCTTGAACTTAGGATAGGCTGCTTGGAGGACTTGCATGATGATGCTGGCCGTGATATACGGTCCAAGCCCCAAAGCAAAGATAGAAATTTTTCGAAGACCACCACCACCGAGGGCGCTGGCCAACTGGAGGAAAGCGTTGTCTTTCAGGATGCTTTCCAATTGCTTGGGGTCCACTCCAGGAATTGGAACCTGGATGTGGACACCAAGCGCATAGATGGCGAAGACCATCAATACGAACTTCAACCGGGTCCGGAGATCCTCGTCGGCCCACGCCAAGCGGAATGTATCCGCCAAGCTCATTTTGAGAGACTTATCGCCTCCCGGACCGCCTAAATCACCCATTCCCATAAAGCTCATAATGCTGTTACTTCGCCTCCTGCCTTTTTGATTTTCTCTTCAGCCGTTTTGCTGAACTTGTGAGCACTGACCTTCAGTGCCTTTGTGACTTCTCCAAAAGCGAGGATCTTGACGCCATCGAGAATGTTTCCGATGATGCCCTTTTCCTTCAGAACTTCGGGGGTGACCACTGCACCCTTTTCAAAGTTTCGCTCTAGATCGTCAAGATTTACGATTGCGTATTCCTTGTGATTCACGTTGCGGAAGCCCTTCTTCACCGGAAGTCGGCGTTGAATAGGCGTTTGTCCACCTTCGAATCGAGCTGGAATTTGTCGTCGAGCCTTTTGACCCTTGGTTCCACGGGTGGCGGTTTTACCCATGCCACTTCCGATACCTCGGGCAACGATTCGCTTTCGCTTCGTCGAGCCCTTTGCTGGTCTCAGTTTATGCAATGACATCGTTACTTCGCCTCCTCAGCGGTCTTTTTCGTGGTTCGCTTTGGTTTCGCTTCGGTGGTTGCGGCCTTTGCTTTTGGAGCTGCCTTTGCCTTGGCGGGGGCTGGCTTTGCAGCCAATGCCTTTGCGCCACGGCCCAGTCGCTTTTCAACGGTGCCTTCCACTTCTTCCACGCTCACAAGATGTTGTACGGCGTGGATCATGCCACGAATTTCCTTCGTGTCATTTTGCGTTCGCGAACTGCCGACCTTATTCAGGCCGAGAGCTTTTACGGTTGCCCGGTTCTTCGGGGTATTCCCGATCGGACTCTTGATGAGCTTAATGAGCAGCATCAGCTTCCTCCTTCCGAGCCTTCGCGAGCCAAGGAATAAGTTCCGAGGAGTCCTTTCCACGTCGTGCAGCGGCATCTTCTGGAACCATCAGGCCTCGGAAGGCTTCGATGGTCGCATAGGCCATGTTGACGCTATTGCGGCTTCCCATGGACTTTGCCAACACGTTGTGGACGCCAGCGGCTTCGAGACAAGCTCGAATCGCGCTTCCTGCCTTGACTCCGGTTCCCGGAGAAGCAGGTCGAAGGACGACTCGGGCTGTGCCGTGAGTCGCTTCGATAGCGTGAGGGATCGTTTCCCCAATCATTGGAACCTTGAACATTGCCTTTCGCGCGGCTTCTTCAGCCTTGCGGATGGCATCGGGGATTCCCCGAGCCTTACCAAGGCCTACGCCAACGCTGCCCTTGTTGTCGCCTACGACGACAAGAACGCTCCAGCTCATGGTCTTTCCACCCTTGTGGGTCTTTGAAACTTTGTTCGACCGAACGACTCGAACGTCGAGCTGTGGACCATCGGTCACATTTCGACTATCTCGTCGGCCTGTCATTCGACTTGCCATCTTCATTAGAACTGCAATCCTCCATCTCGAGCGCCATCGGCAAGGTTTGCCACGCGCCCGTGGTAGCGGAAGCCACCTCGGTCGAAGACGACGGCCGAAATCCCTTTTGCCTTAGCGCGTTCTGCGAGGGCGTTGCCCACTTTCTTCGCGCCTTCGGCGGTCCCTTTCACCTTCAGGTCTTTTTCAAGACTGCTGGCGGCGACGAGGGTCGTCCCGGTCGTATCGTCAATGATTTGAGCAGAAATGTGCTTCAGGCTTCGGAACACCGCGAGTCGAGGTCGAGTCGGAGTGCCGTCCACCTTCTTGCGGACCCGCCCATGGCGGACCACACGAAGTACTTGTCTAGATTTGTTAGCCATTCCGAGTTCTCCTTACTTCTTCGCCGCGGCTCGCTTACCGGCCTTCAGCTTGATCACTTCGCCATGGAATCGAATTCCCTTACCCTTGTATGGGTCTGGCTTTCGAACCTTGCGAATGTCGGCGGTGATTTGACCCACGAGGGCCTTGTCGATACCACTAACCTTGATCAACTGGTTTCGCGTTTTCTCGTCTTGTACAAGCTCAAAAGCGATTCCGTCCACGCCGTCGATGTTGACCGGGTGCGAGTAGCCCATGTTCAAGAGAAGTCCCTTGCCTTGAGCCGTCACGCGGTAGCCGACGCCTTGGATTTCCAGTGTCTTGGTGTGGCCGGTTGTGACTCCGACGACCATATTGTTGATGAGTGTTCGGGCAAGTCCGTGTTGACCGCGAATCCGATATTGGTTGTTCGGGCGCTCAATCGAGAGCGTGTTCCCTTCCACCTTGATAGCGAGCTCTCGGGCGATGTTTTGCTTCAATTCGCCTTTGGGCCCCTTCACGGTGACCAAGTTATCAGCCGCCACGTCAATCGTGACTTTATCCGGAATGGTGATGGGCATTCGTCCAATTCTTGACATTGTTCTGGACTCCTGGTTACCAAACCTCGCAGAGGACTTCGCCGCCAATCTTGCGCTTGCGGGCCTCGCGGTCGGTCATGACGCCTTGGCTTGTGGTGAGAATTCGAGTGGCCAAACCACTTCGAACAGGCCGAAGTTCATCGTTCGCTTTGTAGACACGAAGACCTGGCTTGCTCACGCGCATGATCTTGTGGATCAGAGGCTTACGCTTTGCATCGTATGAAATATGAACTTTAATTTGCGGAAACTTCGTTTCTGTAGTGATCTCGTGTGACTTCACGAAGCCTTCTTGCTCCAGAATTTTCACGATTTCCAGCTTGATTTTGCTGTGAGGGATATCTACAGTTGGGAGTTTTGCCAACGCGCCGTTTCGGATGCGCGTCAACAGGTCCGCGATAGGATCGCTATGCATTGTTGATTTCTCCTAAAGGACGCGGACGTTACCAGCTTGACTTGGTGACGCCTGGAAGGAGGCCGCGGTGGGCCATTTCACGAAACTGCTGTCGGCACAACCCGAAGTAGCGGAAGTTTCCTTTCGCACGACCGGTAATCGAGCATCGATTGTATCGACGAGTTTTGTACTGCCGGTTCTTCACTCGGCGTGCAGTAAATGCGGCCAGAGCCTCTTCGCGCTTTTCCTTTGGCAGGGCAAGAATCTCTTGCTCTTCCTTGTGGAGGCGCTCCCAAGTCTCTGTCTGCCGCTTATGCTTTTGAATCAGACATTCTTTTGCCATATATGTTTTTCCCGCCGTTCCCTGGAGGTTTGAAGCCTTTCGCTTCACTTTTCCAGTGGCTCAGTTTTGGGTTTACGCGGGCATAGCCCGTCGCAACAGGGGATTATACCCCGGGAACCAACACCCTATCCATAGTTGTTTCCGTCATTAACCGTAGGGGGTGCGTACCCATCTACGCGGACAAACTCATGAAAACTAGGTTGCTTCTTTTGTCTTCTCTCAGCGTCGCTTTGGGTGGCGTTGCCTTACTAGGACCGGCTTCGGCATGTTGCAGTGTGGGACTCGACGCAGTATTTTTTGGGAGCCAAAAGAACATTATCTTCTGGAATCCGGACACGAAGATCCAGCACTTTGTCCGGAAGGCAGATTTTTACACGGAATCGAAAGACTTGGGATTCATCGCCCCCACACCTTCCGTTCCTGAATTGGCTGAAGCTAACGAAAAGGCATTTGACCTATTGCCATCGTGGCCAGACCTGTACCAAAGCAAGAGTGACGGAGCCGACACTACGAGTGCCGCTGCCGCTGAATCCGTAGAAGTGATCCAAAAGGTCGATGTCGCTGGCTACGAGGCGACCACGCTCAAGGCCAACGATGCGGGCGCTCTCGCCGCCTACATGAAGGCGAACGGATACAAAACCAATCCCGGCATCGAAAAGTGGACCGCATACTATATCAAAAAGGGCTGGATGCTCACGGCATTTAAGGTGAAATCCGAGGGAGGCACGGCCACCACGGGCCTCGTGCGGATGACCTTTAAGACCGACAAGCCGTTCAACCCCTATTACGTGCCCAAGGAGAACCAGAAGGGGCGGGCAGGATTGGAAGTGTATTTCATTTCAAACGAACCCTATGGAGCTACGATTGGCGAAAAGGGGCTCTTTGCCCCGGACCAGGCTGAAGTCGCGAAGCTGGACCGAATCAAGCACGCCGGCATCGCTGCTCACCTTAAGATCAAACTTCCCTTGGTCCAGGGGCTCGATACCGTCTCGATGTTCCGAGACTCTCAGTTCCCCAATGACGCGCCCGACGATCTCTTCTTCCAACCCATCGCCCAGCTTGCGAAGACAAATCCGAGCCAAATGGACGCCATGAAGGCGGTCTCGACCACGGTCAAAGACTCAAGCGGCACGCTGTCTCCATTTATTGGGGCAGGCGTGGCAGTTCTCGCCGGGGCGGGTGTTGCAGCCTTTCTTTTGCGAAAGAAAAGTTAACCTGACCGAACGTTAAACCAAGTAATTCTCACTGCCTCAACCCAAGGTTGTCATGGAACGATAACCGTGGGGAAAAATGAGGCGTCCAACACTTCGGCTTCGGGCAAAACTCAAGAAGGGACTTACGATGGTCGAGACCATGGTGAGCCTTTTCTTGGTACTTGCCGGCGTCCTCCTCGGCCTCTCCCTCTACTCTGCATCGAACCTGATCAATCGGCAGAGTGCGGTTCGCACCGTGGCCTATTCTGTGGCCCGGCAACAACTCGAGCAACTGCGGTCCTACTCCTATTCGAACCGGGTAGCGGTCACCGATGCTCCCTTCCCCATCAGCGCCGAAGCCAAGAAGAACTTCCCCGATGGCGCGAAGGGTTTGAAACTTGAAGGGACTTACACCATTTCGCCGGTTGTCGGTTCTACCTCTCGCCAACAGGTGACCGTCCAAATCACCTGGCGCTACGCGGGTAGCACAAACCTCAAAGACGACCAGAAGTCGAACGTGACCATTTCGGCCATCGTTGCCCAGCAAGAAGGATTTGCTCTTGCGGGAGGCGGCT
Source organism: uncultured Chthonomonas sp. (assembly GCA_964496145.1). Taxonomy (GTDB): domain Bacteria; phylum Armatimonadota; class Fimbriimonadia; order Fimbriimonadales; family Fimbriimonadaceae; genus UBA2391. Next base: position 24,632 of record CAZBXR010000012.1, on the reverse strand, counting down.
CACCATGAGGCGCACCCTGAGACGGGGCTTCACACTCGTGGAGATGCTCGGGATGACACTCGTCTTGATTCTCATCGTGTCGGGCATCGCTATTTTTACGGCCTACGGAGGCCGCATGAGTGCGAAGAATCAGGGTCGGATGAAGACCACTCACACGACGCAGGTCGAGCTGGAGCGAATCGTTCAGGAAATCGAAGCGAGCGATCGAGTGCTGTCCAAGTACCCCCCGACGGGGACACCCGTTGCATCGACAAACTTTAGCGATACTCTCGTGCTTCGCCAACCTGTTTTCGATTCAGAAGGGGGCTCACAACCCGGCATGTACCGAGTCGTGATCTTCAAACTCGTCCCGGATGCCTCGGAGGACGGTCCGTACATTCTCAAAAAGTACATCGCTTCCGTAGTCTCCGATGTGCCCGGGAATGCGATTCTCAACGACATCGTTTTGACTCGCGTGAAGACCCTGAACATGGGATTCACAAGTCTCCAGAGGGTGGAAGGAGTCACCGGTCAGGCGACGTTCCCGATAGTCACGACGGGATACAGCGCGGGGTTGGCGAGTTGCGCACCGCCGCTCCAAGTCGTGGCAGAGGGTGCGACGTTAGGCAACCCGAGCGGGGGAGGGATCCAGATCTCGGATTCACAACTCACGCTTTCGAGCGCGCTTTCCTCGGACGCCATCATTGACGTCCGGCTTCCCGTCACGCCAACAGAATCGGCGCCCGACGGAACCACGGCGATCGGCTCTATCACGCTCGAAGTGACGCCGCAATCGCAATGGGATACGACCACCTCCGCAAAGAAGCGTGAGGACCTCACGGTGGTCACCTCCGCGAACCTAAGAAATCGATAAGAGAAAGATATGAAGAAACATCCACAAATTCAAACTCATGACCTCATGCGTCGGCAGAGTCGACAGCGAGGGGCTTCGCTCGTCACCGTTATGTTCTTCATCGGAGGCATTTCTCTCGTCGCGCTCTCGACGATTGCCCTGAGCACGATGGGAAGCCGAATGAGCTACCGCTCGCAAGGAAAGGTGGTGGCGGATACTCTCGCGGAGAGCGGACTCAACCACTTGTACGACGCGATTCGGGTTCAGATGGCGACGGATGAGACCTATCCGGACACCCTCAGTTCGACCGATTTGGATGCCCCCAGCGGCGAAAAGCTGGGAACCTACACTGCTCGGGTCATAAACATGACCACCGCGACAAAGGATTTTGGTGGCGGTCCAGAAACAGAGTACACGTTTACCATTGAGGGGACCGGCGTGGCCGCAAACGGGGGTCGCTCGATCATGCAGGCTCAGTTTACGGCTCGTGGAGGCCAAGGGCAGAAATCAACTGAAACCAGCGGGGACCAAGTGGGGCTGTTTAACTTCCTCCCCGGTGCGATCCAATCGAATACTACCGTGAAGTTCAACACGGAGCAAGGGATTCGAACATACGACGAGACCAAGGATTCCGTGATCGACAATGCGAAGTTCGGCCACATTGTCGGGAACAAAGGGGTCATATGGGAAGCTCCGGTGAAGGGCAAGAGCGCCTTTACAAACCCGAACATCTTTGACATTCAAGGAAAGATCCTCGCCCCGGCAGTACCGGACAAGAGCATCGTTGAGCTCACAATATCTGCGGCGGGGATGGGCAACACTCAGCCTCTCATCAATTATCAAACGGATATGTATGCCCTCACTGACGCCCAGCTCCGCGAAAGCGCCGCAATGGCACGTCTCGAAAAGACTGCCTTGGAGGCAACCAGCCAGCCGGTCCCTACCACGGTCACGAACTTGGCCACAGCTCTACTTCCAGTAAGGTCAAACCCGGGCAAAAAAGAAAAGGGGGAGATTACGGCACTGGAACGCGAATGGTACTTCCCGGACCAACCACAGGTAGACAAGTGGGAAGGGGACTGGACAGCCCGGACCCACGCTCCCGATTCCACACAAATCTGTAGCGACCTAGGCCCCGGGGAGTGTCAGCGCCACCCAACCAAAGGCTACTTGTATATCGTGCCCCCCATGGTGATCCACGGGAACATGAACATCCCGAAAGGCACAACGATCCGAATTCTCCCGCGATCCAGCAATCCGGTAGACAACGTGGTTCTCGTCACTGGTGATGTAAATCTGGATGGACAGTTGTTCAATCTGGGAGCAACGGTCGTGGTCAAAGGAAAGTTCACGGCGGCAAAGGGGTCTGAGTATCGGTTAGACAAAGAGTACAGCCCTTATGAGGACAGTGAAGCCAAGCTCCTCATCAACTCCAACTTAGTATCGCTGAGCGACGCGCCGGACGCCATTGATATTCGAACCGACGCGAGCTCCATGTGGGGCCTCATCTATTCCGCTCGAGGGGGCATCCGGGTCAATTCATCGAACATTGAAGTCACCGGGGCGCTGGTTTCTGGTTCACCCGATCCTACCGATGGGATCCGGATCGAAACGCAAGGATCAGCCTCCTTTGTCGTCAAATATCGAGCGGAATGCCTTGCCGCGAAGGAGCAGTTCCCACTCTCGAAAGACACTGGTTCTGGGTCGTATTCTGCGTGCGAAGTGTTCACTCCGAATCGAATGACGAACTATATTCGCAAACGCTAATCCGTGAGCTTTTCGGCATTGATCGTCAAGGACGACGGGCCGAGATCACGATAGAAGCAAGAACGGTCGTGGTCGTGGCACGCGGCCCCGATCTGTTCGACCTGAATGAGAAGGGTATCAAGATCGCAATCGATCGTGATGCCCTTCACCGTTTGAAAGTGGCCGCTTGATTCGCCTTTGATCCAAAACTTGTTGCGGCTTCGGCTCCAGTACGTGCATTTTCCGGTCTCAAGCGTCTGCTCGAGGCTCTCCCGGTTCATCCACGCCATCATCAAAACCTGACCGTTCTCGTGGTCTTGGACGATCGCCGGAATGAGGCCCTGTTCGTTGTATTTAAGCGTGTCAAGGATAGACATGGGGAGACTTAGAGGGTACCAGAAGGGCCTGTGAAGTACAATGGATTTCATGCCGAGCGTCTCCCAACGCGGTCAAGACATGCCGCCTTCACCCATCCGAAAGCTGCTTCCTTTTGCCGACAAGGCCAAGGCCGCAGGGACCCGCGTGATCCACCTGAATATCGGCCAGCCCGACATTCAGGCGCCTGAAGAGTTTTGGACGGCTCTTGCCGCCGGTCGCCCTCGCGTGCTGGAGTACTCCAACAGCTCGGGGAACCCGAGCCTGCGGAAGAAGATGGCCGCGAAGTATTCCAGCTGGTACGGGAAGGCCATCGAAGACGTGGATGTGATGGTGACCACCGCCGGGAGCGAGGCCATCTGCTTCGCGATGCTCGCCACCTGCAATCCTGGCGACGAAGTCATCGTGCCAGAGCCGTTTTACGCAAACTACCTTGGCTTTGCCATGACGAGCGGCGTGACGATTGTCCCGATCACGACTTACATCGAAGATGATTTCGCTCTCCCGAGCGCCGAGGACTTTGCCGCAAAAATCACCCCGCGCACGAAGGCGATTCTGATCTGCAACCCATCGAATCCAACGGGGACCATTTACGACCGAGCGCAACTTGAGGCTCTCCGTGATATCGCCCTGGCTCACGATCTCTATCTCATTGCCGATGAGGTGTACAGGGAATTCAACTACACCGATGGCGAGATGACCAGCGTGCTTCAGCTGGAAGGACTCGAGAAACACGCGATCATGGTGGACTCGGTTTCCAAGAGGTTTTCGCTCTGCGGCGCGCGACTCGGCTTTTTGGTCACGAAGAACACCGAACTTATGTCGGCGATGGGGCGTTTTGGCATGGCGCGACTTTCCCCTCCCGGGCTCGCCCAAATTGGAGTGGAAGGCGCTCTCGAAGCTCCCGCAGAGTACTACGCGAAGGTTCGTGAAGAGTACATGGCTCGGCGCGATGCCCTCGTGGGAAGATTGCAAAAGATGGAGGGAGTTCTCTGTCCGAAGATCGATGGAGCATTTTATGCGACCGTGCGATTCCCTATCGACAATGCGGACGCTTTCTGCCAATGGCTCCTTGAATCGTTTTCACACAACGGGGCGACGGTGATGCTGTCGCCTGCCAGCGGATTTTATGCAACCCCTGGGCTCGGTCTCGATGAGGTGCGCATCGCGTACGTGCTAGAGATCGACCGCATTCATGAGGCAATGGATTGCCTGGAGGTGGCTCTTGCCACCTACCCAGGCAGAACGCTCACGACGGCTGGATAGTTATTCGTCGCCCACGAGACCGTATCCGTCGCTCAAAATGAAGTAGTCGAGAAGGTCGACGGAGTCGTCTTCGTTGAAGTCGACCATGGAGTCATAGAGGCTATCCGGCTTCACCGAATTGTAGGCGTCGCTCAGGCGGAAATAGTCCAGCAAATCAATGGCATTATCGCCATTCGCATCTCCGTTGACCAAGGAGACTGGCACGGCGGCCTGGTCTGAAGAGCCAAAAGCCAACGTCACGGTTCTGCGAAGCCAGTGCTCGAATCGAATGCTGAGCTGGTATGTGCCAATTCCGGGTGACGGAATCGGCGTATTGCCGACGGTCTCGATCGGGACGGTCCAGCTGCGAATCGGGGTGCCGGTGTCGGTTCGCCATTCGAACGTGACCGTCCGACCTTCTGGACCAACAGTCGAGTTTTGCAAGTCGAGATCGACAAACGCCACCGGAGTCGTTTGCGCGGTGCGCTCCATCCAGTCTCGGTCGAGAGTGGTGACGGCTCCGCTCTCATCGACATCGAAAAGGTGGTTGGCGGGGGTCCCGACGGCGCCACCAACAGCCCCTAACGCAGACGTGATGGCCGCTGCGCGGCGAGTGGAATAGACGCCGAAATCGCCGAGGCGGAACTTGGCCAAAGCGAGACGAAACGCCTTGTGATCATTCGTGTCGATGTCCGAGTCTCCGTCGAAATTCATTCGATTTCCCGCATTACTCGCCACCGAGGCTCCTTGATACGTTGCAAGAAAGAGCCGGTAGTCCGAGAGCGACACGAGTCCATCGGAATCGAGGTCGGCCCGCATGGGCGTCGCATTTGCCGAGAGCCAGTTCAAAAGATCGGATTGGTTCGCGGCGGTGCCGAAATACGTACCCTCCCAGACGATAAAGTCTTCGATACTCCGCGCCTTCGCGGTCACCAGTTGATCCGTGAGGGCGGGCTTTGTGCCGCTGCCTGTCACCGCAAGGCCTGGAACGACTCTTGTCCCCACTGCAACCGTCTTCGCGGTGTTGATTTCGTTGCCTATTCCGGTCAACGTGGTGGAATAGCACATGGGCACGGCGTAATCGAGCGTCCCATTCGAGCACCACTTGGTCCACTCTTGGCACTTGGCAATTTGGGCAGAATTGCTCGCCGTTGCCGGGAATACTGCCCCCGAGAACGACACATCGGTGCTGACATCGCGTATCCCCAATGCCATCTGGCGGGCGGCTTCGGTGATGCCGTCTCTCCGCCACTGCAGGTACTGATTGTAGTAGGTGTGACTCGTGCGAGCCGCTTGCGTGGAGAGGTTCACCGAGGTTCCGATCGAGGTCGAAAACGCGGTTTGGGACCAAGTGTCATAAGTCCACGGAGTGGGAAAATTGTCGGAGGCGTTATCGACGGGGAATCGGTGGTAATCCGTTTGCACCCCCCACAGCCCGTTGTAGGAACTCGCGAGTTCGCTCGTGTACGCTTTGAGCTTGGCTTGCACTCCGGGATGACACAGGTTTGCGAAGACCTGTTGAGCAATATCTCCCCCTTCGAGTCCCGTACTTACGTTGATGACTTTCCAGTCGGGATTTCCGGTGAAGTTGTACGCCCCTGTCGTTCCGTACTGCCAATATCCCGCCTCAACCCACGCATGGAGCCGGATTCCATACTTCGCGGCGAGTGGAATTGCGGCTGCAAGATGGTCGGTCCCAAATCGAGCGTTGAAAACGCCTGCCTTTCCGGTCGATATCCCGTGATAAAACGTTTCGAGATACAGGTCTGTGATGCCTGATTTCGCAAAGTTCTTCAGGTGATTCTCAAGGTTCGTGGTCGACCCGTCGGGGCGCAACCAGGTACCGCGAATAGGCCGGTCGTTACGATATTGGGCCATCCCCGAAACCATCGCCGCCGCGAGGCCGAGTATTGCAAAGGAGCGCAAAGTGCACATGAACCTACATTATCCTACGAAAATCCCAGATTACGACCCGAAAGGTGTCCAAATGTTCTTCACTTGCACCGCTCGACGCAGAAACTCAGGGTGAGGAGCCTCAAACCAGGCAATGTTGTGCATCGGACACCAGGTTTGTTTTAGATTTCCGACGCTCGCTCTCTCTAATCCCTCTGCGGATTCCGCCCCGAGGAAGCTCCAAAGAACTTGAACCGTGTCGTGGTTGGCGAGCACGCTGGAAAGCTCTTTCTGATCTCCCGTGAGGATGTTGAAAGACCCGCCCGGGAAGTCACTCGCCTCCAGGACGCGGTAAAGCTCGCAGGCAGGAAGAGGGTTCAAGTCACTCGGCACGACGGTCACCGTGTTCCCCATGGCAAGGAGCGGAAGCGTGCTAGTCAGCAACCCAAGAAGCGCCGATTCGCGAGGAGCGACGACCCCCGCCGAACCGATGGCTTCATTTCGGGTGTAAACCACGGCACGGAGCGGCGCACCATGCACTTGGCCGTCGTACTTATCTGCCCAGGCAGCATAGTAGAAGCAGCGATCAATGCTAGCATCGATTTCGGCCTCTGCATCGGCGTCAGACATTCCGAACGCGGTCAGCGCCTTCACGAAAGACTCTCTCTCGGCGTCAATGTTCTCGCCGAGGTAGTAAAGGACTTGCGCCCGCAGGTGGGCGGTCGCACCACCCCAAGAGGACAGCGCCGACTCGGACGCCTCGATGGCATTCCGGACATCCTTTCGGTTCCCGATGGCCACATCGATCGGGCCATGGACCGTGTTGTACGATTGGCTGTATCCACCGTCGGGACGGGCTTGTTTGCCCCCAATGTAGAGTTTGTGAGACCTATCGACTCCCTCGGAGGGGGAAGAGGCCGGGACGCTCTTCGTATCGGTTGGCTCGGCGCCCTTGGCCATCTTCGCCTTGAGGTACTCATACATCCCTTCTTTGCCGCCTTCGCGGCCAAACCCCGACTCGCGGTAGCCGCCAAATCCTACGGCTCCGTCAAATTGGTTGGTGCAGTTGATCCACACAGTGCCGGCTTTGATTCGGCTCGCGATATCGTGCGCGACGTTCAAATTTTCCGTCCACACGCTGCTGGCAAGACCAAAGACGGTGTTGTTGGCGAGGGCCACCGCTTCATCGGGGGTTCGGAACGTCATGCCGACCAAAACAGGGCCGAAGATTTCGACCTGTGCCACGGTGGAGCTTGGAGCGACATCGGTGAGGAGCGTGGGCGGATAGAACCACCCTTCCGTCGGGCATGTCCCCGCCTGAAACTTGGTGGCCCCCTCGCTCACGCCGACCTCGACTAACTCTGTGATTCGTTCCAATTGAGTTTTGTCGACAACGGCGCCAATATCGACGGCCTTGTCGAGCGGCGATCCTAGCCGGAGGTTTTGCATCCGGGCGCGAATCTTTGCATACGCTTTCTCGGCAATGCCTTCTTGCACGAGCAATCGCGATCCTGCGCAGCACACCTGGCCCTGGTTGAACCAAATGGCGTCCACGAGGCCCTCGACCGCGCTATCCAGATCGGCGTCCTCAAAAACGATGTACGGCGACTTTCCGCCCAGCTCAAGGCTCAGTTTCTTGCCTGTCCCAGCGGTCGCCGTGCGCAAAATACGCCCGACTTCGGTGGAGCCCGTAAAGGCAACTTTGTCCACGTCCTTGTGGTTCACGATCGCGGCGCCCGTGCGCCCGTCGCCCGTCACGATGTTGACGACTCCTGGAGGGACTCCGACCTTATCGCACAGGTCCGCGAAGAGCAGTGCGGTGAGCGAAGTGAACTCAGCGGGCTTCAGAACCACCGTATTTCCGGCGGCCAATGCCGGAGCGATCTTCCATGAGAGCATCAAAAGCGGGAAGTTCCAGGGGATGATTTGCCCGCAGACCCCCACCGATTCGTACCCAGAAAACTCCGTATCTACCAGGCGAGCCCACCCGGCGTGGTGATAAAAATGGCGCGCAACCAGCGGAATATCGAGATCGCGGGTCTCCCGAATGGGCTTTCCGTTGTCAAGGGTCTCGAGCACGGCAAACAAGCGGCTATGTCGCTGAATGCCCCGCGCTAGAGCGTACAAAACCTTGCTTCGGCCAAGCGGTCCGAGGGCTTGCCACGCAGGCAAGGCCTTTCGAGCCGCGTCGACGGCTTGGTTGACGAGTCCCTCTGAGCCCTGGGCGATGTGGGCCAAGAAACCGGTCGTTGCCGGGTTCACAGACTCAAAGTGCTCCTCACCCTGTACCCATTCCCCACCCACGTAGTGGCCAAACTTTCGTTCGAACCCGTCGAGCCACTCGAACGCTGGTTTCGCGTCCTCGGGGGCATCGCCATAGCTCAAGTTTTCAAAAATGTCTTTTACGGTCATGTTGGTTCGGGTTTATCCCATGGGGTGTCGGTTGTAGGCCGAGTATCGGCCCGTGAGGAACATCTCTAGTTGTCGCTCGATATCGGAAAGAAGGGTGGAGGCCCCCAGACGAAACAGGTTTTCGTGGGTCCAAGCCTCGCCGAGTTCTTCGTGCATGAGGATCAGCCAGTCCACCGATTGCTTTGCGGCTCGAATGCCCCCGGCAGGCTTGTAGCCGATCTTGAAGCCGGTTTGCTCTTGATACTCACGAATCTGTCGCACCATGGTGAGCCCGACGGGAATCGTGGCATTCACCGACTCTTTTCCGGTGGAAGTCTTGATGAAATCGCTTCCCGCCATCATGCACACGACGCTGGCACGAGCGACATTGGTGAGGGTCGCGAGTTCGCCCGTCGCCAAAATAGACTTCAGGTGGGCCTCGCCACACGCCTCGCGGAACTGCTGCACTTCATCGTAGAGCGCTTGCCAATTCCCGTTCAAAACGTGTTGCCGACTGATGACGATGTCAATCTCTTTCGCACCCTCCGCAACGCTCGCTTTGATTTCTTGAATGCGCTCACGGAACGGGCTCAGCCCGTGGGGAAAACCTGCGGCCACCGCAGCGACGGGAATGTGAGTCCCCTCCAGTGCCTTTACCGCCGTTGAAACAAACTCGTGATAGACGCAGACGGCGGCCGTGGTCAGGCCGGAATCTGACATGCCGAGTTGCTCCATCAGATCGGCCCGAATCGGGTGCTTTGCCTTCTGGCAAAGTCTTCGTACCGTCCCCGGGGTGTCGTCGCCGCTGAGGGTGGTGAGGTCCATGCAAGACACGGCCCGCAGGAGCCATCCGGCTTGCCACTTTTTCTTCACGGTTCTGCGCCCTGGGAGCGTGGCGGCGCGGCGCTCGGCCGCGCTCCTATTGACTTGTGTGCTCAGAACCCAATCCAGGTCAAGAGGCATTCCCGGGTTCCGCTTGACCGTTGCTGGCTTGAGGCTAGATATCGCCATTTGAGTATTGTACGGCATCGTGGACCTCATCGGAACACCTTCCGCTGCAATAGCTTCCTCAGCACCCCGATTCGGGTTGTCCGTCGGCTAGAATAAGGCCATGGCCAGCGCAATTGTGGGAATCATCATGGGGAGTGAAAGCGACATGGACACCATGCGCCCCGCCGCCGAGGTGCTCGAAGAATTTGGCGTCCCGTTCGAGATTGACGTCGTATCCGCCCACCGCACCCCCATGAAGATGGTGGAGTACGCGAAAACGGCCCGTGACCGAGGTCTTTGCGTCATCATCGCCGGGGCCGGCGGGGCCGCCCACCTCCCAGGCATGGTGGCATCGCTCACGACGGTTCCGATCATTGGGGTTCCGGTCCCGACTCGCGCGCTGAGCGGCGTGGACTCTCTCTACAGCATCGTGCAAATGCCCGCAGGAATCCCCGTGGCCACAGTCGCCATCGGAAACGCCCGCAATGCGGGAATCCTCGCGGTCCAAATCTTGTCGCTCGTCGATCCTAGCTACGTGGATCTGCTCGAGAGCTTCCGACAAAGGCAGAGCGAAATGGTCGAGGAAATGAGCAACCACGTTCGGTTGCAATTCCCCTCCGCTTAACCTAGCTCGGCCAGGATCGCTCGGACAAGAGTCTCGGATGGTTCCGGAGCCTTGACCGCCACGCGGATAAAGTTATCTTGAAAACGCGGCGACAACGAGTCGCAGTTTCGGATGTAGATGTGCTTTTCCCTGAGCGTCTCGTCGATTCGCTTTGCACCCCCATTCGGCAGCCGCATCATGATGAAGTTGGCCGTGGATGGATAGACGTGGACGCGTCCCGATGCCTGCAGCGCTTCCATCATTTGAGCCCGAATCTGATGGGTTTCTTCGGCCATCGCGGCGTAGTACTCGCGATGGCGTAACGCCGTGATGGCGGCAAACTGGGCAATCATCCCCACCGACCAGGGAGGCGATGTGCGGCTCCACGACTCGACCCTTTGGGGATTCGCGACGAGATAGGCCACCCGAAGACCGCTCAAGCTGTAAAACTTCGACATCGACTTGGAGACGATGAGATTGGGATACTGGGCCACCAACACTTCGGCACTCTGCTTTCCGGGCATGAAATCGATGTACGTTTCGTCGATCCAGACGGTCATCTCCGAAGAAAGTCGGGCGAGGAGGCTTTCCACCCAAGTCTTTTCCACTCCGATTCCGGTCGGACTGTTGGGGTTGACCAGAACAAATAGCTTCGCTCCCTGGCATGCCTCCACCACCGCTTCGAGATTCGGCACCATCGTGTCGAGATCAAGCGATACCCGCCGGACCGATGCGCCCACAACATTCTCCAGGACGTGGGGATACTCCCCGTAACATGGATCGAGAATGACCGCGGTCTCGCCGGGCGAAATCAGCTTCGGGAAGATATTGAACATGAGGGCAGAGGACCCTGGGCCAGGAAAGACTTGCCCCTCCTCGACGCCTCGCTCCTCGGCAATGACACGCACCATTCCTTCCTGGTGGACCGGTGGACTCGATTTGATCAACCAGGCGAGGTTCGATTTCAATCCATCCAGAATCTCCGGCGCTGGGTCGTACCAGGCGTCCAAAACATCAGCGTTCAGGACGGTCTCCGCCCGATCCAAGTGTTGGAACTCGTCTCCTATCGACTGAAAGAAGTCGCCTCCGTGGACGGCATGAATGGGTGTCTGTTTCATCGTGCGATGAGTCCGAGGTTGCCCGGTCGGACCCCAATCGATTCTACGAGCGCAGCCAGCATAGAATCACGGACCTCTACGGGGCAAGGAGATAAAGGCAGCCGCATCGCGTCTGATTCTAAGACCCCAAACTCACGAAGGACGGCTTTGTTCAAGGCTGGCTGAGGACCTTGTCGAACGAGTTCCAAAATCCGGCCAAGTAGCTCGTACTTGACGAGGCTGCTCTCACGTCGGTCCGGGTCATTCCACTCACGAAAGATTTGTACAAACCAGTGCGGGACGATGTTGGCCGCGCCCGAAATGGTGCCCGTCCATCCGGCCTCTATCGCTTGGGGGAAGGGGTGGGAATCCCCAAAAAGCAGATCATGCTCTTCGCCCAAGGCGGCCCGGAAGGAAGTGAGGTTGTCCGGTTGCCCGCTCGCGTCCTTCACGCCAGAAAACTGAGGGTGGTTCGCCAATCTTTGGAGCAAGGAAGCTGAAAGCCCATAGCCGCACTTTTGTGGGATGTTGTAGACGAGGCAAGGAATCTCTGACTGGTCCAGGATCGATTCGAACCAGAGGGCAAGACTTTCCTCCCCCGGATCACCGAAGTACCGAGGAGGCAAGAGCAACAGCCCGGCGGCACCCACATTCAAGGCTTGCTTGGCCAACCAAACGATCTCCGGAAGGCTCTCGGAGGCAGTCCCAAGCCAAACACGAAGGGGACCGGCCGCGCGACAAGCCTCTCTACAGAGGTCTCTTCGCTCCACGGCGCTCAAAAGGGGGCCCTCGCCGTTCGTCCCCCCGACGACAACAGAATCGCAACCCGCGGCATCGAAGTATGCCAAAAGCCTGGCCATAGAAACAAAATCTATTCCGCCATCGGCAAGAAAAGGAGTCACTGCGGCAGGCATCACGACGGGTCTCGACATGACGCGAGTGTATCTTCATTCCCGCCCTGAGATTCCACCCTTTTTTAGAACGTAGAAAGGGTGGAGAAACGCCCCGTCTGGAGAATGTTGTTTACAAAGGCAACAAAGAAGCCCGGTTTGGCGTGTATTTGAACAATGAGTACTGACACGACTTTGACTGTGAAAGCCGCCGCCCTCAAAAGGGTTTCGATCCGTAAGTATCTTCCTGAGCCGATCCCCCAATCGGACATTGACGAAATCCTTGAGATAGCCGGGAAGGCCCCCAGCGCCTGGAACATCCAGCCGTGGAAGGTCGCCGTGGTTCATTCGGAAGAGATGAAGCAAAAGCTCATGGGAGCCGCTTACGGTCAACCCCAGGTGGGAGCGGCCGCTGCAGTTTTCGTTGTGTACAACGATATGGAAGAGGCGCTCGGACGTCTGGACGAATCCGTTCATCCCGGGATGCGCGACCGACTTGAAGAGGCAAAGGCGGGCATCATGAAGGTGTTCGGCCCCATGAGCGTGGAGGACCGGGCCCAATGGGGTCATGGTCAAACCAATATCTTCCTGGGTTGGCTCCTTCTGGCCATCGAGGCCACCGGGTACGTGAGTTCCCCGATGCTCGGATTTGATGCTGGACAAGTGAAAGAACTGCTTGGGCTCCCTGCCCACGTCACCCTTCCTGGAATCGTTGCCGTGGGGAAGGCGGACGGCGAAGGGTTCTCTCAACACCGCTTCGATCACCGAAGCTTCACGTCGTACTTCTGAAGACGACCTGCTCCCCTGTCCCAGAGATTTCCTCCTGGGACAGGGCCTACGGGGCCCGTGGGAAGACCGGATACAATTTCGGTCATGAATCCCCAACCCCCCGAATCCCTTGGCCCTTACCTCGATTCCGAGGGGCGCCTTGCCATTTGGCCTGCGCGAAAACAGCGAGACCGCCGTATAGAGGCGCTTCGATGGATTGCGGACCACTTCAAAGTTGGGGAGAAATACACCGAGCGAGCCGTCAACGCCGTCATCCAAGATCTCCACTCGTTTGACAACCATTGCGAGCTTCGGCGAGCCTTGATTGAACACGGGTTGATGGCCCGTCTGAACGATGGAAGCGCCTATTGGGTGGTCGAGCCGCCCGGTACAATTTGACCCATGCTTGCAAAGCTCGAAGAAATTGAAAAGCGGTTCGAAGAAATTGAGCTGCAATTGCAAGACCCCTCCATTGGCAGCAACCCGAAGGAACTCCAGCGCCTCGGCAAGGCCCGATCAGAGCTGAGTGACATCGCCGGAGCGATCAAGGAGTACAAAGCCGTCCTCTCGGCATTGACCGATGCTCAGGAACTTCTCGCCGACCCCGACATGAAAGAACTCGCCCTAGAGGAGATTTCGAGTCTGAAGGAGCGGCGAGAACAGATGGAAGAGACTCTCAAGGTCATGCTCTTGCCGAAAGATCCAAACGACCAAAAGTCGGTCATCATCGAGATTCGCCCTGCGGCCGGGGGGGATGAAGCAGGAATTTTCACCGGAGAGCTTTTCCGCATGTACATGCGCTACGCCGAGCGTCGCAAGTGGAAGACGGAAGTCGTGGAAGATGAGGAAGACGGGCTTGGCTCGTTCACGAAAGTTGTCTTCTCGATCGATGCTCCGGGGGCTTACAGCCAGCTAAAGTTTGAGAGTGGCGTCCACCGCGTGCAGCGGGTTCCGGCGACAGAGAGTAGTGGTCGAACCCACACCTCAACCGTCACCGTAGCCGTGATGCCCGAGGCGGAGGAGATCGACTTTGAACTTCGCGACGAGGATCTTGAGATCAGCACGTTTCGGTCGAGTTCGGCGGGAGGCCAACACGTCCAAAAGAACGAAACCGCGATTCGGGTCATCCACAAGCCGACCGGGACCGTTTCCACCTGTCAGGACGAACGGAGTCAACAGCAAAACAAGCTCAAAGCCATTGCCGTTTTGCGTTCAAAGCTTTATCAGTTTGAGCAAGAGCGGTTGGCGAGGGAACGTGGCGACCTTCGCCGCGGCCTCATCGGAACCGGAGATCGTAGCGAAAAGATTCGAACCTACAATTTCAACCAAAATCGAATCACCGACCATCGCATCGGCAAAGATAGCCACAATATCCCCCTCTTTCTCGACGGGGACATTCAAGAGATGATTGATGCCTTGATCGCGGATGACCAGGCTCGGAAACTCTCGGAAACGGGCCAAACTGCCTAGTCCGAAACTAAGCGCCCACGCATTTCGTTCACACTAGGACCACGACATGGACTCGAAACAACAGTTTGAGAAGCATTATCGGCCCACGATGTTCTGGCTGATTGCAGGGGCCGCCATCATCATGGGCATCTATTTGTTGCGACCCTTCATGGCCGCAATTGCCTGGGCGATCGTCCTCAGCGTGTTGACCCACCCCTTCTACAAGCGCTTTCGCCAAAAATACAACGAGTCCGTCTCGGCGACATTCACGGTTCTGGGAAGCCTCGTCGTCATCGTCGTCCCCCTTATCCTCATTGGGCTCATGCTCGTCACCACCTTTAGTGGCTATGTGACTGACTACCAAACTTCCCTTTCCCACGATAGTCCGAAAGTAACTTCCGAGATCGCGCCTCCCGATGAAAATCCGGAGGATATCTCGAAGGCCATCAAGCCGATTGCCGCGCAGATTCAGCCGATCGTGGATAAAGCTGGAGTCGATTTCAAGGTGATGCCGTGGTTCGAAAAGAATAAAGAAGAAATCGGCAAACGACTGAGCTCAGCGGTGCCTCAAGTGGTCGGTACGTTTGGCTTCGGCGTGTTCACCATGGTCGTGGCCCTTTTGACCATGTTCTTCATGGTGCGAGACGGTCACCGTCTGCTGCGTCCTACTTTAGAGTTGTTGCCCTTCCCCATGGAAAGTGGTCAGCGACTCATCTCCAAAATGGGCGAGACGATGCGGTCCGTTTTTGTGGCTATCGTCGTGGTTTCGCTTGTCCAAGCGACCATCGCGGGCCTTGCGTACTGGATATGCGGAGTCTCGTCGCCGTTTGTCTTTGCCCTTGCCACGTTCGTATTCTGCGTGATCCCCTTGCTCGGCGGACCCGTGGTGTATGTCCCTCTTTCCCTCTTCCTCCTCGCCCAAGGCAAAACCTGGCAAGGGTTGCTTCTGCTCGGGATCGGCGTGGGCATTGTGAGCCAAGTCGACAACTTCCTTCGGCCCTACATCATCGGGACGCAAAGCAAAATGCACTACATGGGCATCTTCTTTAGCCTGCTGGGGGGCGTGCTGACGTTCGGCCCCGTGGGTCTCATGATGGGCCCCGTGCTCCTCACGGTTTTGGTTGGGTTGCAAGAAGCGATCCGAGAAGCCCGAGGGTTCAATGTGACTTCGGACGAGGGAACCCCGGAACCAGCCTAAGGGCCAGAAATGTATTCCATGGATCGCAAGAGGAGGTCGCCGCTGCGCTCCTCTTGACGCACAATGCCCACGCCCTTTGCAAACCAAGTTTGAACTGTGATCTCGGACTTTCCGAGCTTGATGACCACATTGGATTTTCGAGCCTTGACGTCTTTCCCCGAGAGGTTGACGGAGTCCTCTTCCATGGTGGTGACGGAGGTGGCCTGCAATGCTCTGTGCGCGACCATCACATCGCCTTTCCATTCGAACTTGAATTGAGGCTCCTTCGAATCAGCCATGAGGAGGATCGAGGGGGAAAAGCGTGTCCCGGCAAGTTGGCTTGCATACAGCCCTCCATCTCGCCACACGAGGCGTGAAGGTCCGCCCGGACCAGAGAGGCGCCAGCCGTCTTCGCCATCGACAAGTTCTTGAGATTCAACACGCAAGGCGTCCACGCTGTTCTGCATGCCGTTTTGCACTTGGTATTTCCATTCCGAGCCCTTCGCAAGGGGCATCCAAGTGCTATCGCCCCGATTGCCGCAAGAACAAAGGGCCAGCAGGGCCATCGCCCCCACGACCCCCCGCTTCACTCGGAGACGATCTCCAGTTTGGCGAGAGACTGCACGAGCTTTTTCACACCCACCACTCCAGGGAATGCGACCGTGACTTCGGCATCATTTTTCAGCGGCGCGCAGGCAATGACGACTCCTGTCCCAAACTTTCCGTGCTGAACTCGATCACCCACGCCAAACGGTGGAATCCACTCGGGCTTTTTGGGCGCGGGTTCGGCAGGGGTGGAAGACAGTGACGGCATCTTGACGCTGTAGTCGCCGCTTCGCTCTTGGCGCACATGAGCCAATCCGGGAGGAGGAATCGCAGGGAGTTCCGCATCGAGCAGGTGGTCGGGAATATCCTCGAGAAACCGGGATCGTCGGTTGAAGTTCGGTTGCCCAAACATCGTTCGCCGGCGAGCGTAGCTCATGCGGAGTTCCTCTCGGGCTCGGGTCATGCCGACGTAGGCGAGTCGTCGCTCTTCTTCAAGCTCCGAATCGTTGCCGAGTGACCGGCTGTGCGGGAAGACGCCTTCCTCCATGCCTAAGAGAAGCACCACAGGAAACTCCAGACCCTTCGAGGAGTGGAGAGTCATCAATGTTACGGCATCGCCCGAGTTGTTGAGGGTATCGACATCTGCGATGAGAGCGACGCTCTCCAGGAAGCCACTCAGGCTGGGTTCTTCCGACGACATGTCGTATTGAGTGGTCACGTTGACAAGTTCTTGAAGGTTTTCGAGACGCGCGATGCTTTCATCGGTTCGCTCGGCCTTCAATTCATCTTGGTAGCCACTTCGACTCAGAAGGTGTCGCAAGACCGGCGAGATGGCTCCTTGCTCAGCCAACTCCGTGGCCTCTTCAATGACGCCGATAAAACCTCGAATCGCCTTGAGAACCGCGGGGCGCATGTTGTGCTGGTTCTCTTGATCGATGATGGCATCCCACAACGTAAGGTCTCGTTCCCGAGCCCAATCGAGAAGAGCTTCCATCGTTTTTGGACCCAGACCCCGGGTGGGAGTGTTGATCACTCGCAGCAAAGACACTTGATCGCGAGGGTTCAAGACCACCCGCAGATACGCGACCATATCCTTGATTTCTTTCCGGTCGTAGAACCTTTGGCCACCCACCAGGATGTGAGGGATACGCATGGTGAGGAAGGCTTCTTCCACAACCCGCGACTGAGCGTTTGTCCGGTAAAGGATCGCAAAGTCAGAATATTTTCTACGCCCCGTTCGGACTTCCTTAAGAATGTTGTCGGCGGCAAGCATCGCCTCGTCTTGCTCGGTGCCCGCTTCGCGCACCCGAATCGAGACGCCTTCTTTGTTTTCGGTCCAAAGGCGCTTTTCGGCGCGGCCACGATTGTGCTTGATCACCGCGTGGGCCGCCTCCAAAATGTTCTTGGTGCTTCGGTAGTTCTGCATGAGCATCACAACCTTCGCGTCCGGGTGATCGGCGCTAAATTTCATCATGAGGGAGACATCCGCTCCGCGCCAGGCATAAATCGATTGGTCATCGTCGCCGACGATGGTGAGATTTCGATGCTTGCCACTCATGAGCATCGCCAACTTGTATTGGCTAAAGTTGACGTCTTGATACTCGTCGATGAGGACGTGCAAAAACTTTTCTTGGTACTTCTCGCGGACGTCTTCGCGTTGCTCGAGCATGCGCACGGCGAACATCACGATGTCGTCAAAGTCGAGCGCGCTCGACTTCGCGAGCATGTTGTTATAAACCGGATAGATTCCCGCGACGGCCTTTTCGAAGAACCCAGAAGCCTGTTCCTTGTACTTCTCGGGGGTAAGCAGTTGCTCTTTGGCCCGGCTGATTTCGGCTAACACCGCCCGGGGTTGCATCGTCTTTTCGTCGAGGTTCTTTTGCTTGAGGATGTCTCGCACGAGCCCGAGTTGGTCCGAGTCATCGTAGATCACAAAATTGGGATCCACTCCGATGCTCTTCCCGTCCATTCTCAGCATCTTTGCGCATGTGGAGTGGAAGGTCCCCATCCAAAGCATCTTTGCGGCCTCTGGCCCGACCATTTCTTCGATGCGCTCGCGCATTTCGCGAGAGGCCTTGTTGGTGAAGGTCACGGCAAGAATTCGACTAGGATGGACTCCTTCGGCCACAAGTCTTGCGATTCGACACGTGATCACACGCGTCTTGCCCGAGCCCGCGCCGGCAAAAATCTTTAGGGGTCCGTTCGGCCATTCGACGGCTTCCCGTTGTTGCGGGTTCAGGGAGTCCACATCAAAGGGGAGGGTCATCACCCCCATATTATGACGCTTTTAGCATTCTTCTCGGTCGGGATGTAACATCCCCGTGCACGATCACGTCTCACTAAGTGTAGAATGTGGAGAAATCTCTGATTTCGGACACAATTTAGTTTAGACCATGAAGCGAATTCTGACCGCTGCCATCGTCGTTGCCGCCTGTGGGGCTGCGTACGCACAATCATTCACTATCCGCCGACCGGCTGATGGTTCGACAGTTCGTGAAGTTGTCAAAGTACGAATTCCACGAGCAAGCATCCCAGCCACTGGATACGTCGGCATCATTATCAACGGAAAATTCCTGGAGGCAGTCAGCCCTGTCACCAAGGAAGACGTCGTGGATAAAGACTTCGTGTACAACCTGGATACGAAAGCCCGAAACATCCCGGACGGCAACCTCCGAATCGAAGCAGTGCTCTACGCAGACTTCGGGGACGCCAGCCGAGTTCTCAGCCGATCCTCGGTTCGCTTGACGCTCGACAACCGAAACAGCATCAAGCCACCCGCTGGAGGTTTCAAACTCCGATACGGTTTCAAGAGCGGCCGGGCCTACGAGTATCGGATGGACTTCCGACAGTCGCAGCAGATCATGAGTGAGGCCCAAGCCCGCATGGGTGGCCGAGCCCCCGAACTGCCTCAAGGCTTCTTCACCGCCCGATACCGATACACGTTTGAGAATGCGTATCCCGTCTCTGGTGGTCGAATGGAAGGTCTTGTTCGGATGGAAGTTATGCCGAACAAGGGCAAAGACTACGCCATTCTTCCGTTGAATACCGATCCTGAAGCAAAGAAGCGGTTCCGAAACCAGTTCTATCCAATTTACATGCGCATCAGCGACACGGGTCGCGAAATCTTTGGCCGATCCCCTTACTACATCCCCATGGAAGGGAGTTCGAGCCAAAACGAGAAGATCTACATCTTTGGGAACTTCCCTCTTCCTGTCCTTCCGACGACAGGCGTGAAGGCCGGGGACTCCTGGAGTGGATCGCTCATCACCAGCGCGATGGACATCGCCAAGCTCTACACCACCGAGAAAATCAGCACGCTGATTCCGGGGCGGGGCACGCTGGAAGCCATCGAGTGGGAAGGCGGACGACGATGCGCCAAGATTCGAAACCGATATGCCTCAAGCGCTGCAACAAACAGCCAAGGGCAAGAAGAAATTGAAGAACTGTATTGGTTCAGCCTCGACGATCAAATGATCGTTCGACTGGAGCGATCCTGGACCACGACAATCCGACAAGCCCAAGCTGCACCCTCGGGTGGCGGTGGTGGTGGCGCAGCGGCTGGCGGTGGACCCGGAGCAGGACAAGGCGGAACAGGCCAAGGTCCTTCCCGAGGAGGCCGATCGGGTGCTGGAGTCATCGGACCTGATGGCCCACCCGATGACATGCGACAAGTTGGCGCCGGAGACGGCGACGAGCGCGGAGGCCCTCGCACGGGAGGCCGCGGTGGCGGTGGCCGAGTCGGTGGTGGTGGCGGACGCCCAGGCGGCGGCGGTGGCCCCGGCGGCGGTGGTGGATCACGAGTTCAAATCATCAAACAGCGAACTCAAATCATCTTCACGCTCGACTAAGAGAGGTACCCTCCTCTCATGCTGAGTCGTTGGCTCGAATCACGAAACTCCTCTGGACAAGATCCAGAGGAGTTTCGTGCTACTTTGGTCGAGCATCTCGACGAGTTACGAGGTCGGCTCGTCCGATCGCTGGTCATTCTGGTCGTGGCATGGATCATCGGATACTACATCCAGCCGGGAGTTTACGAGTTCCTCATGTCTTGGGGGCGAAAGTCAGTCCCCAAAACGGTGGATTACAAAGAGGTCTTCAACAGTCTCACTTCCCCCTTCATGCTCAAACTGAAGTTTGGGTTCTTTGTCGGCCTCATCTTGTGCGCTCCGCTCCTTGTTACACAGATATGGGGCTTCGTCCGGCCGGGGCTCAAGCCTACCGAGCGGAAAGCGTTCAGGTCCATCGTTCCGTTCAGTCTCGTTCTCTTCCTGATGGGAGTAGCCCTGTGCTGGATGATCCTCCCGATGGCCTTGAGTTGGTTTGTCAGCTACGCCTCTGACTTCGAAGGCACCGCCATCTACCAAGAGCCAGGCAACCTGGTCTTCTTCATCTTAAAGATGCTTCTGGCATTCGGGGTGGCTTTTCAGCTCCCCGTGATCGTGTTTTTCTTGTCGCGTGTGGGACTGCTCACGCCCGAGCTTCTCATGAGTAGCTGGCGGCAAGCCACGACGGGCATCTTCGTCATCTCCATGTTCATCACTCCCAGCAATGATGCTCTCAGCATGCTGATGATGGCGGTCCCGATGACGCTCCTTTACGTGATGACCATTTACGTCGTGAAGTTCACCCAGCCAAAGGTCGAACGCGAAGCGATCTTGGATCATTTGGAGTAGCCCGGTGACTCCTCTCGCCACCTGGGCCAGCCAACTTCGGAGCCTCCAAAACACCATCCAGGCCCGAATCGATCTCCCGGCAAGCGAGGGAGAAACCTTGCCCTTTCCCCGCGCTCTTCACCCGAAGTTGGTAGAAACGCTCCAGGCCCAAGGCATTTCCTCCCTCTTCCGTCATCAGGAAGAGGCGGTGCGAGTCGGTTTAGCCGGAAAGGATTTCGCCGTGGTCACGGGCACCAGCAGCGGAAAAACACTGTGCTTCAACCTGCCGGTGCTCGACTTACTCTCGAAAGAACCTCTCGCGAGAGCCATCTACATCTACCCGACGAAGGCGCTTGCCCAGGACCAACTTCGCAAGCTCGAAGACCTCGCCGACCCTCTTGGCATCTCTGTGGGCGTGTACGATGGAGACACCCCGAAATCCCAAAGAGCCGCCATACGAAGGAACGCGCAAATCATCTTCACGACCCCGGATATGCTCCACATTTCGATTCTTCCGAGCCACGAGGTGTGGGCCAAATCGTTCCGGGCTCTCCGGGCCGTGGTGATCGATGAACTGCACGTCTACAACGGGATCTTCGGGGGACACATGGGATGGGTCATGCGACGCCTCCTGCGAATCTGCAAGCAACACGGAAGCCGCCCCCAGGTGATCGCTGCCACCGCCACGCTGGGCAATGCGGCTGAGCATTTTCACCGAATCACGAGTCGGCAGGGCCATCTCATCGACAAAGACACCTCTCCCCGAGGGGCCAAATCCATTTTCTTGTGCGGCTGGCCAGAGGAATCCACCGTCGAACCTTCCCCAAATCTATGGGCGGGGGCTATCACCGCCGAATGCATCGAGAATGGGACAAAAGCCATCACCTTTTGTCGATCTCGGGTAGGGACAGAGCTTGTTTTGCGCCAGACGCGCTCTGCCTTGACCCCCGAGTTCCAAGACAGCGTGGAAAGCTACCGAGGGGGGTACTCGGCCTCTGACCGGGCGAAGATAGAAAAGCGTCTGTTTTCTGGTCGGCTGACGGCCATTGTGGCGACCTCCGCCATGGAACTTGGGGTTGATGTCGGCAACCTGCCCGTGGCGATCCTTAATGGATTTCCTCCCCAACTCTCAAGCTTTTGGCAACAACTTGGGCGCTCCGGACGGGGCGGGACCGATGGTGTGGGAATCGTGCTTGCCCACGACAATCCGCGCGAACAGTTTTATGTCCGCGAACCAGAGGTTTTGCAGGCGGGTCGAGGGGACCGCGTGTGGTCTGCACTAGAAAACGAAGTCATCGTGAGGAGGCAACTCCTTTGCGCAACCCATGAGATTCCCCTGCCTCTCGAAGAAGCTGCTTTACTCACTTCGAATTCTGGAGCCGTGGCAAAAGCGATGGTCGAGGCAGGCGAACTGCATGAACAGCGCGAGCGGTATTTCTATCCTTCGTACGAAGCTCCGGCAACCGCGTTCGGACTTCGGGGAGTCGGCGGAAAGGACGTCCGGCTGATGGTGGGGGAAGAGATTTTGGAGACGCTAGAACCTTGGCGAGCCCAACAATACGCCCATGAGGGCGCTGCGTATCTGCACCGAGGTGAAACTTTCCGAGTGAATCATCTTGATCTTGAATCCGGCGTTGCCATTGCGGAGAAGATCGATCTGGACTACTATACGGTGCCTCTCGTCCAGGGCAATGTCTCTCTACGACCTGCGATCTCCGAGGCAGCACTCTCTATCGGGGTCGTTTCTCTGCGCCCTCTAAAGGTGACAACCACGGTCATGGGGTACCAAGTGAGACCGCTCCATGGGTCGGCCATGGCGGGTCAACACACCCTCGATTGTCCCCCGATGCACTTCGACACCATCGGGGTGCATGTCGACCTTCCTGTAGATCTCGATGGAGACATGGAGGAGCTTACGCTGAACCTCCACTCTGCCGAGCACGCCCTCCGCACGGCGGCATCCATCCTCACCTCTTGCGGAGATAGCGATATCGGATCGTGTTGGTACAGTGTCTTCCCTGATACCATGCAGGCGGCGCTTTTCTTCTACGATTCTGCCGAGGGCGGGCTGGGGCTTTGCTCCTCGGTCTTTGCCGACTGGGAGGAGTGGCGCACCACTGCCATTCGTCTCCTTGAGGGGTGCTCTTGCGCAGACGGGTGCCCAAAGTGCTTGTACACGTCTTGGTGCGAGTCACGGAACGAGATGCTTTCGAAGAGAGCCGGGCTTGAGCTTCTGCACAGATTAGAGCTTCTAGGCCCGAATTAGGTTCAAAAAGGTACTCTAACGGCCTCCATGATCATTGTGATGCAGGTCGATGCAACCCCGGCGCAGATTGAAGCTGTTGCCCAGACGATTCGTGACGCGGGACACGACCCCCTGATTCTGCCCGGAGAAGGGCGGGTTGCGATCGGTATTCCTTCCTCGCTCAGCGGCGATGAGCGCGAGCAAATTGAAACCGCATTGGGCGCCCTCGATGGCATCAACAAGATCACTCAAACGAGCCGCCCTTACAAACTTGCTTCACTCGAGTTTCACCGCGCACGTACCATCGTGGACACTCCGCATCAACGTATTGGAGGGAGCGAGTTTACGATCATGGCCGGGCCCTGCAGTATCGAATCGGTGGACCAGCTTCGAGAGTGCGCTGGCATATTGCGCGACGCAGGCGTGAAGGTTTTGCGTGGAGGGGCCTTCAAACCGCGCACTTCTCCCTACTCGTTCCAAGGCCTTGGGGTTGATGGACTAAAGATCATGCAACAAGTCGGCGAGGAGTTTGGCCTCACGACCATCACCGAAGCCATGAGCGGCGACATGGTCGAGATTATCGCCGAGCATGTGGACATCATCCAGATTGGGGCTCGTTCGATGCAGAACTTCCCTCTTCTCATCGCCGCTGGAAAGAGCGGAAAACCGGTTTTCCTCAAGCGCGGGCCGAGTTCTGGAGTCGATGAGTTCCTTCTTGCCGCCGAGTACATTTTGCACCAGGGCAACCCGAATGTCATCCTCTGCGAGCGGGGCATCATCGCCATGGACAAGGGCTACACGAGGAACACCCTCGACCTCAGCGTCGTACCGGTTCTTAAGGAAACGTCGCACCTCCCGGTGATCGTCGATCCTAGCCACGGAACGGGCGTGGCACGCTACGTGGCCCCGATGGCGAAGGCCGCCCTCATTTCCGGCGCGGACGGATTGATGATCGAGATTCACCCGAACCCGAAAAAGGCGCTGAGTGACGGTTCGCAAGCGCTCACTCCGGAGCAATTTACGGCTCTGGTAGGCGACCTTCGCAAGCTCGCTCCCTTCACCGGTGTCACGATCTAGCCATAGAAGTGTTTTCGGCGTACCGTGAAGGGGCAAAACTTGATATGATGAGAACTGCATGAGCACGACCGCCTCTGTGAAAGCTACGAGACTTCCGCTTCGCGGGAGCTTGCTCAATGCAGCGGCGGTGGTGGTCGGCTCGGTGATCGGCCTCCTGGCCGGATCGATTCTCCCTGGCTACCTGCGAGACACCATTTTTGATGCGCTGGGGTTGCTCACCATCGGGCTGGGTCTCAAAACATTCCTTGAGTCGCGTAACGTCCTCCTGGTCGGTGCAAGTTTGCTCCTCGGTGTCCTCGCGGGCGGTCTTTTAGGGCTCCACAACGGAGTTGTGTGGCTGGGGAACTACGCCGAACACCTGTCTGGGCAAGGAAACCTGACCCAGGGCTTTGTTGCCGCCGCCGTCCTTTACTGCTTCGGACCCATGACCGTTCTGGGTTGCATCGAAGAGTCTGTAGAGGGCAAGATTCAGATTGTCGGCCTCAAATCCGTGATGGATGGCATCTCATCCATCTTTCTTTCGACCATCTATGGGTACGGAGTCCTCCTCGCCGCGCCCTTCGTGCTCGTTTTTCAGCTCATCTTGGTCAGCATGGGGAGGCCTCTCTCGATCATGCGAGAAAACGATGCGATGATGGCCGAATTCAAGGGGGTC
>CAZBXR010000011.1:12344-41741 GCA_964496145.1 uncultured Chthonomonas sp. | reverse complement strand
TGGTCACTCGCAGATTCCATGTTGATGATGGGCTTCGAGCTCAGCTCGGCCATCTGGGCCATTCTTGCGTCTCGAAGGTCTTCGCCTAGGTCTTTCTGGTACGCAAACGAGCGGATGCCTAGAAGATCACAGTAGCTTGCCAGGACTGGAATCGCCTCTTGGATGTGTTCGGCAGCAACGCCGTCCATCACGACCCCAGGTTCAAATTCGAGGGCCCAAGACCCTGCCCCGGGTTGGATGACGACGGAAGTTCCCCCTTGCTGCCCGACCGCCGCTTGGAACGACGCGAGCGTGCGCAAACTTGGATTCATGAAGAGTAGGCCGACCACCTTTCGATGGAGCCGTTCTCCCACGGGGTTCCGCTTTAACTCTCGAGCGAGGTCGACAAGCGCCTGCACTTGATCCCGCGAAAAGGAGGTCAAACTCAGAAAGTGGTTCATGCCAAGACCTCTCCCAACGCGACCCCGAAGGACTCGATTTCCGCATGACTCAGGATCAGCGGCGGCAATAGCCGGACGACGTTCGGATCGCGGGCATCGCCCGTCAAAAAGCCTTTGGTCAAGAGAGCCTGACGAACAGGAGCCGCCGGGATGCCCAGGTGCAGGCCCATCAGGAACCCTCGACCCGTCACTCTCGGCACTCCGGCCCTCAAGCATGTTTCGCGAAGGAACGCGGCCCGTGATCGAACACCTCCTAAGAAGCCTGGGGCGTTCACCTCGTTCAAGACGGCCAAGATCGCCGCGCACGCCATCGGCCCGCCTCCAAAAGTGGTCCCGAGCATCCCTGGTTTTGCATGGGCCGCGAGCGCAGAGTTGCAAAGCACAGCCGCCACGGGGAACCCGTTCCCAAGCCCTTTTGCCGTCGTAAGGAGGTCGGGTGTCACTCCGAACTGCTCCACGCAGAACATCGTCCCGGTGCGGCCGATGCCCGTTTGCACCTCGTCGGCCACCATCAAAATGCCGCGCTCTCGACAAAGTGAGGCAGCGGTTTTCACAAACTCCAGGTCCAAATCCAGGCCGCCTGCTACTCCTTGGACCGGCTCAAAAAGAAAGGCCGCTGTGTCTGGCGTAAGAGCCGCGTCGAGGCTTCGGACATCGCCAGGCGAAACCCTTTCAACATCGAACGGAGCCCGTGGAAACCCAAACCATTTTTCACTTCCATCGGTCACGGCACCGCTAGCCGCTGTCCGACCGTGAAATCCGCCTTCCAGGCAGACGACCTTCGATCGCCCCGTGTGCCAAAACGCCATGCGCAGCGCGTTTTCATTCGCTTCAGCCCCACTGTTGACGAGAAAAACGTTGTTCAGGCCCGGAGGCGCCACCGCCGCCAACGCCTGAATGGCCTCGTCTCGGACATCGAGATGGAGAGCATTCGTCTGGAACTGCAGCGATTCAAGGTGGGAAGCGACGGTTTGAGTCCAGCCCGCATGACCATAGCCAAGGGCGGCCACGGCGTGCCCCCCGTACAAATCGAGGTAGGCTCTTCCCTGTCGATCCCATATCGTGCAGCCTTCGCCCCGCGCCGCCACCACGGGTAGGCGCGAATACACGGGGAGTTCAGATCCAACCAGGCACGGCATTGACAAGGCCCTCCTTTTCGTCGAGCCCGAACATGCGATTGAGCCATTGAACGGCGCCGCCAGCGGCCCCTTTTACCAAGTTGTCGATGACACTCGTGACGACAATCTTGTTCCCCTCGACCGCCACGCCAAGGTGACATCGATTCGTCCCGACGATCTCTTTGAGCGTTGGAAGGCGATCGGACACCCGAATGAACGGACTGTTCGCATAAAACTCTTGAATCTTTGTCGCGACAGATTCCGCCGATTGAGGGCTCTTCAGCACTCCAAAGCAGGTTGCGTGGATCCCTCTGGCAAATGGCCCCGAGTGCGGCACAAAGGCGAGATCGATGCTCTGGGCGTAAGGCTGGAGCAGCATCTGAATCTCGGGTGTGTGGCGATGGACTAACGGCTGATACGCCCACATCGAGCTTTGACGATGCGGGTGGTGCGTCCCTGCGCCCAGTTGCCTTCCCGCTCCGGTGCTCCCTGTCACCGCGCTCACTTGAAAATCTGGAAGGGCCAAGTCGAGAGCTAAGAGCGGAGCCAGGGCCAAGGTGATGCAGGTTGTGAAGCATCCGGGATGCGAAACGAAGGCGTCGGGTGCCGACTTTTCAAGGTCGGGCAATCCGCACCAAAAGCGCTCTAGCAAGTCTGGTGCGGCGTGAGGCTTTCCATAGATGGCGGCAAACGTTTCTGGGTCTCGGTGACGAAAATCTGCCGATACGTCGACCACTTTCGCGGCCGTCTCTTCGGCAAAGAGGTCGGCAAAGATTCCGGCGGTCTCGCCGTGGGGCATGGCACTAAAAACGGCGACCTGCCTCTTCCCTACCAGCCTCGGCTTCGCCGATTCGATTGTGGCGAACTCGGTGTCGCCGACCACGCCCGTGAGGTGCGGGAACACATCGTCGATCCGCACGCCTGCATTGCTTGAAGAAACGACACTCTCCACACGGAAGGTGGGGTGGGTGAAAAGCAGACCAAGGGCCTCGGCGGCCACATAGCCACTTCCCCCAAGAACGACTGTAGGAATAGATTTATTGAGCATAGATTCGATCCGTGAGAGAGAGAAGGTGTTGAGTGAGATCGCCGGGATTGTGTCGGGCGTTCATGGCCCGAACCCCGGTTTCCCTTTCGATAGCGCGCACTCCGGCGAAATTGTCCGTCGCCGGCCCCGTGATGAGGGCGGGAGAGATGTGGTGTCTTTGCACCAAAAGCTGGGCGCCGCCGAGCGCTCCGACAGGATCGGATGCGGCGAGGACAACGCAAGAGAGGGCGTTTGCGATGGGCTTGTCGCTCAGGATCTCTGCCACGCCGTAGTCGCCAATCAGGCCATCTCCTAGTTCAAGAACGATGACGTCGGGCTTTGTTTCCGCCAGTCGATTGAGCATGGTTCGGGTGAGAGCAGGAGCATTCTTGGCCTGGGTCGTAACGACCCCCAAGTCAGTAAAGATCATGACTTCGGAGGCCCCTGCGTCTTGCATGCCTAAGATATCGCGGCGAAGACTGACTCCCGTCGCTTTCGCGGCGGCGACCCGCAATCGCTTGTGGACGAGCTGTTGAATGATCGTAAGGCAGGCTTCGGTCTTGCCGGAATTCATGCTCGAACCGACCACGGCGATGACCGGTGGCAAGCCCGGGAGGACGGTTTCGTCCAACCCCGGAAGTTCGCGGGAGATATTCGCGGGGGTTCCCTTGCGACTACTGAGGTTGGGAAACGAGAGGACGCTCCCGATGACCTCGCAGATGTGAGGCGCACCCACGATGGGGGAAAAGGACTCGCAGATCCCCAAGACTCCGCCGAGGTTCAAAAGGTTTACGTGGTCGCCGGTCTTCAGGGTTTTTGGGATCACGCCGGCATACCCTTGCACCGCGTTTCTGTGGCCCAGGGCCCCTGCAATAAGGTCTCCTTCTTTCAGGGTGCTCATGCGTCCCGAGATCAGCTCCAACGCGTTGTAATTCGATTTGCTCGTGAGCAATCGAACGGTGATCACGTCGCCCTCTTGGCACGGATATTCGTCGCCAAGGCGAGCTTCGCGACGCAACCCACAGTTGAGGGTGACGCTCGCGATTTTGTCGAGGGAAACGGGTCTCATGAGCCGCTTCCCGCGCGGGCGTGGAGCACACCCGCCAACCCAAACAATCGACCAAACCCCTTGGCGTCCTCCGCGGTCCATTCGCCCATGGCCTCGCCGTACACGGCTCGTGATGCCGCGTGGAGAGAATAAGGAGAGGTGACGCCCGTGAAGAAGACGTTGCCGGGCCGGAGTTCGAAGAACACTTCGCCCGTCACTCGGGCTTGAGAATCGGCCAACAGAGCCTCGGCCTGTCGCGCCGCAGGCTCGGTAAACAGCCCTTCGTGGACCCATTCTCCGTATAAGTTTGCAACCGTTTCCTTTAACGATTGTTGGCGCTTCGTGAGCGTGAGCTTTTCGAGTTCTCGGTGAGCCCCAAGGATCAGCGTCGCCGCAGGAGCCTCAAATGCCACCCGGCCTTTGATGCCTAGGATGGTTTCGCCGAGGTGAATTCCTCGGCCAATTCCGTACTCACCCGCGAGGCGGTCAATGGCCTGGATGAGTGCCACCGGCGGCATCTCTTGGCCATCCAGCGCGGTCGGGATTCCTGATTCAAAGCGTAAGCGATGGGAAGATGGGTCCCGCGGATTTTGGAAGCCCCCCGCCGTTCGGCTCCACGCCGATTCGGGGATCGATTGCTCCGTCCCGGTCGTTTCCACACCCCCGATCGTGACTCCCCAGAGCCCGGAATTCACGCTGTAAGCCGCTTTCTCCAGGGGGAAGGAAACCCCTTTGGACTGCAAGAGGTGGAGTTGATCCGACCGAGAGGGGGCAAGATCTCGAACCGGGGCGAGGACTTGCAGGGTAGGCGCAACCGTACGAAGGGCGACTTCGAAACGAATCTGATCGTTCCCGGCGGCGGTACACCCGTGCGCGACCGCCACGGCTCCCATTTCGGCGGCCACCCGAGCCGCTTCACGGGCCTGAATCGCTCTTTCGGCCCCGACGCACAATGGATAAAGGTTGCCTCGAAGCACATTTCCGGCAATTAGAAATCGGATGACCTCGTTGAAAAACATGTCCGCAGCCGAGACGACGCAGTGCTCTTCCGCGCCCAGGGCCATGCTGCGAGTTTGCATATCATGCAATTCTTCATTCGACAGTCCGCCCACATCTACCGTCACCGTGACGACGGAATAGCCTTGCTCTTTCAGGATGGGAATGCACCAACTTGTGTCCAGCCCGCCGGAATAGGCGAGGACGACTTTCATCGTTTCACACCGATCGCAGAGAGAACGGTCTGCTGCCCTCGACCATCTGCCGTGGCCACAAAGATGGTGTCGTCACCCGCTACGGTCCCGATAATCTCGTCCAGGCCGAGCCTGTCCAACCTCGATGCCACAAGCTGCGCGGCGCCCACCTCGGTACGGAAAACAATCAGATTTGGCCCCGCCGAAACGGCGGAGAGGATGCCCGCTTCGCTGGCGAAGGTCTTCATGGGAAGGATGTAGCGCCCCTTCACCTTCTGGACACCGAGATCGCTCATATCGCGACTGACGCTGCTCTGCGTCACCGAATGCCCCAGCCCCGAAAGTACTTGGACAAGCTCCTCTTGCGAAAAAATCTCAGATTCGGCAAGGATTTGCCGAATCGTGGCGAGGCGGCTTTCCCTCAGGGTTGAACTCATATTGCATATTATGCACTGCTTTTGCAGAAAATGCAAATTAGGCCAACAGAAGGGACTACGAGATGGGTCGGAACATCCGACCTGGCGTTGTCCCAAACTGGCGTCGGAAAGACTGGATAAATCCGCTCGTCGTTTCGAATCCCGATTCCATGGAAGCCTCTAACACTGTTGCTCCCCTTGAAAGCGCGCGCAGACCCACGAGGGCCCTCGCTTGTTGGCACCACTGCCCTAGCGTCAGGCTGGTCTCCGCGAGAATGCGGCGCTCCAGGGTGCGGCGTGAATAAGCAGGAGACCGAACGCTCGCGGGGTCCTCTAAGAAGGCACTCGCCCAATCATGCACCCACTCTGACTGAGGCATGGGGATACTGCTCGGCGTCTCTCGCGCCTCGCGAAGCTCTTCGATGAGCAGAGATACGATGGCGTTTTCTCGCGCATCACCCTCTCGAAGGGGGCCGATCCTGCACGCTTCGTTCATGAGTTCTCTGAACAAGGGGCGCACCTCGATCACCTGCCGAGACCGATCGAATGGGAATCGTGGAGTGAAGTAGAGTGTTCTCACCTTGGCCTTCCCCTGAGTTCGTGCTGGATGCGGAACTCCAGCCGCGACGCAAAGTGCTCGGTTGGGGGGCAAGACGTGAACCGTGCTCGAAGTTTGAATCTGCAACGTCCCCTCGAGAGCATAAACAAGCTTGTGCCAACTGCTTGACGGCCACAGCACGTCCTCGGCTCGGTGATGGTCGAGAGACCAGAATCGGACTAAAACGCCCTGATCGCCCTCTTGTCGTACATTCGACATTTCTTGTCAAGAATATCCTATCCTGACACGAATAACCTGGTTTACAATGAATTCATGTCTACATCGCACCCCCACAATACGCTCAGTCACTTTGCCATCAACGTCGAGGACTGCGACCGCGCCCTCGCTTTTTACAAGTCCGTCTTCGGCTGGAAGTTTGAATCCTGGGGGCCTCCCGGGTTCTTTATGACCAAAATTGGTGACCTTCATGCAGCCATTCAGCAGCGACAAGATGAGCCCTTCCCCACCCTTATCGGCAATTTTGAGTGCTCTATTGCCGTGGATGATGTGGACCGTGTGGTCGCACTGATCGTAGAAAATGGCGGTATGGTGACGATGCCTAAGGTCACGATACCGACGATCTGCGACATTGCTCGTGTCAAGGATTGCGAGGGGAACACCTTCAGCGTGGCCAAATATCTTTCCTGATGAACCTGCCAGAACCACCCGAATACGTGGAGTTCCTGATTCCGTATCCACCGGCCACCCAAGACCTTGCGAGGGCGCTACGGGCGCGGCTGATCGAACTCCTTCCGCCCTGCATCGAGACGGTGTGGGACGCCACCAACGCGGTGGGGGTCGCATACGGGTTCACGGAGAAGAACGCGGACCACTTCATCCACCTGCCCGTGTACACGAAGTACGTCAACATCGGGTTTTCGCACGGAGCCTATCTTGATGATCCGGAGAAGAGGCTCCAAGGCACGGGCGCAAGAATTCGTCACATTCGCCTGACGAAGGTCGAGGACCTTGACGATCCCTACGTAATCGGCCTCATTCGGCAGGCGAGCCAGAGTGCCAGTGAGGGCTTCGAACCGGTCGAGGCTCGGACCATCATTCGGGTAATGGCGGGACCCAAGAGACGGCCGAAACCCACTCCCGGATCCTAGTTGAGCGCGCGGAAAGGCCGGGAGTTACTCTACGACCTTTCCGTCTTGGAACCGAATGGTTTGATCCTCATACACCCAGAGATCGATCTCCGATCCGCCGGGACCCGCCCCATGCTGATGCTGGGTTGACTTGGGGGCGCCCTTCACGGAGTGGACCTCTTGCATCGTCATTCCAGCTTTCACTGACTTTGTGGCCCCCGAGGTGGCTGGAGTCACTGCCTCGGTGGAAGGGGTGGCAGGCGGTGCGGTTTTTGTCTCCGGATCAGCCTGTGCAGGTGCCGATTGACACCCTAACAACACGATGCCTGCGACCCACACGAGTGGAGTGATTTTCATGGAGATGATCATACCTTCGGTGGCTTGATGGCCCTACCGAGCGAAGCCCACGATTGATGTCAAACTCTCCGCAGGATGGAGAGTATTACCAAGACCGTCATCGCTCCAGAAACGCTCGCTGCTATCGTTCGCGAACGATTGGGAGCGGGGCTGTCAAGCGCCACTGAACTCAAAGACGGTTGGTTCAATACCACCTACCGGCTGGATCTGGACACCGGTCCAAGCGTGGTGCTGAAGGCGGCTCCGCCCGATGGCCTGCCTGTGATGCGCTACGAGCACGACATCCTGCGGAGCGAGCTAAAGGTTATAGATTTACTGCGAGAACGTACAAGTATCCCGATGCCTACCGTCCTCGCGGTTGATTTTTCGAGAGGCCTTTTGGATCTTGACTACTATCTGATGGAGTGTGTGGACGGGGACTTTCTGAATGTAGTCCAAGACCAATTGCCTCCTTCCGACCTCGCCCAGATTCGTCGGCACATGGGCAAAACGTTGAGAGAGATCAACTCGATTCCGGGTGAGACCTTCGGGAGTATCGCCGATCCGCATGGTGCGAGCTGGCGAGAGAGCTTTGTGGGGATGATGGAGGGCGTATTGCTCGATGGCGAGGCCTCGCCCGTGGAATTAGACTACGACGCGATTCGGCGCGTCGTTGAATCTCATGCCCCTAGCATGAACGTAGTTCGCGAACCGTGGCTCGTGCATTGGGACCTCTGGGAAGGGAACGTCGCCGTAAGAGACGGACGGATCTCCAGCGTGATTGATTTCGAGCGCAGTTTTTGGGGCGATCCGCTGATGGAGACAAACTGGATCGACCCCACCCCAGAGTTTATCGAAGGCTACGGAACAGATTTGCGCGAACAACCGGCCGCGCGGGAACGAAGGCTCCTTTACGACCTTCACCTCTACTCGATCATGCAGATCGAAGGGTGGTACCGGCGGTTTACCGATCTCCGGGGCGTTCAATATGCCCAGGAGAAGTTTGCAGAGACGATGGCGGCCCTGGGTTGAACCGTTTCACAAGGATTTCGTCTCTCCTCTTGATGGAGAAGAAAAATGAAATACCTAAACAACTCTATAGCAGTACTGATCGCCAGTGCCTACATCTACACCAGCGCGGCGGCGTTTGACCGGCAGGAGCCGGCGACACCCCAAGGCCAAGACGCGATCCTGCTCATGTGGGAAGAAGAAAAATTAGCCCACGAGATCTACACCGTCCTGGGGAAGAAATGGGGAGGGCGCCCATTCACCAACATTGCACGGGCTGAGACACAACACATGACGCTGGTTGAGGCTCTAATGAGCCGGAAAGGGATCAAGATTCCACCCCTTGGGAAGCCCGGCAAGTTCAAGAACAAGGAGCTACAGGCCCTCTACATTGACATCGAAAGACGAGGACAAGCTTCGTTTGTCGAAGCGCTCAAAGTGGGCGCAACCGTGGAAGATCGAGACATTTATGACCTCGACCGGATTCTCAAGGTGACAAAGGATGAGGACACAAAAAGCGTCTACCAAACCCTTCGGTCAGGGTCCACGAACCACATGAGAGCCTTCATCAGAAACCTTACGCGGCGAAACGAAACTTACAAGCCTCAGTACATCAGCCAGGACACGTTTGACGTGATCCTTGCTGGAGAGTAGGGCGAGAGAGGTCCTTTTTCCACTAGGACGAGCAACCAGAAGGATTGCTGGAAACAGGAATCCAAGTCAGGGGGCACACCGGAGCGTGCCCCCTTCTAGATTGCCCCTCGAAGTAGGTTAAGATCGGCGCCGGCGAGAAAGAAGACCTGCAACACCCGAACCCAAAAGCAAGAGAGTGG
Organism: uncultured Chthonomonas sp.; assembly: GCA_964496145.1. Lineage (GTDB taxonomy): Bacteria > Armatimonadota > Fimbriimonadia > Fimbriimonadales > Fimbriimonadaceae > UBA2391. The sequence goes on along the minus strand of CAZBXR010000011.1, from coordinate 32,639 downwards.
CTGGCTCTGGGACTGGCTGCGTAGAAAAGTTTACAATTGTAAACGCCGAGGATTGGAAGGTCGCGACCGTCGCTCCCTCTGCTAGAGTGCTGAGAGCGCGAAACTGCGAGCCATAGCCTGCGGTTGAACTAGAGAGCGCATCGGCCACCACGCTTTGACTCGTTCCGGTGGCAGTCGGGTGGGAAACCATAAACACGAGATCGCCGCCGGTGTACGTATACGGCGTGTCAAACACCACCTCTTGGCTCCACGGGCGCGGAGATGAAGTGATAGCGCCACCGGAAAAAGCCCCGGCACTGAAGGTGATGGGACCGTTCTTGACCGTCACCGGGCTGACCATGTTTGAAGCAAATGTCGAACTCATGCTGGAAATGGATCCTGCGGCCTTTGCCAGTTGCACATTGAAGTTGGCATAGCTGAAGGCTTGTGAGTTCGGCTGAATCGAATTGGGATCGACTCGCACAGCCAAGGAGTAAATCTTTGTTCCCACCGCGATTCCGCCCAATTCGGAGGCGGCGACTTGGGCTTGGTAGGTTCGGGCTTGGATTCCAAACATGATGATCGAACCCGCGTTGCCAACTGTAGATGTATAGGCGTTGGGAACGACGAATGCTTGGCTTTGGCCGACTAATCCCATAGCGAGAATGGCGAGCACGAGTGATTGAGAACGTTTTACGGAAGGAAGATTTTGCATGAGTGAAGGCTCCTTTTGGCATCTCACGGCCGAACCCTGATCCTGAAACCAAACTTCGCCGCGCGCAGCTACTCATTATTACAATAAGTAACGATACGAATTGTAATATACACCATCTTCGCCCGATCTGTATGTACTTTTTTGCTTTTGTGCTCTTTTGGGGGTTGAGAGAACCCCCAAAACGGGGCCGTTAGGCCGTTTACTTTCGGACTAACTTCGCGGCTTCAGCGACTCCCATACCCACCATCACCGAGGCATCAAACTCTTCGGCCGCCTTGTTGTACTCGCTCACCCCGAAATCGAGGCCGACGGCAGTACGGAAGGGCCGATGGCCTGGTTCCATCGCGGCCAACTCAATAAAGGTGTCGACGACTAACTCAGGATCATTGGGCAGGGTCTCGTCCGAGAGCATGGCTGTGAAACTCGCTCCCATCGATTCCATCACATCCGTCAGCGCCTTTGGATACGTGGCGGTCCGTCCGTCTTCATCTTTCGGAGAGGGAGCCTGGCCAAACAGCTCGGTCCGGAACGGCCCGGGTTCCACCACGACGACATCTATCCCTGACGAAGCGAGTTCCTGACGCAGTCCCAGCGAATAGGCTTCGAGCGCCCACTTGCTGGCGCAATAGATCGCAAAAGTGGGACCTGAAAGACGTCCTGCCACCGAGGTGACGTTGATAAAGAGCCCTTCGCCGTTGGATCGCATCGCGGGCAAAAATGCCCGGCTCACGCGATGCACACCCACCACGTTTACGTCGAGTTGGTGGGTGTATTCCTGGGCGGTGTAGGCCTCCGCAATCCCGAGATACATGACCCCCGCGTTATTGATGATGATCTCCGGCGTCCCGATTTCTCCCAACACCGTGGCCGCGGCGGCATCGACCGAGGCATCACTGCATACGTCAAGCTCGACCACGCGGAGATAGAGATTCTCCTCTGCGGCGGCCTTGGCTAGGGATTCGGCGTGCGGTTTGTTCTTCCCTTCGATTCCGCGCATCGTCGCGACCACCCAGTCCCCTTGCCGGGCAAACTTCAGTGCCGCCGCGTACCCGAAACCAGTGCTACAACCCGTGATCAAGACAATTTTGGCCATGCATTCAATCTACCTAGAATAGGATGGGTTCTAGTTAAGATTGTTCACTCGATCGGCCCTTGAGGCCGAGCGAGACTCGGTGCATTCGCTAGGCGACCTTTCTCGGGGGCATCCGTCACCCTTGTTCTGCCCCGACTGGGGCAGGTCAAGGGTGGAAAAGGGTTTGGCTTGGGCCCGAGCGTCACGGGGAAAACCCCGTACGCTCCGTAGCCCATCTATAATGAGCTCATGACACACGAAGAAGCTCTCAAGCCGTTGGATTCTGCGCTTTGGGAAATGAGCGAAGCGTTCGACGGCTTGCAAGACGACCAAGTCTGGGTCCGGCCGCACCCGCGCCTCCTCAGCGTCGGCGAACTCGCCGCCCACGTCGCGTTTGGCGAGATCCGGTGGATGCACCCAGAGTTCTCAAGCCCTTTGGCCACAGAGGCAGTCGGCTACTACCCCACGATCGTCGACCAGCCGTTCCAGCTTGACCTCGGGGCCAAGGCTCTTTACGAAGAAGTTCAGCGGGTGCATGAAGCCTGCAAAGCCCACGTTCTCGAGCTAAAGCCCGACCTGACCAGCTTCCTTCCAGGCCGAGATGACTGGACTTGGGGCTACACGCTCCAGTACATGGCTTTTCATATCGCGTACCACACGGGCCAGATGTACTCCGTCCGCCATCTCATGGGGCACCAAACCGCCGACAATTGAGAAGACCTCCGTACTAAACTTACCTATATGCCAACCTGGGTTCTTGTCATCCTCATCATCCTCGGCGTGGGTTTGCTTGCCGTGGCCGTGTGCCAGATTCCTCCTCAAAATAGGTTCATCGACTCCGCCGGCAATGAGAACCTCTCAAAACTGAGGGGTTGGCTTGACAAAGGCGTAGATGTCAACAAACCTGGCTGGCTCGGCCTGACGGCCCTTTCTGCAGCGGTGAAAGAAGGTCGCATCGAGAACGTCAAAATGATCTTGGACCACGGCGGCAATCCCAATCAGAAGTCGATGCGCATCCTTCCTCTTCAAGAGGCCATTGACGAGGATCATCTTGAGATCGTGAAATTGCTTCTTGAGAAGGGGGCTGATCCCTCGCTCCCCGGAGCCTTTGGCGTCTCGCCGCTGGAGGAAGCCGTCATGAAAGGAAAGATCGAGGTCGCAGAGCAATTCGTAAAGAACGGCACCGATCTCAACAAACTTTCACCCGAACGAGACCCCATCCTCCACACACTGCTTTACACCCTTTTGGGAACACGTGGAGATGAGGGCCGAGCCCCACTGAGAGACATGTTTCAGTTTTTGCTGAACCATGGCGCCAACCCAAACGCTCGGTCTAAAGAAGATGTCCCTCTCCTCGTTGTGGCCATGGAAGATCCGCCTAGTCTTCGTATTTTGGTCGATTCGGGCGTTATCACCGACATCAGCTTCAACGAAATAGACGCCGAACCTCGGGTCAAAGAGATTCTTGAGAATCACGAGTCCTGAAACAACAAATTCCCCCTCCACTTTCTGTTCGCGGAGAGGGAATGCGAAGAAGTCACTCCCGTTACTTTCGGGCTTGACGACGGCGGGCGATCATCAAAACGCCAGCCCCCAGCGCGGCCATCGTCGCTGGCTCAGGAACGGTCCCGTATTGGAGGTGATCCACTTCGAGACCGCCCCCACCCGAGTGGGTCATGAGAATGCTCCCAATTCCGCCCGAGTGGATCCAACCATAGAACCGGTCCTCCCCTGTTCCACCGCCAAAGTTCCCGTCAGTGTGGCTGCCCGTCAGGACACCAAGTGAAACTCCGCTTCCGTCAAACGCTTCAAACCGAGTGGTTCCGCCGACTTGACCATCCGTCCAAACGAGCCCAGCGTGTGTAGGCAGTGCACCATATGTGCCACTGCTAAAAGTGAAACGGTGACCAGTTGAAGCGGTCGCAAAGTAGGAGTGTCCGAGTTTCCCAAAGCCGTCCAAGTTTCCGTCATCCCCATCCACCGAATCGGTGATTGCGGTGGGATTCTGGATTCGACTCCCTGAACCGGCGGTCGCTCCCGGTGTGTTCAGAGTTCCGTCCTCAAAATCCTCAAGGTAGAACTTTCCGTTATTCAGGAGATCTACCCAAGGGCTATCTGCCCCGCGCAGATAGGGCCGAGGCCCAATCTGCGCCGATGCGAACGCTGAGAAGAGCGCGAGCGAAGATACTGAAACTACGTAAAAACTTTTCATTTGTGGTCACCTGCACGATCATCGTATCAAGGCTATCATTACAATCTCATTACAAATCGAGGCATGTCGTAATTATTCCGCCATAATCGTGGAATCATGCCGACTCGATGCATCTCCGAGGTAGAAGTCCAGTTGAACTTAGAGCCCTCGATGTGGATCGGCGACCGGACGCAACCCATCAGCATGCGCGGCCTAGGGCGTGTGATTCTCTTCTTGGGGCTTCTTGAAGGGGCCAGCGTGAGCCGGACGAAGATGGCGCGAGCTCTTTGGCCCGGTGAACCGAACGAGGTGGCGGCGAATCGGCTGCGCGTCTCGCTCACACGATTGCGAGCGCTCATCGGCGACTCTGTCATTGCCGACCGAAATCACATCAGACTTCTGGGGACCACTATTCGACTCGACTTGGTCGAAATAGAAGAGCGTCTTCGCGAAGCGCTTGACGAAGTCGACTCGAAACTTCAGTTTGAGACGCTGAAAATGCACTCCGAATCTCTTCGAGGCACCGCCTGGAGAGAGTATTCAGACCTAGACACCGCCGGCATACTCCAAAACTGGGATAGAACGTGCCGGAAATCCATACGTCAGCTCATGCAATACGCCGTGCAAACCCAAGATTGGGATGCGGTGGACTTTGCTTGGCAGATCATGCTCGACCGAGGAGACCTCGACCCGGAGGTCTGCGAAAGATTCCTCGACGCAGGCGATGCGCGTGGAGAGATTGACGTCGCACTTCGAAGAATCAAACGGGCGGTTCAAGAACAAGAACGGGACGACGCGAAGGCCATCATTGAAAACCTCACGAACTACGCGCGCAGCCTTGAGAAACCTCTCGGTGGACGCATCGAGTTTCTCCCGGGTCATGCTCAACTCCTTGGAAGCGCGCTGCTTGAAAACGTAGATCGTCACGCCGATTCCCTGGCCGGGCTACTCACAACCCCAGAAGTCCAGTTCCAAATGCAGTCCGTACCCACATTGCAACTCCAAATTTTGGAGGCCATTCTAGGCCACCTTGAAGAGAGGAGCCCCATTTGGGTGGAGGTCCAATCCGCACGACTTTCTGCATACGCCAGCCTTTACGACTCAGACAAGGTCATCGAGATTTGTCAGTCCCTGTTTCCCTGCGCGATGACACCGTTACGGGCGTCATCCACATGGATGCACTACTCCTTCTGCATGTTTCAAATTCGAGATTGGGAGCAAGCCATATCTTCCATCGGCAAGGCGCTAGAGTTCGCTCTCAAGGGCGGGGAGACCGACCGCGCAGAGATTTGTCGGGTGACAGAAGCCGCCTACTTATGGCACCTAGGGCGAGTCTCCGAAGCCCGAGTCCTCTACGACGCCTACCTAGAAAAGTACGGAGACTCCGAGGACTTTTCACTTGGCGTGAATGCGGTCATCGCCAGAGCAAACTATGCGGTGATCGAGCTCGTCTTTGGCGACATTGATAAAGCCAAGCAACATGCAGACATGGCGTACGCAGCTCGAACGAAGTTCAACCTGGCACGGCTTTTGCCGAACTTGCTTTCTCTATTGGGGGTCGTTTATGCGAGAACTGAGGAGATCCAGCAGGGAGTGGACTACGCCGTTGAAGCCCTGAAGCTAACCTTTGCGCGAAGCTCTAGTCGGGAGGGCCAACTCAATATGGAATGGGCGTGCGGCATCCTGGTGGCCGGTGGTCTTCGGTCCGAGGCTTGGCATGTGATGGAGTGGGTCAACCAGTGGCGGAAGAGAACGAAGCACACCAGGTCAGTTTGCGAAGAGCTGTTCTTCGAGAGTTTGGGATTGCAAGAGTTTCAAGGACAAAAGTCTGCGTTTGAAGATGCAGAGGAGCCGCGAGAGGTGATGCGGTTCCTGATCAAGAACCTTCGTCAGGTACAGCGATCAGCACTTCACGACAAGTCGGCTCCATGATGAGTGCCTTCACCGACTTCAGCCTCACCAGGTTTGACGTCAAACCTCGAGTCAAAGAGAATATCGGGATGCGTGGAGGCAAGTCCACGGAATTAGTTCCCTCTCACGGGGGCCAAAAGAACGTCTTGACACTTTCTTGACGCGGCCCCCACTAGATTTGACACGCTCTTACTCCACGCCAGACCTATGATGGAGAGTAGCGATGGAACTCATATCCCTAATCGGCATTCTCCTCCTGGGCCTGCTCACGGTAGGCCTGGCATTTGGCCTTGATAGGTTACAAAAAGGAGGAACAGACCGATGATCGTCGTGCTTGCCGCCCTGGTGGTGGCTCTTCTGGTTTATCTCTTGGTGGCCTTGCTTAAACCGGAGGTGTTCTAAATGAGCGGCTGGATTCAAATTGCGGCGTTCTTCGTTGCTTTGGTGGTTCTCTCTGTTCCGCTGGGGCGCTATATGGCGAAGGTCCTCGATGGCGAGCAAACCTGGTGCACGCGAATATTCGGTCCTGTAGAGCGCGTCATCTATCGCCTGTCCGGTGTCGATGACACGAAGGAGCACGGATGGAAGGCATACACCTTTGCCATCATCGTTTTCAACTTACTCGGGACGCTTGTCGTGTTCCTCTTGCAAAGGCTTCAGCATTTACTACCAGCAAACCCCTCTGGCATGGCCGCCGTTGAGCCCACCTCGGCGTTCAATACGGCCATCAGCTTTGCCAGCAACACCAACTGGCAGGGGTATGGCGGCGAATCCACGATGAGCTACCTCACGCAGATGCTCGGGCTTGGCGTACAAAACTTCCTGAGCGCAGCGACAGGCATCGCCGTTCTCGTCGCGCTCATCCGCGGTTTTCGCTCGAAGCAGGTGTCCACGCTCGGCAATGCCTGGGTGGATCTCACTCGCGCAACGCTCCACGTCCTTCTTCCACTGTGTTTGGTCTTCAGCGTATTCTTGGTAAGCCAAGGCGTCGTTCAAACTTTCAATCCTTCTGCCAAGGCTCAGCTTATCGAAGCAACTCAAGATGCCGATGGCAAGCCGGTCAACGAGCAGACCATTGCGGTGGGACCCGTCGCTTCGCAGATTGCGATCAAGCAACTTGGAACGAACGGCGGAGGCTACTACAGCGTCAATTCGGCCCACCCCATCGAGAACCCGACGCCATTGTCGAACTTCATGCAAATGTTGGCCATTCTCTTGATCCCGGCCGCCCTTTGCTTTACGTTCGGGCATATGGTGCGAGACAAGAGGCAGGGGTTTGCGTTGTTCGCGGCGATGAGCCTCCTTCTCGCGATCTTTCTCGTGCCGACCGTCATGGCCGAACAATCGGGCAATCCGGCATTTGTGAAGCAACAACTCACTACAAGTGCAAACTGGGAAGGGAAAGAAGCTCGCTTTGGCATCGAAAACTCTGCCCTGTGGGCAGTGGCTACCACCGCCGCCAGCAACGGATCGGTGAACTCGATGCATGACTCCTACACTCCGATGGGAGGCATGATGCCCATGATCCTCATGCAATTGGGCGAAGTTGTTTTCGGAGGAGTTGGATCGGGCCTCTACGGCATGTTGATCTTTGCCGTCATGACCGTGTTCGTCGCGGGGCTCATGGTCGGAAGAACTCCGGAGTATCTTGGCAAGAAGATTGAGCCCTTTGAGATGAAGATGGCCTCTTTGGTCATTCTCATCCCGTGCTGCCTTGTCCTCATTGGCACCGCGGCGAGCCTCATCGCCGGGACCGGCCAATCGAGCATGAGCAATCCCGGAGCCCACGGGTTCAGCCAGCTTCTCTACAACTACAGCAGCATCGCGAACAACAACGGGTCTGCATTCGGAGGATTCTCCGCGAACGTTCCGTTCCACAACCTGCTTGGTGGGGTCCTCATGTGGTTGAGTCGCTTCTGGCTGATCGTGCCCGTGCTGGCTCTCGCTGGTTCGCTGGCACGAAAGAGGGTTGTTCCCGCTTCGTCCGGAACGCTCCCCACCCACACTCCACTCTTTGTCGTTCTCCTCGCCACGATTGTCCTGGTCGTAGGAGCCCTGACCTTCATCCCTGCGCTTGCCCTCGGCCCCATCGTCGAGCACTTGCAGATGGGAGGTGTCCGTTAATGAACCCAAATCAACAATCCATGTTTGCGCCAGAACTGATGCGTAGTGCAGTCTGGGGAGCCTTCAAAAAGCTCGACCCACGCCTACAAATCAAGAACCAGGTCATGTTTGTGGTCTTTCTTGGCTCGATTCTCACCACAATCCTTTACATTCAAGCCCTCAACGGACAGGGAGAGGCCGCCCCTTCGTTTATCCTCCTCATCTCGGTCTCGCTGTGGTTTACGGTGCTCTTTGCTAACTTCGCAGAAGCGATGGCAGAAGGGCGAGGCAAAGCCCAAGCCGATGCCTTGCGGTCTGCGAAACAAGACGTGCCGGCCAAAAAAGTAACCGACATCGCCAATCGAGAGTCGTGGCAACAGGTCAGTGCCTCGCAGCTACGAAAGGATGACTACGTGCTCGTGGTGGCTGGAGACCCCATTCCCGGAGACGGCGAAGTCATCGAGGGCGTTGCCACCGTGGACGAGAGCGCTATCACCGGCGAATCCGCCCCCGTGATCCGAGAATCGGGAGGCGACCGAAGTGCAGTGACGGGCGGAACTCGAGTCCTCAGCGACTGGATCGTCGTGAAGATCACAGCGAATCCCGGCGAGAGTTTCTTGGATCGAATGATCGGCATGGTCGAGGGAGCCAAACGGCAAAAAACCCCGAACGAGATCGCCTTGAGCATCTTACTCGCCGCCCTCACGATCATCTTCCTGCTCGCGTGCGTCACCTTGCTTCCCTTCTCGCAATATGCCGTGGAGTCCAGCGGGAGCGGCAAGCCCATCACGGTCACGGTCATTACGGCTCTGCTGGTTTGCCTCATCCCCACCACCATCGGCGGACTCCTGAGTGCCATTGGCATCGCGGGAATGGATCGACTCCTTCGGAAGAACGTCATCGCCACTAGCGGGCGGGCCGTAGAGGCTGCCGGTGACATCGATGTACTCCTGCTCGATAAGACCGGAACCATTACTCTTGGCAACCGCCAAGCTTCTGAGTTCATCCCTGCCCCCGGCATCTCCGAACAAGAGTTTGCCGAGAAGGCCCAACTCTCCAGCCTTGCCGACGAAACCCCCGAAGGACGAAGCATCGTGGTTTTGGCAAAGGAGAAGTACGGACTGAGAGGCCGCGAGGTCGCCGGAGAGCACTTCGTGCCATTCACGGCTCAAACTCGAATGTCAGGGGTCGACCTTGACGGTCTTCAGATTCGAAAAGGGGCCCAAGATTCCATCCGAAAGTGGGTGGAGGCCAACGGCGGGGCCTTCCCTGCCGGGGTCCAGAGCAAGGTGGAGGAGATCTCCAAAGCGGGTGGAACTCCTCTCGTCGTGGCAGAAAATGACCGCGTCCTCGGGACCGTGTACCTGAAGGACATCGTCAAGGGCGGCATCCGCGAGCGATTTGCCGAGCTCCGACGCATGGGAATCAAAACGGTGATGATCACCGGAGACAACCCTCTTACGGCGGCGGCAATTGCGGCGGAAGCCGGTGTCGATGACTTTCTCGCCGAAGCCACTCCCGAGGCGAAAATGAAGCTCATCAAGGAGTATCAGGAAGGTGGACGACTCGTGGCCATGACCGGCGACGGGACAAACGACGCTCCCGCCCTCGCTCAGGCAGATGTCGCGGTGGCCATGAACTCGGGGACTCAAGCTGCCAAAGAAGCCGGAAACATGGTGGACTTGGACAGCAACCCCACGAAGCTCATTGAGATCGTGGAGACGGGCAAGCAACTCCTCATGACGCGGGGTTCTCTCACGACTTTCAGCATCGCCAACGATATCGCGAAGTACTTCGCGATCATCCCTGCGGCTTTTGCGGCCACTTATCCGCAGTTGGGTGTTCTGAACGTTATGCGCCTCGCCACACCGGAGAGCGCGATCCTCAGTGCGGTCATTTTCAACGCATTGATCATCGTGGTTCTGATTCCTCTCGCCTTGAAGGGCGTGAAGTATCAGGCTGTTTCGGCAGATCAGCTCCTGAAGAAGAACCTGCTTGTCTATGGACTTGGCGGACTTATCGTCCCGTTCATCGGCATCAAAGTCATCGACCTCCTCATCGGAGGATTTTTCTAATGAAAGAACTCATCGTCGCAATCCGACTCTTCGTTGCTCTCACCCTCGTTACGGGTCTGGCGTACCCACTTCTTGTCACGGGAATCTCTCAAGCGATGCTTCCCAAGCAAGCGAACGGCTCGCTTATTGTCAAAGATGGAAAGATTCGCGGATCAGAGCGGGTGGGCCAGGCGTTCACGAGTCCCGGCTACTTCTGGAGTAGGCCCTCCGCAACCGGTCCGACCCCTTACAATGCTTCCTCCTCGGCCGCGAGCAACCTTGGCCCCACCAACCCCGCGTTGGTGGGTGATGAGAAAGCCCCCGGGGCCATCGCGGATCGAGTGAAAGCCTTGCGTGAGGCCGACCCTTCGAACACGGCACCGGTCCCGACAGACCTAGTGACTGCGAGTGGAAGTGGGCTGGATCCGCACATTTCGGTTGAAGCAGCGCTGTATCAGGTGGGCCGAGTCGCAAAAGCCCGATCCCTCCCTATCGAAGAAGTTCGAAAGCTGGTTGCACAACAAACGACTGGAAGAACGTTTGGACTCTTGGGAGAGCCGGTGGTCAACGTCGTCCTCCTGAATCTTGCCCTTGATGAGATGAAGAATTAGTCATGGTGAAACCCCGGGTCATCGCCCTTCTGCCCAGGCCCATCCGAGAGGTCGAAAGTACTCTCGTCCGGTTATGGCGGGCCGAATGGTTCCATCTGTGCTTGTGCCTTGCGGCGAACGAAGCAGAACGGGACAGTTTTCGAGAGTTTTCATCTCGAAACTCCGTGGACATCCTCACGCTGTTTGATTCCAAACCATGGTCACCCCAACAAGTTGCCGCAGCCATTGCGGTGGACGTCGAATGCCACGCTTCTACCAGCGTGGCCATCCTCATTTTCGAGGGTCCTGGGTGCTTAGGTTTCGAGGAAGGACACGGGGGCGCGTGGAACGAGAAACTTGCGGAAGAACTCTCTAAACTGATTTGCGATGTACAGGTTTTGGAATATGCTTCTAGTTGGGAGCACTCTCCCCCTCGAATACGATGACCTCAGGCGATCCACTTTCGAAATTTAAGGAAGACCAGGCGCTTCAGAAGCGAGGGCGGCTCAAGGTCTTCCTTGGGATGGCTGCTGGGGTCGGGAAGACCTACAGCATGTTGTCTGAGGCCCGTGAACTTGCTGGCCGACACGAAGATGTGCTGGTCGGGTACGTGGAACCCCACGGCCGCGAGGAAACCGAATCGCTTCTAGAGGGCCTCAACATCCTCCCCCCAAAGGTTCTGGTTCATCGCGGCATCGAGCTAAGAGATTTCGACCTAGATGAGGCGATCCGCCGAAAGCCGAAGTACCTCCTTGTCGATGAACTTGCGCATTCAAACCCCGAGGGGTTTCGTCACTCGAAACGTTGGCAAGATGTCGAGGAGTGCCTGCAAGCAGGCATCAACGTTCTCACGACTGTCAATATCCAGCACATTGAGAGCCTGCGAGACGTGGTCGCCCAGATCACCCATGTTTTCGTAAACGAAACCATTCCCGACGCCTTTATAGAATCTGCCGATGAGATTGAGCTCGTCGACTTGCCACCCGAACAACTTCACCAAAGACTCAGAGATGGAAAGGTCTATCGGCCCGATAAAGTAGATCAAGCTCTTTCGGGGTTCTTCAAGCGAACCAATCTCCTGGCTCTTCGTGAGCTGGCCCTGCGTCATACTGCCCAGCAGGTTGACCGCGCCATTCTAGACGAAAAGTCGCGAACCCCGGAACGAGAACCCTGGCACGTCACCGATCGGATCGTCGTCTGTCTCGCGCCCAATCGAATGGCTCCGAGAGTGGTTCGGGCGGCAAAACGCCTGGCGACCAGTCTTCATGCCGAGTTGATTGCCGTCACGGTGGAATCTTCGCGGCAAGCTCGGTCAAACGACGCGATGAGGCAGCAGTTGGACTATGCCCTGCGCTTGGCCGAAGAATTAGGAGCCCGGACGGTCTCGCTTTCGAACCAGGATATCGTCTCCGAACTCGTCCGGTTTGCAAGAGCCGAAAACGCAACCACGATTGTCATGGGCAAGCCTGTGCGCCCCCAGTGGCGCGAGCTTCTCTTCGGGAGCGTTGTAGACGCCACCGTTCGGGCCAGCGGCGACATTGATGTCCTCGTGATCACGGGCGCAGAAGAGGCTGGCACCCAGCTGATTCGACGTCCAAAACCTGTCCCCATCTCGTGGACGGGAGTACTTGAGGCGCTTGCTTTCCCAGGAATTTGCGCCCTGTTTGGGCTTCTCATCTATAGCCCCATCCAGCTCACGAACATCACGATGCTCTTTGTCGTGGCGTCCGTATTGGTCTCGATGCGCAGGGGGCTGAGAGAGTCCGCGATCGCCGCTGTTTTCAGCGTCATGCTTCTCAATTTTTGCTTCATCGAACCGCGGTTCACCTTTGCCGTAGCCGATTTTCGGTACTCCATTTCGTTTGGGGTGATGCTCGCGGTCAGCCTACTGCTCAGCGCACTGAACCTGCGCCTCCGTGAGAACTCTGAAGCCCTCGCCGAGAGAGAGCGCCGAACGGCCTCGCTCTATGAGGTGACCAAACAACTCTCGGAAAGTCGCAAGCAACTGGAAATGGCGAATGCTGTGGTGAGTCACCTCCAGACCGCTCTCGGGCGCCCGGTGGCTGTGTACTCGGTGAAAGAAGGGGCCATGGGTGTGCTGTCTGAGTCTAGTCTCGGGTTTGAAACTGAGGACCACGAGCAGGCGGTTGCCGATTGGGTTCTCCACCACGGCGAGGCCGCTGGAGCGGGAACGGAAACTCTGAGCGGGGCTCGCGGCCTGTACGTCCCGCTCAACGGATCCGAGTTCACGGTCGGGGTGCTCGCCATAGATTGTCAGGCTGCGAGCCTCACGATGAGCCAAAGACACTACGTGGATGCCGTGGCGAACCAACTGGCGAATTCTCTCGAGCGAGCGCAGTTTGCAAAGCAAGCCCAAGAGAAGGCCCTGCGCGCAGAAGCGGAGACCATGCGAAGCAATCTGCTCAGCGCGGTCTCGCATGACCTTCGAACTCCCCTCGCCAGTATCGAGGGCTCCGCCACGGCTCTCTTGAATCGAGATCAACTCTCGGAAGAGGACCGAGTCCTCGCGAAGATCGTCATCGAAGAAAGTCAGCGGATGGCAAGACTCATTCGCAACTTGCTCGATATGACGCGGGTGCAGGGCATCATATCCTTGCAGCGCGACTGGGAGAGCATTGAGGACTTGATTCACAACGCGATCGATCGGACGGCTAACCTGTTCACGGCGACGGTCGAGGTCAAAGAACCGCCCTCTTGCCCGCCTGTCCATGTGGATGGGGTACTGGTGGAACAAGTGATGGTGAATCTTCTTGAGAACTGCGCTCGTTACGCGGGAAGGGACTGCAAAGTAACCATCTCGTTCGGCACGACCGACCAGAAGTTGTGGGTTTCGGTGCTGGATGATGGACCCGGAATCGAGGCTGAAATGCTGCAAACGGCGTTTGAGCCGTTTAACCGAAAGGGGACATCTGGATTCGGGCTCGGTTTGGCTATCTGCAAGGCTGCGATTGAGGCTCACGACGGCTCGATTTGGGCAGTGCCCGTAGAGAAAGGGGCCGAGATTCGATGGGAGGTGCCTCTAAACCCATGAAGATTCTCATCATCGAGGACGAGGCGCCCATTCGCCGCTTTCTCAAGGCGAGCTTTTTGGACCAAGACATTGAGTGGATCGAGGCGGATACCGCCCGACAAGGCATCCAACTCGCCGCCCAGGGAAATCCGGACGTGATTCTGCTCGACCTGGGTCTCCCCGACGAGGATGGGTTGGCCGTCATCACCGAGATTCGTTCTTGGAGCACGACTCCCATTATTGTCTTAAGTGCCCGTGGGCAAGAGCGGGACAAAGTGGCCGCCTTGGACCACGGAGCGGACGATTACCTTACAAAGCCTTTCTCGACAGTAGAGCTGTTCGCCCGAATTCGGGTGAGTCTGAGGCACCGCAACCGAAACCAAGAAGATGCTGTGCTCGACCTCGGAAGCCTGAGAATCGATGTCGTAGGGCGCCGGGTAACGGTGGGTGGCACCGAGATTTTGCTCACTCCGATTGAGTTTCGGCTCCTGGTCATTCTCGCCCAAAACGAAGGGCGAGTGGTGACCCAAAAGCAGCTCCTGAACGAAGTCTGGGGGTACGCGTACGAGGATTCAAGCCATACGCTGAGAGTTCACATGGCCAATCTTCGACAAAAGATCGACCGCGCGGCGGGTTCGCGCCTCATCCGCACAGAGACCGGCGTCGGTTATCGCTTCATCGCTCAATAGCTCGCCGGTGCTGGGGCAGAGAACATCGTGACGACCCTGCGCCGGCGTGGCACCCCAAACGACGAACCCCTCCTTCCGATATCGGAAGGAGGGGCCGGATGTCACGCCTAGGGGTTTGCGGAGGTGACGACGATGGTGCCCGAGCCGCCCGCTACGACCTCCGATCCGTTCAAAACCTGGAACGTATACGCAATGGTCTGGCTTCCGTTCAGATTCGTGGTGGCTGACGTGATCGTCAGACTCCCTTGAGATCCATAGAGCAAGATGTTGCCGTCCAATGTCGGGTCCGTGAGGCTTTGAGTCGTCCCAAAGTAGTATCCAACATCGACGCCAGTCTGCCATTCGTAGGTTTGGCCCGCGGCGAGCACAGTGTTCTTGGGGACATTGAGGCCGATCACGACCCTCGGAAAGTCATTGACATTGTCCCAGTTGTAGTTGAACTGATATTCATCGAGCGTGGCAGACTTGAAGAGATCGCCTCGGCCATCGGCGAACGCGTATTCTCCATTCAGATTCGGGTAGTTCGTTACGCCCGTTGCCTTGTACGAGATACGGTTGTCACCGTAGTTGATCCTTGCGTACGCCACTCCGAGTTTGCTGCCGCCCGCAGAGAAAACCTCGACGCTGAGAATGGTCTCGCCCTCCACATCGGGAGCCTGAAAAGTCACTGAACCTGCTGTGCCGTTCACGGTCGTCGTTCCGTTAATCGTCCCCTCCCCATCGAGGGTCCACTTAAAGGTAGCTCCATCGGGGAATGTGCCTGACGTGGCAAGGACAGCAAACGGCCTTGACTCGTTTTTACTCAGGGCGATTTCTTCCGGGTCGATTTTGAGAGCAAGGTCTTCCCATTCAAATCGTTTGCTGAGCAACTGGCCCGAAGCAGACGCTCCGCCCAGGGAGCGCACGACAATCGCACCCTTGGTTGCAGAGGGCGCTTCGACGGTCACCTTGGTAGGGGTCCACTGAAGAAGGTTCAGCGTACTGCCGTCGATCGTGATCGCGCCAGACTCGCTGCCGAAAAACCCTTCGATTTCCATCTTATTCTCTGTCTTATCTAAAATAACCGCTCGAATCGAGGGGATCATCGTGAGGTCAGTGGTGACACCCTGGTCAGAACTGTATCCCGAAAAAGTGGAAGTCGGATCAATCGAGGACTTATTGATGTTTCCTGATCCGTCCAGTCGTGCGGTGGTCCCGATCTCACTCTGCACTTCGCCGACTTTGTAAGGGTAGAAATCGTCCGTGTCCTTCACTGGGGTGCCCAGGAGCCGGGCAAAAACGAATCGCGAGGTCTCGTCGGCGTGTTCCTGATAGAATTGTCCGCTCCAACTCCAGTAAGACGACAACCCCTCGAACTGAAATGCGGTGACATTCATCAAATCCGCTCCGCCATAGGCGACATCGTTGATCCATATGCCTCTGGTACTAAAGGACATTCCGGAGTTTGCAAGAAATCGATCGCTCACCATGATTCGCTCGGCGTATACGCTCTCTTCGCCGTCGGATTCGACTTTGACCGTGCAAACGGACATCTCACCGACTTCAAACTCCACTTGATAGAGGGCGCGATTTCCTTCCGTGTTCGGGGTCGCCGTCACATACCATATTCTCTCGTCCTCATTCTTATCTTGGGAGACGACGGTTGTTGTTTGAAGATAAAGCACCCCGGCGTTCTGAATTTGAGCAAAATCGCCGACTGCCCCGTCAAGCACGACGGTGTCGTAGCCTCGAGCGGTGAGGGTCGGATCAATTGTGGAAACGATGCTGGTTTTCCTTGTATCTTGAACATCGATGAGATAGGCCGTGTTGGCCCCTGGCAAAGACCGCGTTTTCTTTGATGTCGCTGCCCTGGTCGGGGCAGGGGCGTCACCTCGACCCCGTGCCGCGAGTTTCGGCTGGGGCCTCACGACAGCATGCATCACGCCGTCTTTGAACCAACCAATGGCGTCACCACTCTTGCTCTTTTCGGCGGTGACGAACTCTGGTTTGGTCTTCATGAAATTGATGACCTGCTGAACAGCATCTGTCTGGCCTGCGACCGTTTTGTAGAACTCTGTCACCTCAGAGATTGCACGTGTGCGGTCGGATTCGGTCACGCTGCCCGCAATAAAGGGCGGTAAACCCGAGCCAGTCGGCGAGGATGTTCCGCCTCCTCCACACCCGGCCAAAAACAGTACAGCCATCACTCCGATGACTGCCCACAACACTTTCCAAACGTTCTGATTCATATTGCGTCGTTCCACAAACGGCCCAATTTGGGCCGCCTCCACTATGGCGGACGCCCATTAACCACGCATTATCAGAATGGCCATATTGAACCCGTGGCCCCGGACAAGGGTTAGTACAGCAAGTACTTGGCGCGGGACTTGCGAAACACTTCTGCGCCCTTGTTCCACTCCTCCCACATAGAAACAGCGGACTTTCCATTCAGGAAGCCGGTCCTGATGGAGGCCGTGCCGGAGACCTTGTCGAACATGCTGGCTCGGCCGCCGACAAAGAAGTCAAAGTCTGGCTTTTGCGCGCGAATCGCATCCATCAGCTCGAAATTCACCCTAGTGAGCGGCGCTTTGCTCGGGGACGTGAGGTGGACTTGGACTCCAGCACAACTCTCCCCCTTAAACGCGGCGTAGTAGGGGGTCCACCACGTGGAGCGGAATGTGACCCCAGGCATGTTTCGAGCATTGAGGTCCTTCGCTAAGGCCCGGGCCGAGAGTCCCGGAGCACCCGCGAGTTCGAAAGGCGAGGTGTAGCCGACTCCGATCGAGACCGACTGAAGCTCGCCGATGATGCCGGTGGCCGCATAGAAGGCGGAGGTTTCGGGATGGGGAATGTGGGGCGATGTCGCCACCCAAGGGAGCCCTGTTTCGGCCCACGTCATCGACCTGCGCCAACCTTTCATTTTCACCACATGCAGTTCTGCCTCCCCGGCCCGGCTCCACTTCTCTCCCTTGATCATCTGCGCGAGCTCGCCGATCGTGAGACCATGACAATAGGGGATCGCAAACGGCGAAACAAACGACTGATAGGCGGGCTCTGCCAGGTTGCCCTCGATGCGGTCGCCCCCGATCGGGTTGGGACGGTCGATCACATAGATTGGCTTTTTGAACTCTGCGGCAGATTCCATGCAGGCGCCTAGAGTCGCAATATAGGTGTAGCTTCGCGATCCGATGTCTTGAATATCAAAAACGAGCACATCCACGTTCTTGAGCATCGCGGCGGTCGGTCGACGGGTGCTGCCATAGAGAGAAAACTCAGGGATTCCCGTCTCGGGATCGGTCGCATTGTCGATCTTTACCCCGGCCGGGGTGCCTCCACGAACACCGTGTTCAGGACCAAACAAAGCGACGACTTTGACCCCTGCCTTCAGCATAAGGTCGACGTTTGCCCGCAGCTCAGAATCGACACCCGTAGGATTCGTGATAAGCCCGACTTGCTTCCCTCGAAGACTCGAAAACTGCTGGTCTCTCCACACATCGAGTCCCGTTTGGACCGGCGCAGGGGCGAGGAGAAGGGCCGAAACCGCAAAGGCAAGCATAGTTCATTGTATCTGCAACCCCGTACGCTCGCCAACATTTCCACGGCGGTGAACAAAAAACTTGTCCTGATGTATCACAGGCCGGCTTTGGATTCTCTTAGCATTGATCCCATCGATCTTGGAGAAAAATATGAACGCCCGACTACTCGGAATTATCGCCACAGCTCTCATCGCCACCGCCTCACAAGCCCAGACCTACACCGTTCAAGAAGTGAGTTCTGGTGGATACGCCAACACCATCTCAAATGGTGTCGTAGGAGGAACGATGGGCAACCACGCCGCCCTGTGGACCGCCGCCGGAATGCTGGATATGAACCCCGCCGGTGCTACTTTTTCCGGAGTCAACGGTCGAAGTGGGCAAATCAGCGTTGGGTTCGCAGGAACCGCTTCACTCAACCAGTGGCCAGTGATCTGGGACGGCTCAGTCGCCTCCATCCTAGAGACGCCATTCGATTCGATCGTCGGACGTGTAAACAACACCGATGGCATTCAAGCTGTAGGCTATGGCACCGAAGGCGACCCCGAACGGGGCTTGGGCGCGCAGCACGCTTTGGTCTGGGACCTACAGACCGGTGATGTGGAAGACCTGGGAAAGAAGGCCCTCGTGTACGGGGTGGGCGGCGGACTTCAGACCGGAGTGGAACTCGGCGGCAAAGGTTCCACCGCATGCTTCTGGAGCGGCACCCGAAACTCTGCGACCAGTTTGCATGCCCGCTTCATGGATGATTCCGTGGCGACCGATACCGATGGAGAGATTCAGATCGGTTACTATGGCTCCAATGTCAGAGTCCGACGCGAGGCGCGACCGCGAGAAATCCGCTTCTACTCAGCAGGTTATTGGACAGGATCTGCCGATTCTTTCACCAACCTCCCGAATCCTTACCGACACTCCTTTGCGTTGGCCATCCAAGGCGACACGATTGTCGGCTATGGCAACACCACCAACGCCATCGGGAACCCGATCCACTCACACGCAGTCGCCTGGATAGGCCCCAACAGAGATTATATTGATCTGCACAGCCTTCTCCCGTTCGATATGCTCACCAGCCGAGCGACCGATGTGGATGAAGACGGAAACATCATCGGCTACGGCGTGACCACGACTGGAACCTTGAAATCGTTTATCTGGCTGCGCCAGTAATCCAACCGACCTAGTGACTCGACCTCCCTGAGGTCGAGTCACATTCTCCGCCGATCAATCAAACTTCCGATTCATGGCTTCTTGCAGAGTCGGACAGTTCATGGCCGCGCGCATCGCGTCGTTGATTCCACGGGGATCGACCGGGTCAAAAAGAAGAGGACCTGACCCATCGCTAGAGTATTGGGTTCCGAATCGCTGGGGATATCCTGCCGACCCCAGAAGCCGATCATAGGTAGCGGCCGCGAGCCACGCCGCCTTCTTCCCCCCGAGCAAGAGAGAGCAAATCGACAATTCGTGGGCGAGGACATAGTCCTCCCACCCGGAGCCGTGTTGCAAAACGAGCGATGCGTTGGCGAAATCTTGGAGGGTCACCACTTTCCCGCTCTTGAGCAGTTGCAAGATTCGGGCTTTTCTCCTCTCATCCCCCTTCGCCATGGCCTCGATATCCTCGCGCGTGAACTTGCTCCAATCTCCGCTGCGCACGGCCTGATCGTCCGCCACGATCTTGGCGATCTCCGCGTTGGAGCTCTTTTTGGCGACGGCCGCTCGGGCTTCGACCGGTTGGCGAAACACGAACGTGATCGACTTTGGCGCTTCCTCGACAAGAAACTTATCGCCGGGGAATTGGAATGAGCCAATTCTCTGCTTTCGACCTGTGGAGATCAAAAATGCGTCCCAGGTTTTCGCAATCGTCTCTGGCGCGATCGTCGGGTCTTGAGCCAACCCGGCGAGGATGAGTTCGTGCCGAACCCGGGTGATATTGAACCTAAATCGGAAATCGGTGAAGAGCTGAGCGGCGAGCCGGAACTCGTGGGGTTGCTTCACCACTCCCTGGTCAATGAGATCGAGGACGCTTGTGTTGAGGGTCGACAATGCCGCCGAATCCACCGGCGGCTTGGAAGCCTTCGCATGGCGGGTCGCCAGTTCATTCAGGGCTCCCCCGCGATCTGAAACCGAGAGCACCAAACCCATGAGAAGGACGTGCATAGCCTGGACTTTACCCGCGTGGGAGTTAGACGAAAACGGCCATTTAAAGCGGCTTCATGGCCCATGCCCAACCGGGAGTGCTCTTTGGAAACTCTATTGCCTTTCCGCCGGAAAGAACCCAATGCCAGACAGGACCTTTCCATCTTTCGAGAGCCGCAGTTTCATCTCTGTACTCTGGCCCAGAGCAAGGTCCAAATATTTTTTCATTTCTGGATGTTTCTTAGACATGCTCTCAAATTCTTTTGGAATGAGCCAATTCTCTGCTTTCGACCTGTGGAGATCAAAAATGCGTCCCAG